>JBKHDE010000050.1:0-24032 GCA_046541495.1 Desulfococcaceae bacterium
GTCTATTCCGGATTTGATTATGCGGATTCTGCCGCTCCTGAAAAACGGATGTTGGATATTGCCCTCAGCATCAATGAGGCATTGGGTAAATTTCAAGACTTCCAGGCGGAGTCCATTGATAACGGTAATTTGTGGAAAACCTGGGGACATCGTATCCGGCCGGAAAACCGGGTGGACTGGAAGCTCTTAGGCGAATTGGAGGGTTTGGGCAAGTGGTTGATCAGTCAAGAACTGGATTCCCACACTGCGAATGCCTTGGTGGGCAAATATGTTTTTCTACGCTATCTGAAAGATCGGGATATTCTGTCACCCCGCCGTCTGGCGGAATGGAACATACCGGAGCAGGCGATTTTTGGACGTGAGGCCAGTCTGAAAGGGTTCCAGGCCGTTAACGAGCGCCTGAAAGGCTGGCTGAACGGAGATATTTTCAGCATCGACTCATTTCATAGCGTTACTGAGGGTCATATTCAAAAAACCGCCGCCGTTTTTAACGGTGATGAAGTCTCCGGACAAATGCATCTGGGCTTCAAAGCCTATGATTTTTCCTACATACCCCTGGAAACATTGTCGGTGATTTACGAGCAGTTTCTTCATGCGGAAAGCCTGGGCAAGGGCAAGAGCAAGGCAGAGGAAAAAGGCGCATATTATACGCCGGTCCATCTGGTCAATTTCATGCTGGATGAACTGGAAAGTCGTCACCCGTTGGGAGTCGACAGTACGGTGCTGGACCCGGCCTGCGGCTCCGGCGCGTTTCTGGTGCAGGCGTACCGTCGAATGATTGAACAGGCTCTGGTCGAGCGCGGGCAATTACGTCCCGTTGAATTGCGAGAGTTGTTGACCCGCCGGGTATTCGGCATCGATCAGGACCCTGACGCCTGCCAGGTGGCGGGCCTCAGTTTGGCGCTGACGCTGCTGGATTATGTAGATCCGCCCGATTTAGGTGGACGTTACAAGGGGTTCAAGCTTCCCGAACTGCAAAATAAGAATATCCTGTGCGGCGATTTTTTTGATCCGGATATTCTGCCTTCGGATAAAGGCTTCCATTGGATCGCCAGTAATCCCCCGTGGCAGGAAACCAGACAAAAACCAGCGCTGGAGTGGATGAAGAAGCATAAGAAAGATCATCCGGTAGGCCGTAATCAACTTGCGGAAGCCTTTGCCTGGAAAGTTCTGGATCATGTCCGCGATGATGGTGCGGTGGGAATGCTGATGCCCGCGATGAGTTTGTTCAAGTCCGCTTCTGTGGGGTTCCGGAAGAACTTTTTCCAAAAAACCGATACCCGGGCGGTGGTCAATTTCGCCAATCTCTCTTCCGTACTGTTTGCAGGGCGTGCCCAGGTTCCCGCCGCGAGTTTCTTTTATGCACCGCTGAGTGAGGAAGCGGATGAAATCATCACGGTCTTTTCCCCTTTCCGCATTACCCAGCCCGCCACCCGCAGCAAAGGCAATAGGGAAAGCTGGGCGGTTACCGTCAACGGCGCCGAACTGCGCCGCGTCCGCACAAGTGAAGCGGCCATGGGCGATGCGCTGACCTGGAAACTGGCGCTGTGGGGAACCCCGAGAGATGGACGTCTGCTTGAAAGGATTTCCGATCGTTTTTCTACTCTGGCACAATTCGCGGAGAGGCATGAACTGGCAATTCATCAGGGGATTGAAATTCGTTTCCGAACGGACAAAGACATCGTGCCGGTACCTGAATTGACCGGCAAGAAGCGCCTCCTGATAAAGAACCTACCCAAAGAAAGCCGTTTGTATACTTTTCCGCAGGAAGCGTTAGAAATTATTCCTGAAGAAGAAAGGTACACACGCAAAGGCCGGGATAAACTGCCGTTGCAGGTTTCCCGCCCGCCGCATTTGATCGTAGATGTATCACGCCGATTTGCCGTTTTCAGCAATGAATTCATAGCTGTTCCCGCCAGACAAATCGGCATTGCAGGCGCTCCCGGAAGTGAAGATATGCTCAAAACCCTGGCGTTCTATGTGATTTCTAACTTCGCCCGCTACTTTGAATTTTTTCTGGCCGCGCAAATCGGCGTACAGAAGTCTATCAGCAATCTCGCTACTCTCAATTTTCTGCCGGTCCCTGATTTTTCCAATGATGATGTAAATGCTTTTTCGCAGCTTTACGATCAATTAGCCGCAGCCGAAGATTATTCCGCTATTTTAATCGACAGATCGAGCATGCAGTATCAGCGGGAGAAATTGGAAAAACAAGCCAATGAACGGGTATACAATGCGCTTGGGCTGTCCGCCGAAGAGCGCATCCTGATCAGGGACTTAATCTACGAGAAAGGTAAACTGTTGCGCGGCAAAGTCTCCCATGATCTTCTAAAGGAGCCTTCAGAAACTGAAATCCGCGCCTACATCGAAGTGCTGAAAGATCAACTGGATGATTTTCTCGGCGATGAAGACAACCAGCAACACGCCGTCACCGTGGTTTACCAGAACCCATCGGCAATGTTGGAAATCCGTTTGGTTGATGTGACCGAATCCGATACCCTGCAAGTTCACCGGGCGAATACTATCCTGGCACGAGAATTCGCCGAATTAAAGAAACGTCTAACGCGTCAGCACAGCCAATGGTTGTATTTTGAACGGAATCTTACCGTGTTCGATGGTGATCGGACTTACCTGTTCAAGCCGTTGGAGCGTCTTTCATGGCTGCAGAGTCAGGCTCTGACCGACGCTACGGATCTGATCGCCCAAACACTTTGCGCAGAGCCGGTTTAATGGGGATCGGCAAGCGCGCGAAAGAACGGTACTGCGGAGTCTCCGCGCATACACCAAAATACCGGGCCCTTTTCAGAAAACATGTGTTCACATGGCTCAAACTGGGCTATGATCTGCTCGAAAAACAGAAGTATACCGAAGAGGAGGAGCCTGCCATTACCGGTGAATTGGTTCGGGCAATGAACACGGTCAAGCGCCGCCCCGGTCAGCCGCAATGGATGTATGATCTGGCGGTACATGACGATAAACCGCTGAATACCACCCCCAAACTCGGAAAACACAGGCCGCGCGCAGACCTTACTGTGGAATTGACCGGCACCTGGGCCTATTGGGAATTCACTTTCGAGGCCAAACGCATTTATCGGAGCAGCGGCGTTCCGGAATATATGGGCCAAGCAGGCTTGGGGATGTTCGTCTGCGGAATTTATGCCCCGGATGCGCCGGAAGTCGGCATGATAGGTTATGTGCAGAACAAAGATATCGCTCAGTGGGAATCCCGGCTTTTAGAGGCGATGGCGCAATACAGTCCCCAATCCGAAGTTATTGTCTCCGGACTTTCAACTTTTCAAACCCGCCATCAACGCGATACCGGCAGTGCCTTCAGGGTATATCATACCCTGCTTTCGTTTCAGTAAACCGGGGCCGTAAATCCCTTCCTTAAACCGGCTTTTTCCGAAGTTCCGTCAGTTCCCGTTCGATCCGCCCGATGATATCGGCGATGGTGGTTTCTGCTTTGCTTTTTTTGATCCGGGCGGCCAGACGTTCCGTCGCGTCCAGGGCGGCGGTCAGGAGCGGGGCCGGTGCGGTGACGCTGGCTTGATCGCTGAACTCGGGGACGCGCATGTGGAATGGTGTTTTGCCTTGAATGGGGCGGAGCATAGGCGCGGGGCTGAGCTACGGCTGCGGCGTCGCCCTATTCTGAAGAGCCATTCAGTTTCGTTCTTGACAAATCACCGGTCTGGATTTAAGAAAAGTTGAATCGTGCATCGCCGGTCGGTTTCCGTAAGCCTGAGCCCCTGTCCTGAGGATTCAATTTTGGGCCGTACAGGCGAAGGTCGGCATCAAGAGTTGGGTATCATCATCGAAGAGGGGTCGTTTCCATTGTGAAAACGGCCTTTTGATTTTTAGGGCGGTGATGTGGGGGGAAGGCAAGGTTCAAGTTTTCAGGTTCAAGTTTTCAGGTTCAAGGTTCAAGTACCCAGGTTCAAGGGGTGACTGCGAGGCAGGGACGTCGGTTGAGACTCTGATCCGCGGTAGCGATTTCAAGGCGATAATATGTGGTTTATCTTAAATAAGGGGAGATCATCATGAAAGATGTGGTAATTGTTTCCGCCTGCCGAACCCCGATCGGGGCGTTCGGGGGGACGTTGAAGGATATGAATGCTGCGGCTTTGGCCGCGGTGACCATGAAAGAGGCTGTGAAACGGGCCGGGATCGATCCGGTTCTGATCGACGATGTGCGCTACGGCTGCTGCATGGAGCCTTCGGACACCCTGAATGTCACCCGGGTGGCGGCGCTGCTGGCGGGGATTCCGGATACGGTGACCGCGGCCACCATCAACCGGGTCTGCATTTCGGGCATGGAGGCGGTCATCTCGGGGATGGCCATGATTCAGGCCGGTATGGCGGATGTCATCCTGGCCGGGGGCACCGAGCATATGTCCGGGGTCCCCTACGAGGTGCCGGCGGCTCGGTGGGGATGTCGGCTTCAGGACCAGACCTTTGTGGACGCCATGATCCATGCCCTTCACTGCGGGTCTCACATCATTCCCCATCCCGAGGACGGGCCGGTGAATGCGGATGAGCCGCCCCTGAGCATGTTCAAAGGCAAACCCTACATCATGGGCCATACCGCCGAATTCATCGCGCAGCACCTGGATATTTCCCGAGAGGAGATGGACGAGGTGGCCCTGCGGAGCCACAATGCGGCGGAACGGGCCAATCTGGAAGGGGAGTTCGCCGAGGAAATCGTGCCGGTGGAGGTGCCCCGACGAAAGAAAGACCCGCTGGTTTTCGACAAAGACGAGCATTTCCGCCCCGGTTTGACGCTGGCGGATCTTCAGAAACTGCCGGCGGCCTTTGTCCCCAAAATCGGCAAGGTGACGGCCGGCAACTCCAGCGGCATCAATGACGGGTCCGCGGCCATGATCATCCTGTCTGCGGATAAGGCCCGGGAACTCGGGCTGACCCCGATGGCCCGCATCAAAGCGGTGGGACGGGGGGCTTGTCATCCCTCCATTATGGGGCTGTCTCCGGTGCCCGCGGTTCATCATCTGATGGACCGCAGCGGTCTCAAGGTCGCGGATTTCGAACGGGTCGAAGTCAACGAAGCCTTTGCGGCCCAGTACATCGGATGTGAGCGCGAACTCGGCCTGAAGCGGGAGATCACCAACATCAACGGCTCGGGGATCGGTCTGGGCCATCCGGTGGGGGCCACCGGATGCCGCATCATGACCACCCTGCTGTACGGGATGCGAAAACGGGGCAACACGCTTGGGCTGGCCACCCTCTGCGGCGGCGGCGGGGTGGCCATGGCCTGCGCCCTGGAAATTCTCTAGCCGGGGCGGTTGATTCCGGAAGGGGCCGCGCCGGTCCCTTCCTTCAATCGTCTTCGGCGTCCGCTTCCATGAATTCTTTGGGATTCATGGGCATTCGGGCCCGGGTATGGATGGGATTCGGAAGTTTCTCATCCGGATCTTCTCCGATTCCCATCTCCTGAAACCGCCGCATGGCCGGCACCAGTCGGCGCTCCAGTGACCCCACCGAGCGGTTGAACCCGTCCAGGGTGCGGTTGAGGTGGATGCCGAGATCACCCAGATGGCCGATGAAGGTCTCCATGCGCCGAAACAGCTCCTTTCCCTCTTCGGCGATTCGGCGGGCGTTTTCGGTCATGCGATGCTGCTGCCATCCCCAGGCCACCGATCGAAGCAGGGCGATCAGGGTCACCGGGGTGGTGACCAGGACCCGCTGATCCACCGCGTATTCGAGTATGCCGGGGTCTTTTTCAAAGGCCGCCGACAGACAGGCCTCATTGGGAATGAACATGACCACGAAATCCGGTGCTTCCTCGAACTGGGACCAGTATTTCTTCTGGCTCAGCTCCCGAACCCGCCCTTGAAGGGCCTTGGCGTGGTCCGCAAGGCGCCGGGAACGAAACCCCTCGTCTTCGGATCCCGCGGCCTCGAGATAGGCCTCCAGCGGCGCCTTGGAATCCACCGGCAGCTTGCCCCCGTGGGGCAGATGAACGACCATGTCGGGCCGGCCGGTGTCGCCGCCCTGGACCTGTTCGGAAAAGTCCACATGCTTGACCATGCCGGCCATTTCCACCACCCGGCGGAGCTGGATTTCCCCCCACCGCCCCCGAATCGTGGAAGACTTCAGGGCCTGGGTCAGGGTGACGGTGGCGGTCTGAAGCTCGGCCTGGGTTCGGGAGAGCTGGTTCAACTGGGTCCGCAGGCCCTCATAGGCGCCCTCCCGTTTTTGCTCCAATTCCCTTAAATGGCTGTCCAGAACGGTGAGGTTCTCTTTAACCGGGTCCACCAATTGCCTGATTTCGGCCTTCTGCAGGTTCCAGTCCCCCTTGAACTGGTTCAGCAGGGATCGGGTGTTTTCCCCGGCCCGATTCAAAAAGGCTTCGGAGTTGCTTTTTAGAATCCGATGGGCCAGCACCTCGAAGGCATCCCGCATCTGATCCCGCGCGGTCTCCGCCCATTGCAGCTTTTCGGCGTCCGCGGTTCGGGCGGCCTGAATTCCGGCACGTTCAATCCGAAGCGCTTCAATTTCCTCCTGGCGGTCCTCCAGGGCCGGTTCCAGTCTGTCGATTTTGGCGGTAAGCCCGTCCCGTTCGGTCGTGAGACGGGCGATCCGGATTTCCAGGTCCGCGGTTTGACGCCCCCGGGCGGCCCGGGACCACAGCCAGGTGATCAGAATTCCAAACAGAAGACCCGACAGAAAGAGTCCGGCACTGATGAGCCATCGGGTTTGATCCGGGGTGAGCGGGATGGAAAGGTTCATGGTGAAGGGTTTGATATCAGGGTGCCGGGGGTGTGTCAATGTGCCCGGAAGGAGCGGGTTTCAAATCATTCGAACGGCCCGTTTTTTGCATGAACCTTGATTAAAAGAACATCGTTGTATCGGAAAGCCCGGGAACCGGGAGAGTAGGATATTTCTACCGGAGAATACGGTTCTTCATCCATTGATTTTGGCGGGCGCATCTGATTTGACGTCATACTGAAATCACCCCGATAATCTTTCCCCGAAATGGATATGGGTATCATGAGCGCCTACTTTGACTATTTGAAAAAAGTCTATTTTTTTAATGCCTTGACTGATGCCGATATTCGGCAGATCGAACAGGTCTGCCGGGAGGAGGTCTATGCGGCGGAGGAGGTCATTTTCCATGAAGGGGATGAAGGGAACCGTTTTTTTATCATCCTCGACGGCCATGTGGAGATCTGGAAGGATTATCCCTCGGTGGAGCAGGACCTTCTGGCGGTATACGGCCCCTTGTCCCTGTTCGGAGAGTTGGCGCTGATCGACCACTCCCCTCGAAGCGCCACGGTGGTGGCCGGCGGTCCGGTTCGGCTGCTTTCCATTCGGCGGGAGGATTTCGATCAGATCATCGCCGGATCGGCGCCCATTTCCCTGTCCATTATGAAGGCGATCACCGCCACGGTCCGCCGCCGAACCAATGAATACGTCAATAATCTGCGGGCCGGGAACCGATGCCTGAAACAGGCCTATGAACAATTGAAGATCGAGGTTCAGGAGCGAGAGGACCTGGAAGAGCGGCTTCGGCAGGCGGAGAAACTGGAAGCGATGGCGACCCTGGCGGGCGGGGTGGCCCATGATTTCAACAACCTGCTGATGTGTATTCAGGGGAATATTTCCCTGATTCAACTTCAGATCGACCCGGATCATCCGGTATCCAAAAAGCTGAGAGACATCGAAGGGTATATCCAGTGCGGCGGCGCTCTCACCAAACGGATTTTGGGATTCGCCAGAACCGGCCCCTATTCGGTCGTCACCCTGGGGATCAATGATCTCATGGGCCGAAGCCTTCGGCGGCTAAGGTTAAGAAGCGATCGCATCCGCATTTCCGAGCGCTTTGATGAGAACGGGTGGTCGGTGGCGGTCAACCCGGAGGAGATGGAACAGGCCCTGGTGAATCTCTACTGCAATGCCTGTGAGGCCATGCCGGACGGGGGCACCCTGCGTCTCGGCACTCATAATCGTCTGATTGACGGAAAGCAGGCCAAGCTGTTGCGGGTCCGCCCCGGCCGGTATGTTGAGATCGCCATTGCCGATACCGGCGGAGGCATGTGTGAAATGACCCGTCATCGCATTTTTGATCCGTTTTTTACCACCAAGGAGATGGGAAAAGGGGCGGGGTTGGGGCTGGCCTCCACCTACAGCGTGGTGAAAAACCATTCCGGGGCTATTTACGTCGACAGCGAACAGGGAAAAGGAACCACCTTCACCGTCTATCTGCCGGCGGATTCCGGGTCTAAATAAAGCCTCGGCTTTGCCGCGTTTCGGCCAATCTGAATGACACGCCGAAACGGTGCCAAAGCCTCCGATCTTTCCGGCCCTGAAATAAAACGGCCCCGTCGGCGATGAAGATGCCGGCGGGGCCGTTGTCTCGCGGGGGTCGGAATTTTTATCGCACGTTCAGCGGTTTCATGTTCACCCGCCGGTTCTCCGCCCGTCCCTGAGGTGTGCTATTGGGCGCAATCGGCTCGGTGAAACCGTATCCCACCGTGGTTACCCGGTTCGCCGGCACGCCGGACTTCAGCAGATAGGCCTGGACCGCTTTGGCCCGTTTCAGGGAGAGGTCCATATTGTAAGCCGCCGAACCGGTATTGTCGGTATGGCCCTGAGCCACGACCATCAGATTCGGATTCACCTTCAGGACGGCCGCCACCGAATCCAGAATCGAATGGTATTCGGGTTTGATTTTCCATTCGTTTAAATCGAAGCGGATGTGCTTGATGATCCAGCACCCGCGGGTATCCACCTTGACGCCCTTGGGGGTGTGCGGACAGTCGTCCGCATCATCCGGAACACCGTCCCCGTCCCGGTCCTGGACTACATAGACGGAAACCCCCTCCGGTTCGGGTTCTTCGGCGACAAAGGCACAACCGTCGGCATCCACCGGGGTCCCTCTCGGGGTGCCGGGGCATTGATCCCGGTTATCGGGAACGCCGTCTCCGTCGCTGTCTTCCTCCCGGGCGGTAAGATCGGTCAGGAATACCTCTTTCACAAACGCGGCGGCGCCTTCGGGCGGATAGATGGCTTCCGCGTCCACCATAAAGCCGCAGTCTCCGATATCGGTCACCTCTTCCATGATCTTTCTGCCGGTGCGGTGGTCCCCCACAAATACGGTGAAGATGCAGACCGAATCTCCGAATTCCGCTTTCAGTTCCCGAGCGGGCGGAACCGGATCATCGGCCAGAATGCCGTCGGTGACGATGATCACGGCCGTCTTGCCGGTCAAGGGCTTCAGGTCCGCCATGGATTCGGTGACGGCCAGCCCCAACGGGCTTTTTCCGCCGGCCTCCACCCCGTACAGAACCGCCTCGAAATCCTCTTCGGCATCATCCTGGGAAAAGCCGTAAATCAGATCGGACTGGAAAGCGAAGGGGGAGTCGGCATTGCCGAAGGTGCGAAGCGCCCCCTCGATCGGAATATCCGGCAGGGTCTGATGAATCCTGCGGACGACCTCCTGGGCCAGATAGACCTTCTGGTTTTCCTCATAGGTATCCCCCATGGAACCGGAAGCGTCCAGCAGAATGATATAGTTGTCGATCTCTTGGGAATACTGGCCGGATCGAAGCTGGGGGTTCAAATCCTGGGGAGTGAAAGGGGGCTGGTGTCGGGGGGTGGCGCATCCGATCAGGGAGAGGGCCGCACACAGGGCGACCGCCGTCAGTATCCTGAAACAGGTATTCCTCATGGGAACCTCCTTATAAAATACCTCCTCGCAATGCCGGAAAACGGCGCCGGCATCTTGAGGAGGTATATGGATTCAGGGTGAAAAGCAGCGTTGAACTACCAGATGGGGTTCAACTCCACCCGTCGGTTTTTCGCACGACCTTCCTTGGTGGCGTTGGTGGCGATGGGCCGGGTTTCGCCGTATCCCACCGTGGTCAGGCGGGCAGGTGCGATGCCGGCCTGGTTGACCAGGTAGTCTTTGACCGCCTCGGCCCGCCGCTTGGAAAGATCCATGTTGTAGGCATGGGTGCCGATGCTGTCGGTATGCCCCTGAATCTCCACCCGCAGACCCGGGTTGGCTTCCAGCACCTCGACCACGTCGTCCAGCATGGAGTAGTACTGGGGTCTGACCACGGCCTTGTCGAATTCGAAGAGGTAATCCTCGCTCAAGACCCAGCAGCCTCTTTCATCGATAACGGCCCCGGCCGGGGTGCCCGGGCAGATATCGCTGGCATCCGGAACACCGTCTTGATCGGTATCCACGGGGGGCGGAGCGACCTCCTCTTCGATGGGGCAGCCGAACTCATCCACCTCCACGCCCATGGGGGTATTCGGGCAGCGGTCCAGTCGGTCGATGACGCCGTCGCCGTCGCTGTCTTTTTCCACGACCACGACTTCTTCTTCAACGACGGCCACTTCCGGTCCGCTGTAGGCGGAAAGGATGGAATCCAGGGTCGCGCCGCTGTAAGCGGTGGGGCTTTTGCCGAAGACGATTTCTCCGTTTCTGACCGTGGCGAAATTGGTGCCGGTCAGGCCTTCGGCCGCTTCGGGAGAAAGGGTCAATCCATAGGCATTGAAGATCGCATGAAGGTCCCTGGCGCCGTAAGCGGTGGGGCTTTTTCCGAAGACGACCCCGCCGTCGGATGCTTTTGCAAACCCGGTGGGAAGATCATCGGTGACGGCATCCGCGGACAGCTCATACCCGTAAGCCTCCATGATGTTGTTGATTTCCGCGGGGCTGTAAGCGGTCGGGCTCTTGGAATAGACCAAGGTCCCATCTTTGACGACGGCGAAGGTGGTCGGCACGTCACCGGCATCTTGCGGGTCCAGGTCCACCGCAAGTGAAGGTGTGCCGAGGCACAGACACAATGCGGCACACAGTCCAAACATAATAATTTTTTTCATCTTTTGTTCCTCCTTAAAACAATTTAATAGTATTCTCCTCCAAAGAAATACAAAAACTTCAACTCGCTACAGCACATCACCTCCTTCCGTCGCGTCCATCATCAAAGGTATTCGGTTAAACGATATTGTGCGCTCTCAAAATAAAAGCCGAATCCCCGCGGCCGAGGCCTGATCTTTCCTATGAAGCGGAAGCTCGGGGCCCGGCCGTTTGGGTTCAGTTTCCGAAGGGCAGTTTTTTTAGAATGTCGCCCACCCGCTCCTGGGTGGATTTGGGTTTCTCCTTCTGTTTCGGCTGTTCGGTTTCCCGGGATGGGTCCGCCGGCGCTGTTTCTTTTTTTTCCGGATTGAGATTCAGAAAGTCTTTGAACTCCTCCTTTTTCTGCTTGACCAGGTTGTCGAGGCCCTTTTTCGGATCTTTGAGGATTTCAGTGACGGTCTCTTTCGGCGCCATTTGAATCATGGCTTTGACATCCGGCCGAAATGTCGGGGACGAAAAGGTGCCCCCGACTACCACCGGCACCATATACCCGGTTCGTTTTTCGGTGTCTCCCTGGCCTTTGGCGGTGGCCACGAACTTCGGGGTGACCCGCAGGTCGAGCGCTTCTTGAACCAGATCCGCCCGGCCGGACACGGTGGCGCGGATAAATGGCGAAATCAATGCGGCCTCGGGAATCTTCACCAGGCCGTCTGCGATCTCGAACCCGAGGGTCAGCTCTGAAAAATCGGTTCGGGTTTGAGAGGTCCCCGGTTCCGAAGACGGGGTACTTCCGCCTTCCTTGAGCCCCAGAAGGGTAAAGGCCGTATCCACATTCCGCACCATGGCGGTTAAATTAACCCCTTTGATGGAGCCGTCTTTGAATACAAAAAGTCCTTGGCCGTTCAGGGTTCGTTTGATCCGATCCGGATCCATCCCCTCCATATTCAAGGACAGTTCGGCCTGTGTGGCGCCTTCCATCAGGTCCTGGTTCATGACGTCTCGAAGAAGAGGGCCCACCTGAACCCCTTCCACCTTCAGGTCCATTTCGCTCGCGGGTATCTCCGGACGCAGGTCGGCACGGCCCTTGGCGGCTATATTCCCTCTATACAAATTTAAGGTCAAGGGGTCCAGTCGGAAAATGCCATTTTCTCCGAAAATTTTCAACCGCATATCCTGGATTTCGGCGCCGGCCGCCTTCAGCTTTCCGATGCGGGCGTCACCGTTCACCCGCAGTTTCCGCAGGGGTTCCAAATCGACCCCCGAGGGGTCCCCGGGCGATTCTTCTTTGGGTGATTCGGCATCCGCCGGTGAATCGGAAGGCGGGGGCAGGTAGCGATCCAGATCGATGCTATCCAGCCGGGTATCGAACCGAATATCGGGGGCCATCAAATTCTTGACGGAGGCGGAAAAGGTGAGGGTGGATCGGTCCAGTTCAAGGATTCCGTCCGACACGGACAGGGAGGACGGATCGGCGGCGATCTTTCCCTGAAACCCGATCCGGGAGAGCGCTTCGGGATCGGTGGTATCCACGGGAAACGGCTGGTTGAGGACGGAAAACAGTTTGCGGGGAGAAAAGGGCGCCACCCGCAGGGCCATATCGATGCCGGGCCTCGTGGTCGGATTTTGAACCTTTCCTTGAAGATCCAGATTGAGCGTGTCCAGGGCGGACAGGGTCAGGTCAACGGGGACGGCTTCGGTGCGGATCGGCCCCACCGTGGCGGTGAGACGGATCGGCTGGCCGTCTTTTCGGCTCTGGAATCGAATCTCGTATGTCCCTTCTTTGCCCGTGAGCGCAAGGTCCAGATCGGAGAGTTCCGCCTCCGGAACCACGAGGGTTCCGATGCGCACCGCACCATCCACCGTTATTTGCCGCAGCGGTTCAAGATCCACTTCGGCGGGAGATCCCTTTTCGGAGGGAGCCGGTTCGGATGTCTGGGAAGCGGTCGGTTCGGCCGCCTCGGGGGGAAGATATCGGGTGACGTCCAATCGATCTATGGTGATGTCGAAGGTGATGTCGAAGGCGAGGTCGGGTTCGGCGAAATCGGCGGCGGTCAGGGATATATCCATGCGGGTTTCATCCAGGGTCAATACCCCCTCCGAGACCGAAACCTTTTCCGGGCTCGCCGATAGATGGCCGGCAAAGGCGATCGTCTCCAGGGCCCGAGGCCCCGGGGTGTCGGCGGAAAACGGTCGGTTCAGGGCCGACATCACCTTTCGGGGTGAAAACGGTTCGATTCGAATATCCAGGTCCGCCACGGGCGCGGTGGTCGGGTCCTGAATTCGGCCCTTGAGCCGAGCGGTGATCTCCCCCAGCCCGCCGACGGCGATGTCGAAGGGTATGGCGCCCTTGCCGGGCTGTTTGCCCACCGGACCGATCTTTCCTTCCATGGAAACCGGCTTTCCATCCACCACCGCGGAAAAGGCGATGGGAACCGGGGCTTCCAGAGAGACGTCCGTGATCCGCAGGTCGACCTCCGTGATCTCCTTTTCCAGGCCGCCGGCCGCATCGGCCCACAACAGTGAACCGCCGGTGACGGAAAAATCATCGATGGCCAGGGCGTTGACCGGAAGCGCCGGGGCCGAAGCGTCGGGTTCGGGAGCCGACGGGGCCTCCTTCTTCGGGGGTGTGTCTTTGAGCGGGGGGCCGCCGATGGCCTCCCAGTTTCCCTTTCCCGAGGCATTCTTTTCCAGAATGATTCGAGGCTGCTGAAGCACGAAGCGTTTGACCTGAATATCCTTGGACAACAGCGGAAGAAGCTTGACCCGCATGTCGAAAGATTGAACCGTCAGCAGTTTTTCACGGGTGAATTCAGGCGGATTATCTACGGAAAGGTCGGACACAGACACCCCGACCCAGGGAAACAGAGAGAGTTCCATATCCCCGGCGAGATGAACATCCAGCCCCAGAGCCCGGGACGCCTTTTGTTCGATAGTGGGCCTATAGGTCTCGATGTCCACCAGGGCCGGAACCAGAAGCACCGCCAGCACCAGAAGAACCAGTAATCCTCCGAAGAGGAACAGAATCCATTTTACCCATTTACCCATGGCGGCTCTCCGCCGGACTTCCGCCGTCCGTCCTGTTCGAATCCTTGTTCATCGGCTGCATTGAAGGGTTATGCCCGGGGCGGTGACAGCCCGCCCCGGGGAGGAAGTCTTACTGAATCCGCTTGAATTCGGCGCGCCGGTTCAGACGGCGGCCTTCATCGGTTCTGTTGGAGGCCATGGGCCGGTGGAATCCGTATCCTTCCACTGCGAGCTGGTCCGGATTGACCCCTCTGCTCACCAGATAGGAGGTCACCGCCATGGCGCGCCAATGGGAAAGCTTCATGTTGTATTCTTCGGTCCAGATGGTGCAGGTATGTCCCTGAACCGCCAGTCGGACATCCGGGTTGAGGTTCAGGACCCGGGCGATGTCGTCCAGCATCGGGCGGTATTCGGGTTTGATGTTCCACTTGTTGAGATCAAACCAGACCTTGCCGAGGATCCAGCAGCCGTCCTTATCCACCTTGGCGCCCTTGGGCGTGCCGGGGCATTTGTCGACATCGTCGCATACCCCGTCATGGTCTTCATCGGGACAGGGTTCCAGTGCCTTGGTCGGCGGTTCAAAGGTTCGACCCCGATGAAACACGTCATGAACGAATCGGTCCATGTTGTCGTCCGGAATCAGGTCGTTGGAGGTGACCATGTATCCGCATTTTCCTTCTCGGGCGATGTTCCGGAGCAGTTCGTACTTGTCGTGGTATTTGGGCTCGTTTTTGGGGGTGTTCGCTTGTTCAAAGGGGATATCGTCGCCCACGGCCACTGTGTAAATACAGATGCGGTCGCCGTAGCGCTGTTTGATTCTTCTGGCTGCTTCCACAGGATTGGGATCCTGGGTCAGGATCTTGCCGTCGCTGATGATCACCAGAGCGAGGTATTCGTCTTCGGGGGCCAGAGAAAGGTCATCGCCGGCTTTGTCGATTGCCAGGGCCAGCGGGCTTTTGCCCCCGGCCCACCGAACGATTTCGGTGGCCTCCGCAAATTCTTGGCGGTCGTACCGGGTCATTCCGTACAGCAGAGAGGTCGGCGTCGTGAATGCACCGGCTTCCCATCCGTACCGGCGAAGCCCGCCGAACAGAGGCCGTTCGGGGGTTCTTTGATTGAACCGGCGGGTGATATCCTTGGCGACCTTGAGTTTGATCTGCTGCTGATAGGGCAGGAATTTGGACCCGGAGGCATCCAGAATCACCAGGAAATTGTCCACCTCTTCTTCCATATATTGACCGAATTCGAGGGTTTCCGGGTCCACCACAAAGGAATCCGGTGATTGCGACGGCGGAGGCGCAGCGGATTCCGGGTCCACGCCGGCTTCCCGGTTTTCCAGAGCCTCGGGGTCGAACTCCTGTTGCGGCGTCTGTGCCGCGCAGCTCGCCAGCACCATGCCTACGATCATCAAAAGCACAACCCTCAGACAAGTTCTAGCCATCCTGTCACCTCCTGTGTCATCGTCACATCTATTAGTGAAAAGACGTTCTCGGCGCCATACGGTGCGAAGTATGAAATTTCATCTTTATTTTCGACGGTTACAGCCGTATTAACAACCTTCACAACCCCGGATTTCTTCTATTGCCATCTTCATAGTATAAGTGTTTGAAAACTTCAACCTTTTCCTGAGAACCTGTTTGAAAAGTACCGGATATGCACGGTTTGCGCCGGCCTTGAACGGCAGGCGTGCCGATACCCGGTGTGCCTGCCGGTGTCCGAAACGGTGATCATGACCGCGGTCCGGCTTCCGGGCCGGGCGTGAAAAATTATAGATGGACACTGTACAACCCCCCTGGATTATGCCATAATATACCATATAATCGATTTGATCACATGGTATTTTCCCCATATTTGCCGAATCCGGCGCTGATTCGGATTGGCCCGGGGAGACCCCCTGGAAGACCGACCCTCAAAGGAATCACGAAAACATGGCCCAAGAGAACGATCTTGTTCTGATTTATTTCGAAGACAAACCGCTCGTCTTCGCCCGTATCGAGGAGATCCATCCGGATGTCAAACCGGACTGGTATCAGGTGAAACTGCTTCTGCTTCAGGTGCCGCTTCAGCCGGTGACCTGGATTCTCCGCACCGCCTACATCAACGGAGATGAGTTTACCATGAACGGAAAGCGGATGCGGCTGGAGCGGGTGGAAAATCCGGAAAAGGCCGAGACGAAGGCTTCGGATTCCCCAGCGGGGGATGTGCAGGCGGAGAAAACCGAGGCCGCCGGCGATGCCAAAGTGATTTCCTTGACCGATCGCAAGAAAAAATGAACCTGAATCATGCCTTTCACATCGGTAGCGTCGCCCTTCCGAATCGGACCGTTCTGGCGCCCCTGGCCGGCATCACCAACCTGCCGCTAAGGCTTTTGGCCAAAGAGGCCGGGTGCGGTCTGGTCTGCTCGGAGATGATCAGCGCCAACGGGCTGATTCATGATTCCCACAAAACCTTGCGTCTGCTGGACAGCACGCTCACTGAAAAGCCCTTGTCGGTACAGATCTTCGGGGCTGATCCCGAGATTATGGCCGAAGCCGCCCTGCGGGCGGTGAACAGCGGGGCCGATATTCTGGATATCAATTTCGGGTGTTCGGTCAAAAAGGTGGTCAAGACCGGTGCCGGCGTCGCTCTCATGCGGACCCCCGAAAAGGCTCGGGCGGTGCTTCGGGCGGTCAGAGAAGCGATTTCGATTCCCCTGACCATCAAAATTCGAAGCGGATGGGACGCCTCCGGAGAGACGGCCCTTGCGATCGCTCGGATGGCCGAAGACTGCGGTGTCGATGCGGTGGCGGTGCATCCGCGGACCGCGACCCAGGGATTTCGAGGGTGGGCCGATTGGTCCGTCATTTCCCGGGTCAAAAAGGCGGTCTCCATACCGGTCATCGGAAACGGGGACATTCAGACTCCCGAAGATGCGCTGAAGATGCAAAGGAAGACCGGGTGCGACGCGGTGATGATCGGGCGGGCGGCCATCGGTACTCCCTGGATATTTACCGGGATTCTCGCCTTGGAGCGGGGGGAAGACCCGGTCGACGAGACGATCCCCCTTCGGTTTGCGGCGATGATCCGGTATTTTCGGGCATCGGTGGAATATCTAGGGGAGACCCATGCCTGCTACATGATGCGAAGCCGTCTGGGCTGGTTTGTCAAAGGGCTTCCCCACAACAGCCGTTTCAGAGAATCCATCAAGCGGATCTCCAGCGAAGCCGAGGGATTGGCGTTGATTCACGCCTATGAACGGAGGGTTGCCGGTTCGGCGGACCCTGTCTGTGGCCGATCCGCCGGTGTGAAGGCCGACGCATCGGCGGCGGTATAAGAGCTGGGCTCAGAAAGGAGAGCATATGTCTAAAACAGCACTGGTTCCGATCGCGGACGGCGCCGAAGAGATCGAAGCGGTGACCATCATCGATGTGCTGAGGCGGGCCGGGGTGGATGTGACCGTCGCCTCCGTGGAATCGGGGTTGGAGATCACCGCCTCCCGCGGGGTCCGAATCGTCGCCGACAAGGCCATTTCCGAATGCGTGGGCGGCGCCTATGACCTGATCGCACTGCCCGGCGGCATGCCGGGCGCCGAACACCTTCGCGAATCCACAGATCTTCTGAAGATTCTCAAGCGCCAACACCAGGAGGATCGCCTCTTCGGCGCCATCTGTGCGGCCCCCGCCGTGGTGCTGCATCACCACGGATTTCTCAAGGGCCGCCGGGCCACGGCCCATCCCGGATTTATGGATCGGCTGGATGCCGATCAGGCTTGCGAGGAGCGGGTGGTGACCGACGGATTGCTCGTGACCAGCCGGGGCCCCGGTACCGCCCTCGAATTCGCCCTTCGGCTTGTGGCCCTGCTGTATGATGAACAAAAGGCCGCGGAAGTGGCCGGCCCCATGGTCGTGAAACCGGCGCAGGATTAGAATCCCATGACGATATCCATCCATGTCGGCCAGTTAGAGGTTCCCTTGAAGACCGGCATCGATATTCGAAACATAACGGATCGGCTCAGCCGAATCGTATCCGAATCCAATATCACCGAGGGGCATCTGAGCGCCACGGTGGTCGGATCCACCGGTTCCATCACCACCATCGAGTATGAACCGGGCGTGATTGCGGATCTGAAACGGGCCGTCAATGAATTGGCGCCGCCGGAACGGGACTACGCCCATGAGGAGGCCTGGCATGACGGAAACGGCCATAGTCATGTTCAGGCGGCCCTGTTGGGGCCGTCGATTTCCGTTCCGGTCCGCAAAGGCCGAATGCGGCTGGGCGCCTGGCAGCAGGTGGTCCTGATCAATCACGACAACCGCCCCCGGAAGCGGACGGTCGAAGTCACGGTGATCGGCGCCGGATGATTGAATATACCCGTGAAGTCGGTTGCGGAATACGGTTGCAAGAACTTATGACATCGTTTTCGAGAGGAGACAATCCATGCCGATGATAAAAATCTTACAGGAAGCCAAGAAGTTTGAGATTCAGCCTTACAAGCGGCCCAAGCATGTGACCGACCTGAAAGAGGAAAACGTCCCTTTTTCCGGTTCTCCCCTGCGCCACCCCCATGACGCCTCCAAAATCATTTTGGTGGTGGATCCTTACAGCAACAACACCTTCTATTATGAATTCAAAACCGAAGATATCGCTTTTGTGGAGGAACTGCCCTCGGTGGTGAGCATCGAAGGGGAAAACATCAATATGGCACGGGTCTGGATCAAAAAGCGGCGGGTGGGGGTTCGGTGCACCCCGTTCGTGGTGGAGGACATCAAGCGGGTTCAGCGGTAAGCCGCTTTAAAGCCAAACAAAAAAACGCCTTCGGGGAGCTCCTCTCTGAAGGCGTTTTTTTGTTATGGATTATCCCTCACCGGACCGGGGTCCGGCGCCGGTCAGGCCGCCTTGGACAGCTTCACCGCGCAGACCTTGTACTCCGGAGTTCCGGAGACCGGATCGACGGCCGCGTTGGTCAGCTTGTTGGCGGCCGCTTCCGCGTAATGGACGGGGATGAACACCGTTCCGTTCACCGCCTTTGTGGAGACCTTGACCCGAACCAGGATGCTGCCCCGGCGGGAGGCCATTTCGACCATGTCTCCGTTCTGGATGCCGTATGCCCGGGCATCCGCCGTGGAGATCTCCACGAAACTTTCCGGGGCCTTGAAGTTGAGGCCGGCCGATTTTCGGGTCATGGTGCCGGTGCGGTACTGGTACAGCACCTGTCCGGTAGTCAATTTCAAGGGATATTCCTCATCCGTGGGTTCCGCCGGGGGAATATAATCGATGGCATGAAAATTGCCCAAACCGATGGGGAACTGGTCTTTGTGCAGGATCGGTGTGCCCGGGTGTTCGGTATCGGGGCAGGGCCATTGTATCCCCTCGTAAGCGATGCGATCATAGGTGATGCCGCCGTAAGAAGGGGTCACTGCGGCGATTTCCGCCATAATGGCTTCGGAGTTTTCGTATTTCATTTCATAGCCCATGCGGGTGGCGATTTCGCAGATGATCTCCCAGTCGGTTTTGACCCCGGCGGGACCGTCCACCGCCTTTCGAATCCGCTGCACCCGGCGTTCGGTGTTGGTGAAGGTACCGTCTTTTTCCGCAAAACAGAGAGACGGCAGCACCACATCCGCCTTCCGGGCGGTTTCGGTCAGAAAGATGTCCTGGACCACGAGAAAATCGAGGTTGGCTATTGATTTGTCGAGTTGATTCAGGTCGGGATCGGAGATCAGCGGGTTTTCTCCGATGATATAGAGTGCCTTGAGTTCTCCGCTGTCGGCCTTGGGAATCATTTCGGTCATCTTGAGACCGACCTTGTCACTCAGCCCGGTCACACCCCAGGCCTCTTCCATCTTCTTTTTGGCATCGGCGCTGGTCACCGGCTGGTACCCGGGGTAAACATCGGGCAGAATGCCCATATCGCAGGCGCCTTGAAGGTTGTTCTGCCCCCGAAGCGGGTTGACCCCGCCGCCTTCGATGCCCATGTTGCCGCAAAGCATGGCCAGGTTGGCCAGTGATTTGACATTGTCGGTGCCGGTGATGTGCTGGGTGATCCCCATGCAGTAGAGGATCGACCCGGCCTGGGCCGAGGCGAACATCCGGGCCGCGCCCTCGATCTGGGCCGCCGGAATGCCGGTGATCTCTTCCACGTACTCGGGGGTGAATTTTTCCACCGTTTTTTTGAGATCTTCGAACCCTTTCGTGCGGTTCTTCACAAATTCCTTGTCGTGCAGGTTTTCCTTGATGATGACGTGCATCAGCCCGTTGATCCAGACCACATCGGTGCCCGGATCGGGGCGCAGCCACTGATGGGCGAACCGGGTCATGTGAATCCGACGGGGATCGACCACGATCAGCCGCGTCCCCTTGAATTTGACCGCCCGCTTCACAAAAGAGGAGATGACCGGATGGTTCTCGGTGGTGTTGGACCCGGTGATCAGGATGACATCGGCCGTTTCGATATCGCCGATGGTGTTCGTCATCGCGCCGCTTCCGAATGCTGCGGTCAGACCGGCCTCGGTGGCGCTATGACAGAGACGGGTGCAGTGGTCGATATTGTTGGTTTTCAATACCGCCCGGGTGTATTTGTTGGCGACGTAGTTCTCCTCGTTGCTGATGCGGGCCGATGAGAGGACCCCGATGCTGTCGCCGCCGTGGGCCTTTTGAATCCGGCCGAGGTTTTGGGCCACCCGGTCGAGAGCTTCGTCCCACGAGGCCTCTTTGAACTCGCCATTTTCCTTGATGAGCGGTTTGGTAAGTCTTTCCGGGGAATTGATGAAATCATATCCAAAACGGCCCTTGACGCAGAGAGAGCCGTAATTGGGAGCCACATCCTCGACACCGGTCACTTTGATCACCTTGCCGTTTTTGGTGTGAAGATGGATTTGGCACCCGACCCCGCAGTAGGTGCAGGTGGTGCGGGTTTTTTTCGTCTCCCAGGGGCGAACGTCGTACCGTGCGTCCTTTTCCACCAGCGCGCCCACCGGACAGGCCTGAAGGCATTCCCCGCAGAAGACGCAGTCGGAATCTTTGTAGGGGCGGTCCCCGGCCGCGATGACCTTGGTGGCGGTGCCCCGGAAGCCGAAGCTGATGGCATTGTTGACCTGGACGTCGCAGCAGGCCTGCACGCACCGGCCGCACTTGATGCACCGGGAAAAGTCCCTGACGATAAAGGGATTGACGTCCTCCATGGGGTAGTTCACATCGGTGCGGGGGAACCGTTCCGCGGATACCTGGTATTTATAGGCCAGGTGCTGGAGTTCGCACTCACCCCAGACCGGGCACATTTCATCGGTCTTGTCGTATTTATTGACTTCCAGCTGAAACTGGGTCCAGTCTTGGTCGTCGGCCACCCGAACCGCACAGTTGTGGTTTCCGGAAGAGAGCAGCAGTTGAAGAATCAGCCGCCGGGCCTCGACCACTTTGGGGGATTCCGTCAGCACCTGCATGCCCTTGCCGGCCGGCGCCGCACAGGAGGCCACCAGGCTTCGGGCCCCTTTCACCTCCACCACGCACACCCGGCACTGGCCGGTGGGGGAGGCGTTTTTCAAATGACACAGCGTCGGTATGTCGATGCTGTTTTTTCTCGCTACCTGAAGAATCGTTTCTCCGGGAGAGAAGGGAAACTCGTTCCCATTGATGATGATCGTGTTGTCTGCGTCCATGCGTCTCTGTCTCCTTGGTAGAATTGTGTAGCCTTAATGCCATTTATTAAAGGAAGTTATAGCTTTTGTCAATCTCGGATTTGGTCCGGGTAAATCTCTCCCGCAGTCGCACGGCGGTATATGAAGACCCCGACGGCCGAACCCAGAAAATCGGCCAGCAGATCCATTCGGTCGGCGCTTCGGTAGGGCACGAAATACTGGTGGATTTCATCGGAAAGCCCGAAAACGGCGGCGGAGAGGATGCTGAGGATCGTCAGCCATCGAGAACCCATTCGGGGCCAGGTGCGTCCATAGGCCCGACAGAAAAGGATGCCGAGCAGTCCGTACATGGCCGCGTGCACCCCTTTGTCCAGGTGGGGAACTTTGATGCCGGTTTGGGGGGCCGGAAAGGCGGACTGCACAAAAATAAGAATCAGATAGATAACCAGCGGGAGCCAATAGAAAAGAAAAGTTCGGGCCCTGCTCACCGTTTCGACCCCCCATTACAAAGGCATTAATCCGCAAAAATCTCCAGGTCCGGTTTTCGAGCCTGAACATGGGCCAGCACCCGCTCCAGGAATTCGGCCCGGGGGATGCCGTACTTGACCGTTCCGTCCAGGGTGCGCACCGACAGGGTGTCGGCCGCCTTTTCCTTTTCGCCGATGGTCAAAATCAGGGGGATATACTCGAGTTGGGCCTCCCGGACCTTTTTGTTCAGGCTTTCGGTCCGGTCGTCCACCCGGGTGCGAAGCCCGGCCGTGTCCAGTACGGTCCGAATCTCGTCGGCATAGGGAATCAGATCATCGTTGATGGGCAGCAGGACCACCTGAACCGGCGCCAGCCACAGAGGAAATTTTCCGCCGTAGTGTTCCACCAGGATTCCGAAGAAGCGCTCGATGGAGCCGTAAATGACCCGGTGGATCATGACCGGCCGGTGCCGTTCGTTGTCTCGGCCCACATAGGTAAGGTCGAACCGCTCCGGCAGGGACATGTCGAGCTGCACCGTGCCGCACTGCCAGGTTCGGCCCAGGGCGTCCTTGATGTGGATGTCGATCTTGGGGCCGTAAAAGGCGCCGTCCCCTTCGTTGATCTTGTATTCCCGGCCGTAGGCATTCAGCGCCGACCGCAGCCCCTCGGTGGCCTGTTCCCACTGCTGGTCGGTGCCGATCGATTTCTCCGGCCGGGTGGAGAGCTCCAGGTGAAACCCCAGCCCGAAGGTGGAATAGATCCGGTCCACCAGCCGAAGCACCCCGAGGATTTCGGATTCGATCTGGTCCGGGGTCATGAAAATGTGGGCGTCGTCCTGGTGAAAGGCCCGCACCCGGAACAGCCCCGACAGCACCCCGCTCAACTCATGCCGATGAACCAGGCCGATCTCCGCGGCCCGCAGGGGCAGATCCCGGTAGGAATGGGTCCGGGTGTTGTAGAGCAGCATTCCGCCCGGGCAGTTCATCGGCTTGATGGCCACATCCGTCTCGTCGATGCGGGTGGTGTACATGTTCTCCCGGTAGTTTTCCCAGTGGCCGCTCTTTTCCCACAGCTCCCGGTTGAGGATCAGCGGGGTCTTGGTCTCCACATACCCGGCGGTCCGGTGCTCTTCCCGCCAGTAGTCCAGAAGGGTGTTCCAGACGACCATGCCTCGGGGATGAAAAAAAGGCATGCCGGGGGCTTCCTCATGAAAGCTGAACAGATCCAGCCGGGTGCCCAGTTTGCGGTGGTTGCGCTTTCGGGCCTCTTCCAGAAAATGGAGGTAGGACTTGAGCTCTTTTTTGTCGAAAAAGGCGGTGCCGTAGATCCGTTGAAGCTGGGCCTTGCTCTGATCCGCCCGCCAGTAGGCGCCGGAGACTTTGAGCAGCTTGAAGGCCTTGATGAATCCGGTGTGGGGCACATGGGGGCCTCGGCAGAGATCGGTGAAATCCCCCTGCTCATAGAAGGAGATGGTTCCGTCCGCCAGATCCGAGATCATTTCCTGTTTGTAAGGCTCGTTCCGGTAGAATTCCAGGGCTTCATCCTTGGAGACTTCCCGGCGCTGAATCGGCAGCTTGGCTTTGACGATCTTTTTCATCTCGGCCTCGATCTTGGGAAAATCCTCTTCGGACACCGGGGCCATGTCGATATCGTAGTAAAAGCCGTCCTCCACCACCGGGCCGATGGTCAGCTTGGCCTCGGGGTAGACCTTAAGAATCGCCTGGGCCATGGCATGGGCCGCGCTGTGGCGCATAATCTCCAATGCCTCCGGGTCCTGGGTGGTGATCAGCCGAAGCCGGGTATCTTCCGTGATTTTTCGATTCAGATCCACCACATGGCCGTTGAGCTGCATGGCCACGCAGTTGCGGGCCAGCCCTTCGGAAATGGATTTGGCTACATCCAGCCCGGTGGGTACATTTTCAAACTGTTTCGTGCTCCCATCCGGGAGCGTGATATTCACCATGGTATTCACCTGATGTCGCCTGATGTTTGCCTATTGAATTGAGTTGGATACGAATGACAAAAATAATGAGTTTCTTATAATAAAACATAAAATAGTAGAAGAAAGCCCGATTCGGGTCAAGAAAAAACTCGGGCCGACA
>JBKHDE010000051.1:0-23954 GCA_046541495.1 Desulfococcaceae bacterium
CTGAAAAGAAGAGTGACTTGGCCCGCTAAAGGGCCCCATTGAATCGTTTCCCCTGCCGAGAATCCCTTTTCTTTAAAATGTCCAGAATCAGATTCGGGGTGCTGTTCTTGTCCAACGACCAGTCGGGGGCGACCAGTTCTTCGGGGTGGGGGTCGCCCGTGATCCGTTGAATCACCATCTTGGGCGGCAGACGTTCGAGAAAATCACACACCCACTCGGCATACTCGGCCTGTTCCAAGGTCCGGTATCGGCCGGCCCGGTATTCCCTCTCCAGCGGCGTTCCTTTGACCACATACAGCAGGTGGATCTTGACCCCGTGAATCCCCAGATCGGCGATTTTTCTCGCAGTTTCTAAAATGTGGGACCGCCCTTCACCGGGAAGCCCCAGAATGACGTGGGCGCAGATCCGAATGCCTCGCCCTTTGGTGAGCGCCACCGCCCGTTCAAAGCCGGCGAAGTCGTGTCCGCGGTTGATTCGACGCAGGGTTTGATCATGGACGGACTGAAGCCCGTATTCGAGCCAGATCAGGTAATCCCGGGCGTATGCTTCCAACAGCCCCAGGACCGCCTCGTCCACACAGTCGGGCCGAGTGCCGATGGAGAGCCCCACCACCCCGGCGATGGCGGTGAGGGCTTCGTCGTACATTGATTTCAAAACCGGCAGCGGGGCATAGGTGTTGGAAAAGGATTGAAAATAGACCAGGAACTTTTCGGCTTTGTACCGCCGGGCGATGTAATCCCGGCTGTCTTGAAGCTGCCGGGTGATGCTGAGCCCTTCGGCAAAGGCGCCGGAGCCGGAGCCTTTCGGGTTGCAGTAGATACATCCGCCGCTGGACAGGGCGCCGTCACGGTTGGGGCAGGTCAGACCGGCATCCACCGTGATTTTCTGAACCCGTTCTCCGAACCGGTTCCGCAGATAGGTATTGAGGTCGAAAAAGCGCTGGGTCATAAAAACAGATAGGGGAAAGCCCCGCAGGACCCTCCCCTATGTGGTTCATAAAAACGAAATCAATTCAAAATCAAGACCGCTCTGTGTATTCGGCATAGGCCATGGCCACGGTACGGTAGACCAGATGCGCCAGTTTGGAATAGGGCACATAGGCGAAAAGGGCCCAGACAAACACCAAGTGGATAAAGTAAATGGTGTAGGACAATCCGGCGGCGCCGCCCAGACGGGTCATCTCGGTCAACATACCGGTGAGCCCTAAAAGCAGGGCCAGAACGACCAGGAACCAATCCTTATAGGTCGAGGTCTGTTCGGTGGCGGTCAGCCGGTCTTTAATCATCAAAGCCGCCCCGATCACCAAAGCCACGCCGGCGATGTTGGCCAGCCATTTGACCGGGTTCAGCTGGGAATAGGGCCCATGAATGCCGAAAACGTACAGGGTGATGAAAAAGATATTGGTGACAATGAAAAGGCCGATAAACCCGTAAAGGACCATCATATGAGAGGTGGCTCGGTCGGCATTTTCACCGCACTGGGAAAACTTCTTGTGCTTGAGAATCTCCGGAATCACCCGGACCAATGCTTCGATGAACCCTTTGGGATCAATCTTTTTCTTGTCGGTTTTGCCGCTCTTGAGCGCTTCTTCATGGATATCGCCGACAAACCGTTTGAGCCCGAGGACAAAAACCCCGATGGCGAAAAAGAAGGTCGGGATAAAGATCAGGTCCACCAGCCAGGTGGAGAAAAATTTGGCATGCACGATTTCTTCTCCGGACGGAGAGAAATTCAGCCAGTGAATGCCGAACATCTTCAAAAAAATGCCCACCACCAGAAAGAGCACCACCGGAACGGCCAGCAGCACCGGCAGTTTCTTGGGGTCATTCACCATCTTGCCCAATTTTTTGGGTACCGCATACTCCTGGATGGCATAGGTGCGAAGGGCCGCCAGCACATCGCCGGGCTTGGCCTCCCGGGGGCACCGGGTGGTGCAGTCGCCGCAGTTGTGGCAGAGCCAGATGTCGGCGTTTTTGACGACTTGGTCTTTCATGCCCCAGGAAGCGGCGATCATTTCCTTTCGGGGAAAGGGTTTGTGGTCCGGCGAAATGGGACAGGCCACCGAACAGGTCGCACATTGATAACACTTCTTCAGGTCTTCCGCCCCGAGCAAACCGACTTCCTTGATAAATTCCAGATCGGGCTCAACCATGTATGTTTCCGTCATTTCAATTCCTCCATTCATCATTCAGGGGTCAGACTCAGCGGCCGGGGAAGAACGCACCTTCCCCGGCGCTGTCCACCGATTCTTCGATTCGCGTGATGGTTAGAATCCCTTGAACGGGTTCGGACCGATTTCTTCAATGGATGCCACAAACTCGTTAATCATCGTGGGCAGTTTATCGTACTCATCGATGGCCACCTCGAACTGGGCCACGCGCTCGGTCTCCAACGCCAGACTGGTCAGGGCCTCGCCGATCTTTTTCATACGAATACTTGCCAGTTCGCTGCCCTTGACCATGTGGCACTGATAATCATCCCCATGCTTGCAGCCCAGGAGGAACACACCGTCCATTCCCTGGGATAGGGCATCCTTGATCCAGATCACGTTGACCGATCCCAGGCACCGGACCGGAATAAACCGAACATCGGCGGAATAGGAAAGACCGTTGAGACCGGTGATATCCAATGCCGGGTAGGCGTCGTTTTCACAGACCAGACCCAGGATTCGCAGGGGCGGCTCGGTGTAATCGTCTTCGGACGGGACCTGCACCGACTTGAGCATGGAACCGATGCTGTCGATGCTGTAGTCGGCGAAGTTGATGATCCGCTCCGGACAGGCGCCCATGCAGGTGCCGCAGCGCCGACATCGGGCCGGATTGGGTTTGGGCGTGCCCTTGGCATCGTCGTCGATGGCGCCGAAGGGACATTCATCGGTACACCGTTTGCACTGGGTACATCGTTGAAAGAAGAAATCGGGAAAAGTCATATCTCCGGACCGCGGATGCACCGCCACGCCGCGGCTGGTCGACTCGAGGCACTGAATGGCCTTGAGCGCGGCGCCGGTGGCGTCTTCCATCGACTCCTCCATGGTCATGCTTCGCCGCACTGGACCGGCGGCATAGATGCCGGTTCGCTGGGTTTCATACGGAAAGCAGATGAAGTTGGAATCGCTGTACCCTTTGAACAGGCCCACATCCCGAAAGGCCGGTCCCTGCCGATACGCCAGGTTGACCACCGGTTCATGGGCGGTGGCCGGAACCATGCCGGTGCCCAAGACCACCATGTCGGCCTTCACCTTGATCTTGTCGCCGAGCAGGGTATCTTCGGCTTCCACAAAGACGCCGTCGCCGTTTTTGGAAACGCTCGCCACCGATCCCTTGGACATGAAAATCCCGGGATCATTCTGGGTACTTCGGTAAAAGCTTTCGGTCAGGCCGGGGGTCCGCATGTGCTGGTAGAAAATGAAGGACTTGCCGTCTTCATAATCTTCCCGAACGTATTTGGCCTGTTTCAGGGCCACCAGACTGGTTACGGCGCCCGCATAATCGAAGTCGACATCCGATTTCTCCAGGCCGGGGCTTTGAATAAACACCACCGATTTAGCGGCTTTGCCGTCGGACGGCCGCACCACCGGACCCTTGGCTGCGATTTCCTCGAACTGGTGGTTGGTGACCACATCCGGAATATCGCCGAAGCCCAGATGTGAGAACTCGCCTTCTTTGGGCTTGTAGGGGGTCCATCCGGCCGCCAGCACCACCGCGCCGAAGTGTTCGCCGTTGGGATCAAGCGTCAGAATGTCCCGTCGGCCCTTGTTGTATTCCATATATTTTTCATGAAGCGCTTCGGCGTCGAGTTCTTTTCCGTTTTCATCCACCTTCATCTCTTCCGGCAAAGGATAGGGAACATCGAACTCGATTTTCTCGCCCGGCTTCTTGAACGTCACCGTAAAGTTTCCGGGCTCGCCGGCGATCCGGGCCACCACCGTATTGGTCTTGATCGAGATATTGGAATATTTTTCAAGCTCATCGATCTTGGACTGAATGATCGGAGGAACCAAGGTTTCATAGGGATCCTCGAAGGGGAGCTGCTTCCGAATCTTGGCCGCATAGCCTCCGATATATTTCTCCTTTTCAACAATGGTCACATCGTACCCGGCCTTAGACGCATCGATCGCTGCGGAAATACCGGTGATGCCGCCGCCGATAACCAGAATTTTGCGGGTGAAATTTTCCACCTCATAGGGTTCCGGCAGCTTTACCTTTTCGACCCGGGCCAGGCTCATTCTCAGATAGTCTTCGGCCATCATCTGAACCCGATCGTAATTGTCTTCGTCCTCTTTTTCTTCATCGGTCAGCTTGGGATATTCGGACCGTGGATGAGACCAGACCACCCCTTCACGGATGTTGCACCGATCCGTAATAGACCCTTCAAACCGGAAGGTATCGAAAAACACCCGCCTGGAGCAGGCGGCCAGCACAATCGTGTTGGTGCCCTCGGCCACATCTTTTTTGATCAGTTCGACCCCCGCCTCCCCGCAGAACTGAGGATGGGTCTTCACGGAATATCCCTCTTCCTCGGCCACACCGGACAACGCCGCAATATCCAGGGACTCCCCGATTCCACAACCTTCACAGATATACACACCGTACTTTTTATCCATGGATAAACCTCCTCATAGCAGTCATCAGTATCCGGTACACCCCTGCCTTCCGTGCATTACGGAATGAAAGCGGAAGCCGGGGAACCGGCATCTGACCCCTGTTTACCTGTTTACCACTGACTGTATCGCTTTCAGGGCCATACCGGTGGCTTGTTGATTGGACGTCATCACGTCGGCCGGTTTTGCGGAGCACCCGGCTCCGAACATTCCTCCCTTTGAAAAATTATTGAGGATAAACCCGTCCCCGTTGTATTTCAAATCGGCCGGCAGTTTGAAATTGGCCGCAGTGGGCTGCATCCCTGTGGCCAATACCACCAGATCGGCAGCCTGATGAATCTTTTCCCCGGTGACGGCGTTTTCAGCCGTTACCGTGATCTTTCGGGTGTCGGGATTTTCACTGACCTCAGCCACCTTGCCTTTGATAAAGATGATGTTCTCGTCGGCCTTGATCTCCTGATAGAATTTTTCGTAGCGGTTGCCGGGAGTTCGAATATCGATATAGAAAATGTAGATTTTGGCCTCGGGGTACTGGGCCCGCACATAGGTGGCCTGCTTCAGTGAGGCCATACAGCAGATATAGGAGCAGTAGGGCAGATGGTTGGCGTCACGGGAGCCGGCGCACTGGACAAAGGCGACGCTTTCGGGAGCCTTGTCGTCTGCAGGGCACAGAATTTTGCCCTTGGTGGGGCCGTTGGTGGCCGCCAGCCGCTCCATCTGCATATTGGTGATGATGTTCTGGTACCGGCCGTATCCGAGGTTGTCGATTCGGGAGGCATCATAGGGTTCCCAACCGGTGGCCCAGACCACCGACCCGACGTTCAGGTTGATGGTTTTCGGTTCCATGTCGAGATCCACGGCCCCGTATTTACAAGCCTCTTTGGCCCGCTTGGCATCTTCGGTGCCGATGATTCTGGGTGAGATCACATACCGGGCCGGGAATGCCATCTCGAACGGCAGGTAAGCGGCCTTTACCCGTTTCATTCCGAAATCGAACTCACTGGGGATCTCCGTCTGAACCGCCTCGCCGCATTCTCCGCAGCAGGTGCAGTTGGCATTGACATAGCGGGGATTCAGCTTGACCGCCACATCGTAGTCGCCGGAAGAGCCGGAGACGTTCTCCACTTCGGCCATGGTGAAAATTTTGATGTTCTGATTGTCTTTTATGCGTCTGAAATTGATCTCGAGTCCACAAGTAGGAGGACATAGCTTGGGGAAATATTGATTCAGCTGCGCCACTCTTCCACCCAAGTACGGATTTTTTTCGACCAAGAACACCTCGTACCCCACCTCGGCGGCTTCAATGGCCGTGGTCAAACCGGCTATACCACCGCCGACCACCAAAATGCTTCCGCTAGCAGGGGCTTGTTTGTCTACTGTCATGCTATCCCTCCGTGCATCATGATTTGTAATTGAAAATGAATCGCAGGTTCCATGTCCACTATCGGGCATACGCCTTCAGGCAGCATCCCCTACCGCCGAGACTGGCGGGCATTTACGTCAAGATATTTAAAAACTTTTTTACGGCTATCGTCTTCAAAAGTTTTTAAATATCCTGACGTCGCCTCAAGGATACCGCCAGAAGGGGAAATGGGTCGTGCCGAAAAGCCTCTACTTAATAAAAACCTCCAGGCGTCCAAGACGCCTGGAGGTAATTACTATCCGACTAGATCGGCATCACGCCAATCATTCACAGATCTGGCCTCGAACAGGCATTAATCAGGGATGATCTTGACGTAATCTCTCTTGAAGGTCTCCCACTCACCCTTGGCCGGATCATACTTGGAGTTGGTGAAGCAGAACCAGTTCTCGTCGTCCTGACCCGGGTAGTCGGCCTGATAGTAGAAGCCGGGGTAGCGGGTCTCTTTCCGGAACTGGATGTGCCGCAGATGAGACTCCACGGTCCAGATTCGGTGATAGATCTCCCATGCTCTCATCAGCTCATGCAGGTCGCCGGCGGCCAGTTTTTCGCAGTCTTCCCGCATGGTGGCCAGCAGGTCCATCACGACCTCGAGGTTCTTGCTGGTGGTCTGGTAATAGGTGGCGGTACCGGCGCCATACTCATGGGTAGCCTTCATCAGCCGGTACATCATCCCGTTGGGTTTCAGGTAAGCCGGGTTGATGTCTTCGGCGGTGGTGTATTCCACGTTGTCCAGGTAGACGCGAACCGGTTTGTAGACCATATCGACCAGTTCTTCCTTGGACTGCTTCAGGGTCGGGGTATAGTCCGCATTGTCCCGGACAAATCGCGCCATGGATTTGGCGGCCATACGACCCTCGGCATGGGAACCGGAAGAAAACTTGTGGCCGGAGCCGCCCACGCCGTCACCGGAGGTGAAAAGGCCGTTGACGGTGGTCATCCGGTTGTAGACCTTGTCTTTATACTTGACTTTATAGGAATCGGGCACCCAGTCGAAATCGGGGCCGGAGGTCCAGAGGCCGCAGCAGCCGGAGTGAGAACCCAGCAGGTAGGGCTCGGTCGGCATCACCTCGGAGTTCTTCTTCTCGGGCTCGGTGTTGGTGGCGCACCAGAGGTTGGCCTGACCGCAGGTCATGTCAAGGAAGTCTTCCCAGGCCTCGGACTCGAGGTGCTTGAGTTCTTTCTTGTCCATGGTCTTTCCGAGTTCGGCCAGAGCGGTGACGGTGTCCATGATGATCGGACCGCGGCCTTCTTTCATTTCGAACAGCATCAGATGGTTCCGCAGGCAGGTCGGGGTGATGGCGGCGGTTCCATAGGGTGCGTATTTCTCGAGTTCGGCCTTGGCGGCGTCACTGCCGGCAAAGGCTTCGCCCAGACCGTTGAGGGTCTTGGCCTTGAACAGGAGGAACCAGGCACCGACCGGGCCGTAACCGTCTTTAAAACGGGCCGGGGTGAAGCGGTTTTCCATCATGGTGAGTTCGGCGCCGACTTTCATGCACATGGTGTAGGTGGAGCCGGAATTCCATACCGGATACCATGCACGGCCTTTACCCTCACCGACCGAACGGGGCTGATAAATGTTGACAGCGCCGCCGCAGGCCACCATCACGGTGTTGGCCTTGATGATAAAAATCTTGTTTTCACGGACGGAGAAACCGACCGCACCGGCGATGCGGTTTTCTTCATTGGCGTCCAGCAGCAACTCGACGATGAAGACCCGCTCCAGGATGTTGTCTTCGCCCAGAGCCTTTTTGGCCGCCTCGGCGACGATTCTCTTGTAGGACTCGCCGTTGATCATGATCTGCCATTTACCGGTGCGGACCGGTTTGGCGCCGGATTTCAGGGTGCCCTGCTTCAGGCCTTTTTTACCGTCGAGGTTTTTGCCATCATCGGTTTTCTTCCAGACCGGCAGCCCCCATTCCTCGAACAGGTGAACCGAATCATCGACATGGCAGCCCAGATCGAAGATCAGGTCTTCGCGAACGATGCCCATCAGGTCGTTGCGGACCATGCGGACGTAGTCATCGGGAGTGTTGTCGCCGATGAAGGTATTGATGGCGGACAGACCCTGGGCAACCGCGCCGCTTCGCTCCATGGCGGCTTTGTCCACCAGAAGGATTTTCTTGTCGCCAGCCCATTTCTTAATCTCGAAAGCGGTACCACAAGCAGCCATGCCGCCGCCGACGATCAGAATATCAACTTCGCGCTCCTCAACTTCCGGATCCCTAACGGCCTTGAGTTCACCCTTCGGTTTATTCGGTAATGCCATACGACTTCCTCCTTAAATAAGATTCAGCTTTGTTAATATTATCTGAACTTCAGTTTTCTATGGATCGACCAATCACTCGGGACAGACCCGCATTCGGTTTCACGGTGAAGCTAAACCTTAGGCGGTTGCAATCGGTTTCGGGATCTCATAGCCGTCCGCTTCTTCCGTGCTGAGCAGCTCGCTGTCGAGGTCTTTGCCCTGCAGGTCGGCGTAGGCATTGGATTCGCCTTCGGGGGTGGTCCGGATGGGGAACTTGAATCGTTTGATGGTACCGTTTCTGAACTTACAGGTCCACATGACATCTTCGGTACCCATCATCGGCATGATGCTGCTTCCTAGCGGCACGAAATCGGCGTAGCCGCGTACTTCGATTGCCTGGGTCGGGCAGATTTTTACGCAAGAAAAGCATTCCCAGCACTGATCCGGCTCCTGATTGTAGGCCTTCATGGAATTGGGTTCCAGGACCATCAGATCATTGGGGCAGATGTACATACAAGCGGTCTTTTCGCCACCTTTACAGCCATCACACTTTTCATTGATTACGAAACTTGGCATTGACAATACCTCCTACGTTCACTTTGATTTTTAAGGTTCCAAACTCGCTTTACTGTTTCTCGCGTACGATCTAAGCCGTTTACACCTCCCTTCCTCGGAATTTTATATTCAGGACGCCCTTTATTGACCTTGGGCAGGTTTCGTTTCTTCCTTCATCAATCATGCCGAAATTAACCAAAGTATTATGCTATGCTAAATCGACGACATTGTAAATAGTTTTCTGCATTTCCTATATTTTTTTTAAGTACTGCACCGTCCTTTATATAGCCTAAAGGATCGATCCTTACGGCATTACCCCATCCGGTCGGCATCAGGCCGATCTGGAAGAATCCGTTTTATACGAACCGCCGGACCGAAAGCCCAATCGAATGAGCATATTCCCTATAGTATTCTCGTTCGGCAACTGGTCATCGGAATAGTTGAATTCTTGAATCAGAGTCTGCCGGACCCCCTTGGCCGTGACCTTGCCCTGGGGGAAGTAGTTGTCATAGGCCGGGTTCAGGTTTCCGTCGGAATCGACAATGGACCGAATGTCGTCTCCCAGCTGAGGAAATTTTTCTTCCGTCCGTTTATTGCCTCGCGCGGCATAGTTGTCGATACATCGAATTCGGGTCTCTATTTCCCGGATCCCTTTTTTAACGGTATCCCGGCCCCAGCCGAATTCCCGCTCCGCCTTTCGGGCGTTGCCTTCCAGAAGTTCCAGGGTGACCTCCGCGATGAATTCCCTTTTCTGAACTCCTCTCAGTTTCTTGGCCGTGTTTTTGATGATGGATTTGACAGCGTCCGTTATTTCACTCAAAGCTACGGTCTCTTCCGCATGATCTGTTATTAAAAGGGCGTATGACATAACCAACCGTTGCGTCTGGTGATTGCCGGAAGGAATCAGGGCACCCACCATTGGGTAAACTATTTTCCGACGGAGTCGATCTAACACCGTTTGTTTGCCTTGTCAATATATTTTGAAACCCGGTTCAGGGCGCCGCATCTGAAAGATTCCGCCCCGCGGATAGGATACCCAAACCGGGATTACCCGAGGTCCGAAACAGACACCGGCCGAACCGGGGAGAATCCGGCCGTTTTCGGTTGACAAACCGCCGTATCGGCTCGCATATTGAGGTCCGACCCTAACTACCGACACCAGAAAAGGAAATAGATATGGAAAACGAAATGATCCCCTTGTCCGATGGGGACCGGTTCGCTTTTTGCTGTTCACCCGAGGTCCCCTGCTTCAATGAATGCTGCAGAGACCTGAACCAGTTTCTCACCCCCTATGATGTTTTGTGCCTGAAAAATCACCTGGGGCTTCGCTCCGATGTCTTTCTGGACCGGTATACCTGCCAGCATATCGGTCCGGAAACCGGCCTCCCTGTGGTCGTCCTCAAACAGGAATCTGCCATCGATTTCAAATGCCCGTTCGTCACCCCGAAAGGATGCAGCGTCTATGAGGCCCGGCCCGCCTCCTGCCGGACCTATCCCCTGGCCCGACTCGCCTCCCGTTCACCGGATACCGGCCGAATTCAGGAACAGTATGTGCTGCTCAAAGAACCCCACTGCCGGGGCTTTGACGCGGAAAACCGGCCCACCGCACGGGAATGGGTTCAGGAACAGGGACTCGACATGTATAATGAAATGAACGATCTTCTGATGGAGATCATCGGTCTGAAGCGTCGACGCCATCCCGAACCGCTGGATATGAAGGAGCGGCACCTGTTCCGCATCGCCTGTTATGATCTGGACGCTTTTCGGAGTCAGGTGTTCGAAAAGGGAGAACTTCAGGAGATGAACCCGCCGCCGGAATGGGTGAAAGCGGCCCGGGAAGACGATGCCGCACTGCTTCGGCTTTCCTTGGAATGGGTAAAACGGGCGCTTTTCGGAGAATTCCAGAAATGAAAATTCAAGGCAGGGTCGCACTGGTCCTCGGCGCCGTCAAGGGAATCGGCAAGGGAATCGCCCTGGATCTGGCCCGATCCGGCGGCCGGGTGGCGCTCACCTATTATGACTGGGAGGAGAGCCTGCACGCATTGCGTCGAGATCTGGCGAATACCGGCGCCGAGCATCTCATTCAGAAGATCAACCTGCTCGACACCGATGCGATTCCGGTTCTCATCCACGACATCATTCAGCGGTTCGGCCGGTTGGACATTCTGGTCAACAACATTGAGCGGGGGGGGTGGCCGGTAGTCCACGGCAGCTACAACCGGCCCCAGTGGGACCTGGAGATGGCCACCACCCTGCGGGCCAAGCAGTGGGTATTCGAGTCGGCCCTTCCCTACCTCAAGGCCGCCGGTGAAGGGGCGGTGATCAATCTGTCTTCGGTGGCCGGAATCGTCGGCCGGTCCGGGCCGGCCGGGTATATCTTCAACGAAGGGTATGCCGCGGCCAACCGGGGAGTTTCACTGTTGACGGAAACCTGGGCCCGAATGGGCGCCCCCGAGGTGCGGGTGAACGAACTGATGCTCGGCATTATCGACACCCGCCACGGCCGGGGTACCCGGGGATGGGAACTGCTGAGCCCCGATCAGCGCCAGGCCGTGCGCGATCATACCCTTCTGGAACGGACCGGCACGGTGGACGACGTGATCCGGGCGGTGCGGTTCGTGCTCCAAGACGCGCCGTTCATGACCGGAACGGTGCTGCGCATCGACGGCGGCTATGTGCTCGGCGGAGACCGGGTGCCTTCGATGCCCGAAGGAGAAGAAAAAATTTCAGAGGATTATCTCGGGTTGAAATAATCGGAGGGTATTTTCCAGAGATAAAACCGAATCCACTCAAATCCCAGCTTGAGCAGTTCCAGGTCGCTTCTTCGGAATTTTCTTTGAAGGTCTTTTTTGATCTTGAACCGCTTCAGAAATGTGGATCCGAAGACGAACTCCCGAAAGGCATCGATGTTGTAAGCGGCCATAAACGCCATTTTGGCCCGCGGCCCTTCCGGCCCTTCGATCCCCCAGGGGTCATTCAGAAAAAGGCTTCGAATCCGGGCCCACTCCGCCGTCATCCGGTTGTATAATTTCGCCTCCTGGTCGTCGGCCCAGGTCTCGAGGGTCCAGACCGTCTCCTCATTTTGACCGAGGCAAAAATCGGGCGGCCTGAAAAAATGGACCTGAATCGGCTCGGCCCCTTCCTCGCCGTACATCAAGCCCTGTTCCACCGGAAAGGTTCGGCAGGTGTCGGGCCGGTCCTCGTAGACCGAACATCCCCGGTCCGTTAAAAAGGGACAGGTATGCTCCGCATTGTCGGCCATTCGGAGCAGCACATCCGGGAAATGGCTGCCTTCACGAAGCACCACCTCCACGTACTCTTCCAGAAATCGGGAAGAAGAAATATCCAGGCGTTTTTTCAACCGAACCACGTCATAGGGATACAGAAACAGGTTGAGATTGCGGCAGCAGCGGTTGAAGCAGCCGATTCCCGGATGGCAGGAAAAACAGAAGGTTTCGCCCGGCGTCAGCCGTTGCCCGGGCAGTCGGTCGATTTGGGCCGGATCTATTTTTTTCATAAATCCTTTTTCATAAATCGCAGGTGGATTATAAGGTTTCGACCATCTCCGCGATGGTCATTTTAATTCTCTGGGTGATCTCGGCCGCCTGCTTCAGCTCGGCTTCAATCCGGGCCATTTCCATGTAAAACGGGGTTCGGTCGAACGGCAGGTAGGCTTTTCCTTCGGTCTGACTGGAGAAGGCGTCACATCCCGGGCCGTAGCCGACCTCTCTTCCAGGCCGGTGAAGCTCATGGGCGGGACCGTGCAGACGGCAGATCATGGGGCGATGCGGGTAAACCAGACAGAGCCCCTCCGCATTCAGCGGGCACATCAGCCGAACCGGCCCGCCGGTTTTCTCCAGAGCGGCGGTCTCCCGACGCACCTCGGCGGCCCTTTGTCGAATCTTCCGGCGCAGGCCCTGAGTCAGATGACGAAAGCCTTGCCGAAGGTAGAGATACTCGATATGGGTATGGTGATAAAAGCGGGTCAGGCAGCAATTGTCCACACACCCGGTGCAATGAAAACCGTAGCCCTCGGCCACGGTCCCGTAAGCCGCATCCATGTCCGCATATAATTTTTGCAGCTTTTCCAGAATGGGCGCGGCGACGTGATGGGGAATGGCAATCATGAGTTTTTTTACACCAGGGGAGAAGGAAAAAAGAGTTTCGCATACAGGTTCATGGCATACCGGTCGGTCATGCTGGCGATGAAATCACAGACCACCCGTTCGTAGGGCTCATCGCCATGGAGAAGGTGGGCCATTTCAAGATGAACCAGTTCCTGTTCCAAGAAAGACGCATTCTCCAGAAAAAAATGGTACAGCTCGGAGAGGATCTTTTTGGCTTTGACAAATTCCTTGTGCACCCGCTCGGCCCGATATACATTCTCATACAGAAATTGACGCAGGGCGGTCATGGAGGCATAGACCTCCCGGCTCATTTTGAGAATCAATTCGCCGTCTTCCACGGTACTGTAGAAGATCAGATCCCGCATCATGGTGGTGGCCCGTTCCGGATGGGTTCGGCCGATGATGCGCATACAGTCTTCCGGCACCTGATTTTCCCGAATCACCCGGCTTCGAATGGCATCCTCCAGATCGTGATTGAGGTAGGCCATGATATCGGCCCACCGCACGATCTGCCCCTCGACGGTGCAGGGTTTCCGGTCGGGATGGTCCGACACGATGTCGCCGTATCCCTTGGAGTGCTTCAGAATGCCGTCCCGAACTTCATAGGTGAGATTCAGCCCCCGGCCCCGGTTCTCCAGCAGGTCCACCACGCGAAGGCTCTGCTCGTAGTGGGCGAAGCTGTGGGAGAAGATCTCCTTGAGGGCGGTTTCTCCGCCGTGTCCGAAAGGGGTGTGGCCCAGATCATGCCCCAGGGCGATGGCCTCGGTCAGGTCTTCATTCAGGTACATGGCCCGGGCGATGGTGCGGGCGATCTGCGCCACCTCCAGGGTATGGGTCAGCCGAGTCCGGTATTGGTCCCCCAAGGGGGAGAGAAACACCTGGGTTTTGTATTTCAGACGGCGAAAGGCGTTGCTGTAGACGATCCGGTCCCGGTCGAGCTGAAACACCGTCCGCACCGAACGAAGCGGTTCCGGATGAGCCCGGCCCCTGGATTCAGCGCTCAGACACCCGTGGGGCGACATGAACCGCCTTTCCCGTTCTTCAAAATTCTCGCGAATGGACATGCGTCTATTTACATAATGGAAAATCAGCCATAAATATGGACAAAACAAGCGAATATTGTAGCGTCCTCTGTATCCGAATGTAAAGGTAAATTTATGTCGGAAGGAAGGCACGGATGGAAAAAAAAGCGGAAGGACATCACCTGATACTCGGCACCCTAACGGATCTGCTCACCGGGCACTCCCTCGAAGACACCCATGACGAGCGGTACCGACAGAAACTGGCCCGGTTGCTGCTCACGGACAAAGGGTATTCCAAAGAGGAGATTGTTTCGCGCCGGGAACTCACGGCCAAGGCCGGCGACCGGCAGGGCTTGCTTCGGGTGGATTTTCTGATTCGACCCGCAGCGCGGATCGGCATGATCATCAAATACGGCCCCGGCTCTCTGGTGACCCGCCACCGACCGGCTTTGGCCATCTCCCGGCTGGTCGCCCCCTACCAGGTTCCCATTGCGGTCGCCGCCAACGGGGAAGACGCCGATATTCTGGACGGCGCCACCGGAAAAGTCCGGGCTTCGGGCATGGCGGCGATCCCCTCCAGGTCCGAACTTCTGGGGTTCATGGAAACAGCCGGTTTCACCCCCATTTCCGGCAAACGGGCCGAGATGGAAAGCCGCATTCTGTATGCCTATGAGATCGACGGGGCCTGCCCGTGCGATACCACCGTCTGCCGGATTTAGGCGGCGGCTTTTTAGCGGCCGACCCCGTCGATCATTCAAATGGGGGTTCAACCGGGGGTTCAAATGGGAGGATCAAATGGGGGGCGCGATGGTCACCAGCACCCTCAGATCGCTCTTGGCGCGAATCCCATGCGGTTCGCTGATATCCGCGATCAGCACGTCGCCGGTATTGGCCGGAAACGCGGCGCCGTTTTTGCCCAGAAACTCCCCCTCGCCTTCGAGAACGGTGATATTCACCTGCCCGTCGATTTCATGGGAATGGATGGGCAATTCCTGGCCGGCCTTGAAATTGAAATTGACCACCTTCATATAGGGCGAGTCATGGACCAGAAATTTATTGAACGCCTTGTCTTTGAAACCGCTCTCTTTGAATAATTCAATGCGTTTGATCATGTTGTCTCCTTTATCGTTTTTGAAATCAGACATCCTCCCAGAAAATACATTCCGTGGGGCAGGATTCGATGGCTTCGTCGATGCATTCCTCGTCACCGCCTTCTTCTTTGGAGACCACCGCCTTTTCGGATTCCGAGTCAAAATCAAAAACATCCGGACACAGTTCGACACAGGTTTCACATCCGATGCACTCATCCGTATCAATGACGACGATTTTACCCATTCCGATTTCCTCCTTGCCTGTCTGAAACAATTAGCTCAAATAGATTCGGCTTAGATTATCCATTTGTCGATGGAACTGATCGTGCCGGCCCGAACCGATCTCTTCTTCCTCCAGGGTCTCGAATGCTTCCATCATGCCGCTCTGCCGTTCCTTGGACAGTTTTTTTTCGGCCTGGGGAAATAGAAGCGTATTCTCTTTTTTAATGTGGTCTCGAATCAACGCTCCATAGCGATCGACCGCATCCATGAACACCCCGGGGGCCTCTTGGTCTCCCCGATAGAATCGCTCCAGAGCGGCGCCCATCTGCTCCACCAGTTTTCTGCCTTCGGCATGCTCGTCCATCAGTTCATCCATAATATCCGCCTTTTTGGGGATATCGACGTTCGACATTTCAGGAAACAAAAACCGCTCCTCTTTTCCATGGTGACACCGGTCGATGAAGATCCGTAAAAACGCCATGACCTGGTCGAGATGCTCCCCTTGAATCGTCTTGTGGGAAGCCATCTTTTCACAGATCGCCCGGAGAATGTCGAGCATCCGAAGAATCCCGTCGTGCTCCTCCCTAAGTGCCTGAGTCGGTGTCATTTTTCCTCCTGATGGAAAAAAGCATGAATCGTTAAAGTCACCCTGTCACCTTAATGCGGATGATACCCAAGGGCTATACGGACAAAATACTATTTTGGACTGCGTGATTACGTATTTGGATGGCGCAGGTCCATTCCGGCATTCCAATTTAATGATGATTATGCCGGTGTCAAACGGATCCGGTGCTTTACCTGTGACCGCTTCTGAATTATAGTGGGTTGCCGGTTAGGCAGAGATAAAAAAGGAGAAAGGATGCCGAAAAAAATGACACCCGAACCCGATAATACGAGGGACGTCCGGTTTATGAAAAGGGCCCTTCAACAGGCTGAGAAAGCGCTGTCCAAGAATGAATTTCCGGTGGGATGCGTCCTGGTGCATGAAGAAAAGGTGATCGCCGCCGGCTCCCGGCGGGGCACATCCGCGGGGCCGGCCAATGAACTCGACCATGCCGAAATCCTGGCCCTACGGGAGCTGGATGACCTGGAATCGGCCATCCGCCGGTCCGAGATCACCCTCTTCTGCACTATGGAGCCCTGCCTCATGTGTTATGCGGCGATTCTCCTGAACGGCATCGGCAAAATCGTCTATGCCTTCGAAGACGCCATGGGCGGCGGCACCCGGTGTGACCTCTCGGCCCTGCCGCCCCTTTACGGGGACAGGGCCGTTCCGATCACGCCCCATGTTCTCAGAGAAGACAGCCTGCGGCTTTTTCAAACCTATTTCACCCGGCCCGAAAACGACTACTGGCGGGGGAGCTATCTGTCCCGCTATACCCTGGCCCAGGTTCCGGGAAGCCCGCCGGTGGCGGTTCCCTTCTAACCCCTGCCCGAATTGCCGTATTTTGAAGACCCGGCTTTTTTTTCTTTCCACCTGTTTCCTTTCATACAAAACTTCTGTACACTTGTTTTTATCCTAAAGGAAGTCGGTGGTATTCTTTTCTAAATGACACTTTACAGGAGCGGTTATGTCGAAACACCTGGTCATCGTCGGTGCGGGCCATGCCCACCTGACCCTGCTCAAACGGATGGCGGAACTGACCGAACAGGGCCACCGGGCCACCGTGATCAGCAAGGGCGCCTTTCATTATTATTCGGGCATGGGGCCCGGCATGATCTCGGGCGCCTACACCCCGGCGGAGATCCGGTTCCATGTTCGACAGATGACCGAATCCCGGGGGGGACTGTTTCTAGAAGACGCGGTGGTTCGCATAGATCCCGAGGGCAGGCGGCTGATCCTGAAAAGCGGCGGGGAAATCGGGTATGATGTGGTCTCCTTCAACACCGGCAGCAGGGTCGACTTTGATATTCCGGAAGCATATCGGAATCGTTTCGTGTTTCCGGTCAAACCGATCCATTCTCTGGTTCAGGCTCGAGAAGAATTGAAGAAAGCCCTTGAGAAAACATCGCTGACCCTTTGCATCGCCGGCGGAGGGCCGGCCGGGGTGGAAATCTCGGCCAACCTCTGCGAACTGGTCAAACAGGTGAACGGAGAGGCCGATATCATCCTTCTGGCCGGAAAGCGCCTGCTCTCCGGAATGGGGAACCGGGTCCGAAAAAAAGTCCTTCAGAGCTTGACCGACCGAGGGGTGTCGGTTCGGGAAGGGGTGGGCCTGAAGGATATCGCCGAAAAAGAGGCGGTCTCCACCGACGGCTCTCGAATAAAATGCGATTACCTCTTTCCGGCGGTGGGGGTGGCGCCGTCTCCCATGTTTCGGGAGTCCGGATTGCCGGTGGCGGACGACGGCGGCCTGCGGGTGAACCGGTTCCTTCAATCGGTCTCTTTTCCCGAGATTTACGGGGGCGGAGACTGCATCGCCTTCGATCCCCGGCCGATCGACCGGGTGGGCGTGTATGCGGTGCGGGAAAATCCGATTCTGTTCGAGAACATATCCGCGTCTCTGGCGGGAAGCCGCGATTTCCAAACATTTAAGCCCCAGAAATCCTTTCTTCTGATACTCAATATGGGAAATGGCACCGGAATCGCCCAATGGAAATCGCTGGTGTGGCAGGGCCGGTCGGCCTTTCTGCTCAAAGACTACATCGACCGGAAATTCATGAGCCGCTTTCAGGTTTCGGGAGAGCAGTCCTGACCGGCGACGGTTTCTTCCGTTTTATTTCATCCGCGCCAGCACCATTTGGTAGATTTCCTCGGCCGTTCGGGCGAACAACCGCTTGAACCGCCGTTGATCGGCGGTGGAAAATCCCTGAAAGTTGACCACCCCGCATCGTTTTAAAAACTTTAATAACCCCAATAACTTGTCTTCGATATAGATGCGGAGGGATTCCATCTCCTGCGGGTTCTTCTGTGCCAACCCTTTCCTGGTGATCGGAACCGTTCCCGGGTTGTAGAGATTGACTTCGTTGGTCATCCGGACCGTTCGGTCCGGATCGGCGCACATGTGATCCAGTGTGGCCTTCAGAAGTTTGAACACGGCGGTGACGATGTCGGCATTGATCAAGTCCGGGTGGTGGAGGTAGGAAAAATTGGCGGTGACCGGAAGCCGGGTCAGTTTTCGAATGGCGCTTCGATAAAACCAGCTCTCGGTATACTGAATGAAATCGGGTTCGGTCCATTGTTCCTTATGGCGGAAATGGATCCAGATAATTTTCGAGAGATCATTGATGCACTCTTCGGCATCACTGTAATTGTGGCTTCCCAGAAGATTGGCGTCTTCCAGAATGTCGATGCCCGGTTTGGCGGCGGAAATTTCGGCGACCAGAATTCGGCTGAAATCATCCACCCGGGTGACCACCACCTTGCGGGAATCACCGGAGGCCCGCTCCAGGGTCTTCACGATCTCGGACGGATTGAGTTTGTCGGCGGGCCCGGGCGGCAGATAGACCGCATAGGTAAAGGGGGGGAGGTCAAGCTCCAGTTGAAGTCGTTGAAAATGGTCGTAGTCGTTCGGGTTAAGGGTTTCCGGGGTGACGATTTCCCCTCGCGTAAGCCGCGCCTCCAGCTGGGTGAGCATCGACTCCAGGGCCCCCTGCCAACGGGAAACACGCGGATCCCGTCCGGCCTTGATGCGGGATTTGGTTCGCTTTTCAACACTTTTCGATTCAGGGGGAGAAGCCACTTCGTTCATGGCGTCTCCATCAGCCTACAGGAACTACAGAAATCCCTCATGGGTTAAGAACTTTCCCCCATTTCTTCAAAAGTAAATCGAACCCCGGATTGTCCAGTCCATTGAAATCGACGAACCGGAAAATATCATATCGGTTCCCCTGATGCCACCATTTTTTCAGAATCTCTCCGGTTTCCCGGCGATACATCCAGTTTTCACCGCCTCGGCGCCTTAAATCCGCTTCCAGAACCGCCTCCCCCATCCATCCCAGAACATAATCGAGGCAGTAGAATTCCGGCGCCAGGTCGAACAGGTGGCTTTCGGGCTGGTAATAAAAGCCGGTGTATTCCAGCATTTTATCGGCATAGGGCTGTCCGTCCGAAAGATCCCCCCGGGTGAACATTTCGTATTCCACCAGAAATTTGGTCGCGTACCGCCGAAAGACCGAAAAATCCCGAAGCGTCTTGTAATAGATCAACCCGGAAGCCTCCGCAAGAGAGAATTCCAGATGCCGGGTCAAAAACGGCTGGGAAAAGGCGATATTCTGAAGCAAAAAAGCATACGCTTCGGATAAACTGAAATGAGTGGCCATGTTCCGTTCAACCGGGGAAAGATCGGGATCGGTAAATACCGCCGACAGTCCATGCCCCAGTTCATGCCACAACGTCTCCAGATCATTCCATCCCCCCTGCGGCCGCATCAGCACATAGATCTCGTCGGGAACACTGACGAAGATGGACAATGCCTGGGCGCTTTTACCGGTTTCGGCGCCCAGTTCCAGATGAAGCCCGGCCAGATCGGGCAGGTGAATGTCCCAGGCGTGAAAAAAATCGGTGACCTCGGTCAGGGCCGGTTCGGGATAGACGGAGTCGAACTGCTCCAGGCTCAGCAGTTTCATGCCGTCGAAGCGGGTGAGCTGGTGCAGAGGACGGTTGAACCGTTCCCGGCTCCAGCGCTCCATGGCCGAAAAATAGAGCGGTGCGGTCTCCTCCAGAAAACCTTTCAGCCCCTGATAAAAGCCTTCGTAATCGATTCCGCCCTTTTTCCGGCGGCAGTAGGCCGCATAATCGGGAAACCCGAGGTCTTCCCGAAGCAGGGTGAGAAGCTGTTCCCAGTAATTGAGCACAAACGGCTTGAGGAATTTACACAGGGCGCTCGATTCCTTCTGAAGAAGCTGCCGTTTTTCATAGGTGGAGGATTTCTGGCACCAGGGAATCACGTCCTGAAAATAGATCTTTTCCCCTTCCACATCGGCCGCGGCCCCTCGAATCCAGGACTGCATCTCCAGCTCCATGGGCAGCAGCTCCCGCTGGAGATAGTGGTCGATGAAGGCGTGCTTGACCCGGACCGCATCCCCGGTGTCGGGAAACCGGTCCAGATAGGCCAGTGTCTCGAGGCGAAAAAAATCGTCGTATCCGTCATAGACCTGATGCGCCGCAACCGGCGGCATGGCCCCCTTCCACAGGGCCAGGGTCTGGGTGTTCCACCGATAGTTTAGCCGATGAAGCACCGATTCGATTTGGGCCCGCCGGTCGTCGGCGACCGGCGGGGCCGGGGTAGTTCCGTCTCTCATTCGATGTCCGCCCCCGGGTACCAGAGATACTGAAACCCGGCATTCCATGCCGGCAGAAAATCAGGCAGGGCCACCTGAATCATGGAATAGGCCGAGGGATAACCCCCGTCGTCGTAATCCAGGGCGGCGGTGTTATAGATGTTGTCCTCGGGGTATTCGGTGCGTCGGTAAATCACCACCTGGGCATTCTCGGGCAGACCGGCCAGAGACTTGGCTCGATCGACGGCGTCGCTCAGGTACCCGATCTCATCCACCAGCCCGAGTTCCTTTGCCTGGGGCCCCAGAAACACCCGGGCCGTGGCGACCTTCTCCAGGGCCGCGGCATCCATGTTTCGGTGCTGGGCCACCAGCTTCAAAAACCGCTCTCCCAGGTCATCGATCAGGCTTTGAATGATCGCCTGCTCTTCGGACGTGATGTCCCGAAAGGGCGAGCCCATATCCTTGTTTTTGCCGGTGGTGTAGGCGTTGACGTCGACGCCGATCTTGCTCATCAGTCCGGTCACCGCCGGGCGCACGAAAACTACGCCCACGGACCCGGTCACGGAGGTGGGATGGGCGATGATGTGGTCGGCAGGCAGGGCGACATAGTATCCGCCCGAGGCCGCAAGATCCATCATGGCCGCCACCATCTTGGACCCGCTCCGGCGCTTGTAGTCCAGCAGTTCATGATAGAGCATATCCGCGGCCGTCACCGGTCCCCCCGGCGAATCGATCTTCAGAATCACCGCCTTGATGTCCTCATCTTCCTCGGCTTTTTTCAGGTGGGAGACCACCGTGCGGACCGTTCCCGGCTGAGAACGAAGCCCCTTCCGCTTGGGGCTGTCGGTAATGGCGCCGTTGACCGGAATCACCAGAATCTTCTCCTCCCCGTCTCCTTGCAGAGTGTATTCCTCCAACGGGTCCCGGGCATCCGGAAACAGTTTCAGGGTCGGAGAACATCCCGCCAGCAGCAGCGCCGTTACCGTAGCGACCAGGATCACATGCAATTTGCTCATTCGTATCCTCTCTTTCTCATTCGTTGTCGGAAGTGATGATTTTACCGCCGGAAAACCCGCCTTCAGCTTTGTGGCCCCGTTTCCAGGCATGATATTTTTCGATCCACCGGAGCAATTTTTCCGGAGTATGGGCCCGCTTCCACTCCCCGGCCGCCGCCTTGTTGGCCTCGGCCAGTGTCGGATAAATATGGATAGTCCCCAGTATCTTATTGAGGCCGATGTTGTGCTTCATGGCCGCGATATACTCTGCAATGATGTCCCCGGCGTGGGGGCCCACGATGGTCACCCCGAGAATCTTATCGCCGCCGGGTTTGGTCAGCACCTTGACCACCCCGTGTTCCTCGGATTCGGCGATGGCCCGGTCGAGATCATCGATCCCGTAGGTGGTCACCTCATAATCGATCTCCTGCTCTTTCGCCTCCATTTCATTGAGCCCCACCCGGGCCACCTCCGGGTCGGTAAAGGTGGTCCAGGGGATGACCCGGTAGTCGGCTTTGAAGGATTTCCACTCCCCGAACAGGGCGTTGACCGCGGCAAACCAGGCCTGGTGAGCTGCGGTATGGGTAAACTGATAGGGGCCGGCCACATCCCCGGCACAGTATATGTTGGGAAAATTGGTCTGGAGAAATCCGTTGGTCTCCAGGGTTCCCCGCTTGGAGATCGCCACTCCCAGTTCCTCCAGCCCGAAACCCTTCACATTGGGGGCCCGGCCCACCGCCACCAGGATCTCGTCAAAAGGCACCCGAATTTCTTCGTCCTTATGTTCGCAGACCAGCACCTTTTGACCGCCTTCCTCGATCACGACCTCTTTGGCCCGATGGTTGGTGAGCACCCGCACCCCTTCTTCCGTGAACCGCTCCCGAATCATCTCGGAGATTGCTTCATCTTCACGACTCAGAATCCGGGGCCCCATCTCCACCTGCGTAACCTGGGAGCCGAACCGGGCAAAGGCCTGGGTCATTTCACTGCCGATGGGGCCGCCCCCGAGCACGATCAAGCGTTCGGGAAGTTTTCGAACATTCCAGAGGTTGTCGGAGGTCAGATACTCGACCCGGCCCAGACCCGGAATCGGCGGCACAAAAGGCCGGGCCCCGGTGGCGATGACGATGCTTCGGGTAGTCAAACTTCTGCCGTTGACCTCGATTTCAAAGGGGGATTTCACCCGGGCCTCGCCCTGGTAGACATCCACCCCCAGCTTGCTGTAGCGCTCCGCCGAGTCGTGGGGTTCCACTTTTTTAATGATCCGCTGGACCCGCTCCATGACATCTGCGAAGTCGAAATCGACCCGGGCCGACTTGAATCCGAATTCTTCGGCCCGTTTGGCATAATTGAGGATCTTGGCGGACCGGATCAGGGATTTGCTCGGCACACAGCCGGTGTTGAGGCAGTCGCCCCCCATCTTCTTCTTTTCGATCAGGGCCACCTTGGCTTTGACCGCCGAAGCGATGTAGGCGGTCACCAGCCCGGCGGACCCGGCGCCGATCACCACCACGTTATAGTCGAACCGATCCGGCTTCTCGTATTCGGACAGCACCTTGCGGGTTTTGACGATGGAGACCGCCTTTTTGGCGATCCACGGAAAGATCCCCAGCAACGCAAACGAAAGCAGAAGATCCAGAGACAAAATGCCGCCCAGGGATTGGATCTCGGCCAGCTGAGTGCCGGCGTTGACATAGACCATGGTGCCCGGCAGCATCCCGATCTGGCTGACCCCATAATAAACGAGGGTGCGGATGGGGGTGAGCCCCATGGCCAGGTTGATCACGAAGAAGGGAAAGATCGGAACCAGGCGCAGGGTGAACAGGTAAAAGGCGCCGTCCCGCTCAATGCCTTCGTTGATCTTGCGCAGCCGGTTGCCGAACTTGTTCTGGACCCAATCCCGCAGCAGAAAACGGGACACCAGAAAGGCCAATGTCGCACCGATAGTGCTGGCAAAGGAGACCACGATGGTCCCCACCCAGAACCCGAGCAGGGCCCCGCCGGCTAAAGTCATGACCGCCGCACCAGGCAGAGACAGGGCGGTGACCACGATGTAAATACCCATGTAGACCGCCAGGGTCGTGAAAGTGTTTTTCTGATAGAATTGATTGAATTCCTGCTGCCGTTCTTTGAGCTGGCTCAGGGTAAAATACCGCCCCAGATCGAAGACGAAAAACAGTATCACCAGCAGCACAATCACCGATACGATTATCAACCGAGTGATGAGTTTTTTATTCATGGGCCACCCTCCTTGGTCTTTGGGAATGCTGTCATTGAAATGGTTTTGACGCCATCAAGGCTTATCCTTCACGGTTTTTGTCTGTAGTGTCGTGTGAAAACCGATTCAATGACATACAGGTGGGAGGAGATATCGGTTGAACGGATGGAAAAAAAGCGTCGCCATTCCATTTTCCTGAATAAACTAACGCGTTGGGAAGACCGCGTCAAGA
>JBKHDE010000052.1:0-23801 GCA_046541495.1 Desulfococcaceae bacterium
CCGGTTTTCATCCGACCGTTGATGAGAAATGTCGGGGTTGCGGAAATCCCCGCTTCTTTGGCTTCTTCCACATCCGACTCCACCCGGGAGCGGTGTGTTTCTTTTTCCAGGCACTGAGTGAATTCATCCAGGTTCAAATTGAGTTCCTCGGCAAATACTTTCAACTGTTCCGTATTCGGGGGTTCTTCGGCGGCGAAGAGTTTGTCCTGATACTCCCAGAATTTTCCCTGTTCATCGGCGCATCGGGCCGCCACCGCCAGGAAATCGGCGCCTTCATGGGCGGGCAAAGGGAAATCTTTGAAGACCCATCGGATTTTGCCCGCATACTGGTCCTTGATCTCTTTTGTGATCTTGTGGGCCTGACGGCAGGCCGGGCAGAGGTAATCGGAAAATTCGACCACGGTGACGGCGGCATCGGCCGGGCCCCGGGTCGGGCTGCCCTCCAGGCTCACCTCCGTAAAAGGCAGGTCGGGCTCCTCCAGATGGATCTGGACGTCGTAGCGGTCCCGAAGGGTTTCCGCATACCCCTTGAGGGCATCTTCGGCCCGGTCGGTGGTGGGCAGGGTTTCCATAGGACCCGGGGCGGTGTCTTTTTCCTTTTTCTGTTCGGACATTACCGAATTCACAAGCGCCTGTACCGATACGCCCTTCCGGTCCGCTTCCTTTTGAACCAGCCGTTTGGTGATGATCTCGTCCAGCCGCTCCCGCTTCAGTTTATACATTTGGGACTTCAGTTCATAGATGCGGCCGGCAAGCGGCTTTTCCACTTTTTCGGCGGGGATTTCTTCGCCGTCGATTTCCGCGATTGCAGTGGTCGCTTCCATTTCGGGAGCGGCGGCGGTTTTCGCCCGGTTTTCCCGGGAGATGAGGTAATCGGAGACCATAAAGGCCAGGAGAATGATCGAGAGAGCTTCCCAGAGGCGGGCCGCATCGAAAACGGCCAAAAACAGCAACACCACCACCACCGCGTTGAGCAGACAGAAGATGCAGAAGGCGCGAATGTTGGCCATGATTTTCAGAAAGGTCAGCTCCACCCCGATTCCCGCCATGACGGTCCAGAAGACCAGGGGCCGAATGCCGATGACCACTCCCCCCAAGAGGAGATAGTATCCGACGCCCCACCAGGCGATGGGAATGGACAGCAGTGTGAATTCGGCGGTTCTTCGGCATCCTTCGCCGAAAAAGGCGCACAGGGAGGCGATCCATTGCACCCGATTTTCCAGGGCCGAGAGTACGGCGACCGCCAGTCCGAGAAAGGTCAGAAACAATAAAAGAGGTACGTGGATTTCGGTTTCAAGCATAGGTCTCCTTTCATTTCAATGCGCACCGGACCCCGTAACGGGGGCGGGTGGGTGAGTTGTGATCAAAAAAACGGAATCGTCGTCCGTCGATTTTCAACCGGCTTTTCCAGAATAACCACCGACCGCGACCTGACCGTATATTGAAGCCCCTGAATCGGTACCCCGACCTCGGACTGGAGAATATCCTCGGGGCTGGGCAGGCTGGTATCCACCATTCGCCGCCATTGTTCTTTTTGCCCTTCCTGAATTTCAAAATTCAGATCTTCTTCATAGGCATTGATCATCACGTACAGATCCCCCTGCTTCAGGGATGCCCCGCTCAACCGATAGGCCAGGGTGTGGGAATGGTCGCTCAGATCCACCTCTCCGGCGGCCCCGAACCACCGAATGTCTTCCCGCCAGAAACGGCTTCTGGCAATGGACGGGCGGGTCTTGCGAAAAGCGATCATCTGTTTGAAGAATCGAAACATGTCGGGATTCTTTGTTAGCAGGTGCCAGTCGAGCCAGGTGATTTCGTTGTCCTGGTTGTAGGGGTTGTTGTTTCCCTGCTGGGTGTTCATGAACTCATCCCCGGCGCAGAACATGGGGGTGCCGTTGGAGAGCATCAACAGACAGAAGAAGTTCTTGATCTGCCGTCGGCGAAGGGCCATGACTTCTTGGGGAACCCCCTGGTCGCCTTCCCATCCGCAGTTCCAGCTTCGGTTGTCGTCGGTGCCGTCGGTGTTGTGGTGACCGTTGGCCTCGTTATGCTTTTCATTATAGGAGACCAGGTCATAGAGGCAGAACCCGTCATGGGCCGTGATGAAGTTGACGCTCTGGTAGGGCCGGTAGACTTCGACCGGGCCGTCGGGAAAGAGGTCGTCACTGCCGTAAAGCCGCTGCATCAGGGCCCCGACATGGCCGTTGTCTCCCCGGACAAAGGATCGAATGTCGTCCCGGAATTTACCGTTCCACTGCCGCCACTGCATGCCCGGAAAGCTCTGGCCGAGAAGGTTGCTGTTGATGTCCCACGCTTCGGCCACCAGACGCCGGTCGTGTAGATAGCCCATCAGGCCGATTTCGGAGATCAGCGGCGGGTTTTCCAGGTCGACGGCGCCGCTCAGATCCCGGGCGAAAATGGAGGCGAGGTCGAACCGGAATCCGTCCACCCCCATATACACCGCCCAGTAGTCGAGGCTGGAGAGGATCAGGGCCCGCACATTGGGATGGGCGCAGCTCAGGGTGTTTCCGCACCCGGTATCGTTGATATACTCGCCGTTTTCCCGCATGAGGTAGTAGCTGCGGTTGTCGATTCCCCGGTAGCTGTGGGTGGGGCCGTCGTCGCCGGCTTCGCTGGTGTGGTTGTAGACCACGTCGAGCCAGACCTCGATTCCGGCGGCATGAAAGGCTTTGACCATTTCCCGGAATTCCCGAGTAGGGTCGTCTTCGGCGGAATACCCGTCGTGGGGAGAGAAGAAATTGAGGGTCATATAGCCCCAGTAGGACCCCTCCTGGGGATCGAACTGGTGGATGGGCAGCAACTCCGCCGCGGTGATTCCCAGATCGCTCAGATAAGAGAGTTTTTCCGTCAATCCGGCGAAGGTACCCCGCTTTTGCGGCGCCACCCCGGAATTGGACCGGGCCGTGAATCCCTTGACATGGAGCTCATAGACGATCAGATCATGCCCGTGCCGGGGCGGGGGATTGTCGGGCCAATCAAACGGCTCCCGCCGGACCGGCAGAACCCCCAGCACGGCCTTTCCGTCTGTCGGTCCCGGCTGTTTGGCGGCGTCCCGATCAAAGCCGGGCGGAAAGAAGACCGATCCGGCAAAAGGATCCAGGAGCACCTTTTCCGGATCGAACCGGTGGCCGGCCTTCCGATCGTAAGGGCCGGTCACCCGGTAGGCATAAAGCGTCGCCCCCCGAAGCTGATTTTTCGGCACCAGGCAGTGCCAGATCAAACCGGTCTTATTGATCATGGGATTCAGTTCGTATTGATGCACCGGGTTTACGGTATCTTCTTCAGTGTACAGGAGCAGGCTGATTCCTTCGGCAAAGCGCGAATAGAGCGCGAAATTATAGGCCTTTTCCGCTTCCACCCAGGTGGCGCCCAGGGGCCACGGAGCGCCCTCGACTTTTTTCCATTCATCATTGAGGTGTATCTGATTTCCGAGTTCTACCATTAGCGGGCTTCCAGTTTGTCAGTTTGTCTGCTTCGGATTCTGTAAATAGGGACGATGAAGGGCAAGGTATCCCTGTTCTCCCTTAAGAACTGGTAAAATTAGCAGAATTCCGAATGTCAGGCAATAAGGGATTTTGTGTACATTCGCATCAAAAGAGGTCATCCGGGCCGAAAAATTAGGCCGGCCGCCTACATGAAGGGCAAAGAGAATACATGCGATGCCTTATGGCGCAGGATGAAGAACTGTTGTAAATACCAATGTATCGGCCACGGCACTCGGAACGAAATTGGAACAGATGAAACCTGCACCGCTACACTTGGGAAATCCGGACGTTTGAGGAGTCAGAAAATGATCGAGTGGATAACAGACTGGGTTCAGGCCCATGAAACCTTATTGTGGATATTGGGTAGTTTTTCGCTTCTCATTTTTGTTCTCAGCCTGGTCGGGTTGCCCATTATCATTATTAAAATGCCTCGGAATTATCTCTCTTCACCCGACATTCGGAGTTTCAAACATGGGTCCGCCTGGGATCGTACCTATCTGGTGGGTAAAAACATCATAGCGGTCCTGTTGATTTTGGCGGGATTGGCCATGCTGCTGTTGCCGGGGCAGGGATTGCTGACCCTGGTGATCGGATTGTCGATGCTCGATTTTCCCAGAAAACGGATGTTGATTAAAAAAATCCTGGCCCATAAAAAAGTATTGGGTACCGCCAATTGGTTGCGTGAGAAGGGGGGGAAGCCGCCGCTTGAAGCACCGGCTTGATTTCCCGATTTCGGCCATGATCACCGTTTCGGCCACCCCGGGATATTTTCCCGGCCCGGCAAGAACTCGCTTTCGCTCAAACAGCTTCCCGTATAGAGAAATATCATGGAATAGCCTGCCTAGTATTCCGCCGTGGCGAGAAGGTCTTTTAATGAGCAGGGTTTGGCCGGGATTCGGGGGGTGAACACATCCCGGCGGGGGGATTCCACAGCCGGCCGACCCGGGAGGTTCCACAGCGGTTCCCAAAGCAATTCCCAAAGCAATTCATTGACGACCTGTCCGCAGAACCGCCCCTGGCATTGGCCCATGCCGGTGCGGGTGCGCCGCTTGAGATCGTGAATGTCCCGGGCTCCTGCATCCGCCGCCTGCCGGAGGTCTTTCATCCGCACCTCTTCGCATCGGCAGATCACCGTTTCATCAGAGATCAGATGGAGAAGGCCCGGGGGAGGCGCGGAGAGTTGATCGAGGGCACGGCCAAGTCGGGTCGCCTTTCTCAGCCGCTTCTGAACGGCGGCCGTTTCGGAATCATCTGCACCGCCGTAGCCCAACTGAAGGGCGGCGGCGGCACCTGCCAGGGTCCCTTCCAGGGCCGCGGCTGCATACCCTTTCACCGTCCCTCCGTCTCCGGCCACAAAGACCCCGTCCACCGTTGTTTCCATTCGGCTGTTCCGCAGGGTGCGCCAGTATCCGGAGGCTTCGTCATATGCCTCCCGGCATCCGCAGAGCCGGGTCAGGTCGGTACAGGGAATCAGGCCGTAACCGACCGCAACAGCGTCGGCGTCGATCTCGGTTTCGGTCCCGGGAATCGGATCTCCGTTTCGGTCGAGACGGATCAATCCTACCGCTTCCGCCCGTCCTTCGCCGTCCACCCGACTTACCGCGGCGCCATTGTAGATCGGGATGCGATTTCGAATCATTCGACCAAAATAGTAGATCCCCTGAAACAGCTTAAAGGCATCCATTCCTGCCCCCAGGGGAAAGACGTATCGAAGCATTTCTCTGTAGGTTGTGGTCTGGATGAGAGCCGCAATACGACCTCCAGCCCGAATCAGGTTATGGGCGAGGACCGGAAGCAGCGGCCCGCTGCCGGCGATCACGAAGCGTTTGCCCGGCAGGATGCCGTGTTTGACGAAGCTGTTGAGTCCGCCGAGGGGGAAAACTCCCGGCAGGGTCCATCCTGGAAAGGGCCGGATTCGCTCCATGGCGCCGGTGGCGATGATGAATCGCCTGCACCGGACCTGCTTTGCCCCGACCGGCGCACCCCCCACCGGAGACAGTTCCAGAACCCGGCCGTCCTGAATGTGCCAGACCTGGTGGCGGGGGATGAGGGTGATTCGGTCCCCATGGCGGTGCAGATCGGTCAAGAGACGGTTCGCGATTCGCTTTTCGTAACGTTCGATCGGGGAAAGGGGCAGCCCGCGGTCTGCCGTTTTCAGCACCTTTCCGCCGAAAGTCGGGGACTCCTCCACCAGGGCCGCCGACGCCCCCCGCCGGGCCGCCTCAGCAGCCGCCGCCATACCGGCCGGTCCGCCCCCGATGACCGCTACCTCAACGGTCTTCATTCGGCGCCTCGATATCCGCATCCTGTTGCGTCTCCACCCGCATGCCGGGACGAACCGGGGTTATGCAGGCCCGGGAATTGGGACGGCCGTCGATGATCATACGGCATTCGAAGCAAATCCCCATATTGCAGAAGGGGCCTCGGGGTTCCCCGCTTCGGGTTCGGCGAAAGGTTCGGATGCCGTTTTCCAGCAGTGTTTCGGCAACGCTTCGGCCGTCTTCAGCCGGAATCGGCCGGGCATCGAAAAGGATGGTAAAAGCGGATTCAGCGGGCATGAGGATTCTCCGAGTCAAACCGGTCCAGGCGCAGCGGTTTCAGATCGATGTCGGGGGATTCGCCGGCGATCATCTGAGTCGTCAATTTGCCGGTGATGAGGCTCAGGGTGATGCCGTTGCCTTCATGGCCGGCGGCTACAAAAAAGCCGTCCACCGGGGTGGGGGAGATGATGGGGAAGTGGTCCGGGGTGTAGGGCCGAAGCCCGGCATAGGTGCGGATCAGGCGGGCCCGGGCAAGGGCCGGATAGAAGCGGACCGCCCGCTCCGCAATGGCGCGGATTACGGTCGGATCGGTGGTGGTGTCGAACCCGGTAAACCGGCGGCTGCTGCCGATCAGGAAGTTGCCCGCGCCGGTGGGTTCGAGCACAAAGGCAACCCCGTTGGCCTCCATCTCGGGTGTGACCCGGCGCCGATAGCCTTCCTTTTCGAATTTGGTCATCAGATAGCCGAATTCCATCACCTTCCGCCGGGTTAAACCGAAGGTACGTTCGGTGACCAGGATCTGTCCCTGACGGGGAGTGATGGGGATCTCGACGCCGACCATTCGGCCGATCTCCGGCGCCCGGATGCCGGCGGCATTGATCACGGTCGGGGTGAGAATATCCGGGCCGTCGGTGATGATGCGGTCCATTTTTCCAGAGGATGTCAACCGAATATCTCGAACGGTGGCGCCGGTGCGGATGGCGGCTCCGCGCTTTTGCGCAGCCCGGGCCAGCCCCTGTGCCAGGGCCATGGGGTTGACCGCGCCGTCGGTGGCGGTTTCCATGCCGCCCAGGATATCCTCGGCCAGGTGGGGTTCGATTTCATGAATCCGCCTGCGGTCGAGCATTTGCACGGCAAGCCCTTCTGCGGCGAGTCGGCCGCAGAAATCCTCGGCCACCGCCATCTCCTCTTCGCTTTCGATGAGCAGAAGGCTCCCCTGAGGGCTCCATTCAATGTCAAAGCCGATCTCATCGCTCAAACCGGGAAACAGGGACTGGCTGAGTCGGCCCAGTCGCGCATCGTAGCCGGGCATCTTATCGTTGACCAGGATGAACCCCTCGCACCGGCTCGAGGTGCCGGCGGCGATCCCATTGCGCTCGATCAGGGTCACCTTGCGGCCGGTTTCGGCCAGATAATAGGCCGCCGCCGTCCCGATCACTCCGCCCCCGATCACCACCGCATCCGCTGTGTCCATCTACCTCAATCCTTCAGGCCGCATCGGAAAGCCGCCGGTTGACCACTTGCCAGAAGCGGGAAACCGCTTCTTCTTCTCCGTCGAAGTAATCCTCAAAGAATCCGGTTTCGTTCAACTCCCGGGGGTAAGCATATCGTTCTCCATCCTCTCCGAATTCCATTTTATCATTAAAAACGGAATATTCCTACCCCGATTCCGCTGAGAATCGCAGAAGTGAATAAATCCTGTTTATTTGACGAAGAGGATTTGATATGATAAGAAAAACAAAATCGTAAGGATCGAATTCCGGCCCGTTTTTTTGTTTCGTACCACCCATTTCAGGCGCTAATTTTTTTCGAACATCCGTGTCGTATTCTACCCAAGGCATGCGATGAAGGCGACGCTTCGTAAAGAAGGCATAGGTCGGGGAGAAACAGGAGATAGAAATAGGGATCCACTTCTAAATCATCAACATATCAAGGGGAGGAGTCATCTGATGGACGGTAAGGCGAATAACTGGTTGCGCATAGGGATCTTGATTCCGGTAACAGCCCTTTTGATCGGCCTCTACGGCTGCGGAAAACCGGAACTCGGCAGTGTGGATATCGACCCCGAGGAAACAACCCTCACCGTGGGCGAATCCGTCACCTTCAATGCGGTTCCACTTTCCACCGAGGACGAAGAGATGGAGGATGTTTCCGTGCAATGGCGGGTGGAAGGAGAGGCCGGTTCCATCGACAGCACCGGCGCCTTTACGGCCGAACAGCCCGGTCAGGCGACGGTTATCGCCGAAGCCGACGGCATTTCCAATCAGGCCACGGTTACGGTGGAAGCCCCGGCCATTGCCGATCTGAAGCTGGCGCCGGAAACCGCTGAAACCCTTCCTGAATCCACCGTGAAAATCACCGTCGCCGGCGCCACCCAAGAAGGGCAGCCGGCCGGATACCATGAGGTTCAGGTCTCCACCCCGACCGAAGGGGCGCAGGTCGGCACTGAAACGGTCACCCTGAACGAATCCGGAGAGGCCGAATTTGAAGTGACCATGCCCCCCACCCCCGGCAAAACCCTGGTCACCGCATCCGTCGGTGATGTCAAAGCCGACACCGAAATCGAGGTCCGGCCCCGGGCGGTAGCCAAAATCGAGGTGCAGCCTGAGAGCGAACAGGCCCTGGCCGAATCCGAGGTGACCGTTCAGGTCAGCGGGCTTGGAGAGAAAGACCAGGCCGCCGCCATGAACCGCGTCACCGTTTCTTCCCCGACCGAGGGAGTCCAATTGTCCACTGATGAACTGACCCTGGACGAACAGGGGCGGGCTCAATTTCAGGTGACCCTCTCTCCCGGTAAAAACAGGATAATTCTGAAATCCGGCGATACCACTCAGGAAGTGGTCCTTGAAGGGACCCAGGTGGAACGGATCGAAATCACCCCGGAGAAAGATCAGTTCGAGGTGGGCCAAGAGATCGATTTTCAGGCGGTCGGATACGATCAATATGACAACCAGATATCCATCGAAGCCGAATGGTCCCTGTCCGGGGAAAACGCCGCCCTGGAAGAAGACGGGGTCGTGAAAATGGAATCCCCCGGAAACGCCATTCTCTTCGCCCGGTATGGAGAGATCAGTCAGGGCCATCCCTTTTCCATTGTTCCGGGCCGGGTCGCCAAGATCACCGTGGAACCCCAAGAGGCGGATCTCAAGGCCGGTCAAAGCCTCTCCTTTGATGCCGAAGCCTTCAATGCCTATGGGTATCCACTGACCCCGTCCATCCAGTGGAAGACCGAGGGCGACATCGGGGCTATCGCCGAGGACGGCACCTTTCTGGCCGAAACCGTGGGGGAAGGCCAGGTGATCGCGGCCAGCGGGGAAGTGACCGCTTCGGTTCCGGTTCAGGTGGCCCACGGGGCTTTGTCCGACATCACCATCGATTTGGAGCAGACCACCTTTACGGCCGGAGAAAAGGTCCAGCTCAGCGCCCAGGGGGTGGATGCGTACGGCAATAAATTTCCGATCTCTCCCCAGTGGTTTCTGAGCGCCTCTTTAGGGAAAGTAGACCAGGAGGCCTCTGAGTTTATGCCGCTGCGCACCGGCGCCGGTGAAATTCTGGCCAAAGAGGAGAACGTGGTCACAGGGGTCGATATCGAGGTGGTTCCGGCGGAACCGGCACGGCTTCTGGTGGAGCCCCCTGCGGTGGATGTGATTGCCGGCAATACCGTACAATTCGAGGTCACCGGATACGACAAGTTCGACAATGTGGTGGAAGTGGACCCGGAATTTTCCATTCGGGAGGACCTGGGCGACATCGATGCGACCGGTGTCTTTACCGCCGAAACATCGGGCAGCACCATTGTGGAAGCCAAAGCCGAGGGGTTGACGGGCGAGAGCACTGTGGCGGTGGCCCCTGCAGAGATGCAGGATGTCGAATTGACCCCTCAGGGACCCATGGAAGTGACCGCCGGCAAGGCTGAAAATTTCAGCGCATCGGGGTATGATGCCTACGGCAATACCGTGAAGGCGGAGGTCGCCTGGGATATGCATCCCGATCTGGGGATGGTGGATTCCCGGGGCGTTTTCTCCCCGGAAAAAGCGGGCAAGACCCGGTTGACGGCCACGGTTCATCAGCTTCGCACCGGAAAGAAGATCGAGGTGGGCACCGAGGTGAGCGTGGTGCCGGGCGAGACCACTCAGGTTCAGATCGAGCCCGATTCGGTCGATATCACGGCGGGCGAGGAGGTCGTTTTTTCCGCTGTGGCATATGACAAGTTCCAGAACAAAACCGAGGTCGACATCAACTGGCAGGTGGAACCCTCGACATTGGGCAACGTCAATCAGGAAGGGCGCTTTTCCGCGGTCACGGCCGAATCCGGCCAGATCCTTGCCAGGCACGGCGGCGTGGTCGCCAGTGCGGCGGTCGAGGTGCAGCCCGCGGAGGTGGCGTTCCTTAAAATCATTCCCGAAGAGATTACCGCTACGGCCGGTGAAACGGTGGATCTTCAGGCGGTCATGGAGGACCGGTTCGGCAATGTGGTGAAAGGTGATGTTAGTTGGGATCTGTCCGATGAAGCCCTGGCCGAGATTACCGATCAGAACGAATTGATCGCCAAAAAGGCGGGGGAAGGCCGGCTCATCGCCGCCGCCTACAACATCGCCGAAACCGCTCCGCTGACGGTGAAAAAAGGCTCTCTGGACAGCATTGAACTGACCCCGACCGAAAAGACGGTATCCTCCGGCTCGACGGTCGAGTTTGACGCGGTCGGGTATGACGCAGGGGGGAATGAGCTCTCGATCGATTTCAACTGGGCGGTGGATGACGCCATCGGCGAGATTTCCGATGACGGCGCCTTCACGGCTGTCAAGGTCGGCTCCGGCAAGGTGACGGTCAGCCGGGAAGACATCGGGGCTTCGGCCTCGGTGAAGGTCACCCCCGGCGCACCCGCCGACATCACTTTAGAGCCGGAAAGCTTTACCATAACCGCCGGAAAGACCCAGCCGCTCACCTATGAGGTTCGGGACGCCAACGGCAACCTGATCCCGACCCCAGACATACAATGGGAAATTCCCGACAATATTGGATCGGTGGATGATCAGAATCGGTTCAAAGCTCGAAAGGCCGGTCAGGGTCCGGTCAAACTGCTGGCCGGAGATGCCGCGGCCCAATCCAGCGTCACGGTGGAAACGGGTCCCATCCACACCGTCACCATCGAGCCGACCTCGGCGGACCTGCGCGCAGGCGAACACCAGGGATTCACCGCCGAAGGGTTCGACTCCCAGGGCAATCCGCTGGATCTGGAGCCGGCCTGGTCCGCCAGCGGCGATATCGGCACCGTCAACAAGGCCGGGAATTTCAAGGCCATTACCGAGGGCGCCGGATTTGTGACGGTGCGGATGGAAGACGCCACCGCCGTGGCCCGGGTGAGGGTATCACCCGGCCCGGTGGATCGGGTGGCGGTCAGCCCGGAAAACCTGGTTCTGCAGGCCGGGTCCGAGGCCGAATTTTCCGCTGTCGCCTATGATGCCTATGACAACGTGACCCCGGCGCAAATCTCCTGGTCCCTCGACGCCGAAGACGGTATCGGGGAACTCACGGATGAGGCGATATTCCAGGCCCGCAGCACCGGACAGGGCGCGGTTGTGGCCACCGCCGATGATGTGGAAGGAAGATCCAAGGTGGTGGTGGCACCGGGCGGGCTGGCGGAAATCGTCCTGTCGCCGGAAGAGATCACCCTTCGGTCCGGCGAAACAGCGGACGTGAAAGCGACCGGCCGGGATGCCTACGGCAATGAACGCGAGATCGAGCCGAACTTTACGCTGAATCCCGCATCCATCGGCGACATCGATGCCGCCGGTCGGTTGACCGCTCAAAAGGCCGATTCCGGTCGGCTCATCGTCTCCGCCGACGGAGTCGAGGCCGAGGCCCCGGTGACTGTGGAACCCGGGCCGCTCACCTCGCTGGAGATTCGATTGCCCGAGGAGACCCTGCGGGCCGGCAATACCTATTCCCTGGAGATCATCGGGCATGACCCGGGCGGCAACGAGGTGCCGGCGGAAGCCGAATGGTCGGTGTCGCAGAATATCGGCCGCATCGACGAAGAGACCGGTCGGTTCAGCGCCCGAACCGCCGGCTCCGGCCTGGTGGTGGCCTCCACAGACGACATCGTCGCCAAGAAGATCATCGAGGTGGAATCGGGCAAACTCTACAGCCTCTATATCGAACCCAACCCGGTCACCGTCAACTCCGATACCACCCAGCAGTTCGAGGTGAGCGGGGTGGATGTGGAAGAGAACCCGGTCTCCATTTCCAATGCCGCGGTCGAGTGGGAAGCGGTCGGCGGCATCGGGGGATTCGAAGACCCCGGCCTGTTCCGCGGCACTCGAATGGGCAGGGGCAAGGTGGTGGCCCGAATCGGGGACCTGCTGGCCGAGGCCTATGTCACCGTTGTGCCGGGCAAACCCGAACCCAGGAACTCCCGAATCCGGGTGACCTATCCCACCCTGCCTGCGGACGGGGAGTCCTTTTCCGAGGTGATTCTGGAGGTGCGGGACGAATACTCCAACCCGGTACCCGGGGTCCGGCCGACCATCGTGTCCAGCCGACAGGTGGACAATGTGGTTCAGCCGGGGGATACCAATAAAGAGGGCTTGGCCCGAGGCCGAATCAGCTCCGGCCAGCCCGGCCAATCGGTGATCCGTGCGGTGGTGGACGGCACCCCCTTTGTGGATACGGCGCGCATCACGTTTGAGTAACCGACCCAGCCGCCTGCAGGCGCTGTTTTTCGGCGCCCGCAGGCGTGATGATCTGAACCATACACCCGACGGAAATCGGCAAACCGCCCGGGATTTACTCCCGGGCGGCGGCTTTCGGCGGGTTTTCTGTTTTCACCGGTCTATTTTCCCGCCAAGGCTTGACTTTGATCGCGTCTCGTGGATGATAGGCGGCGCCCGCCCGAGGTCGGGCCTTTTTATCAACACCAATTAGATGGAGCTGTACACGATGATCGACCTATCGTCTTCCTTTATTCGAACCCGGGTGGCCGAATCCGACATCATCTTCAAACGGGGTGAACGGATTTATGAGCACGGCGCCTTCATGTGCGCCCAGTCGGTCCCCGAAGAGGGAATTTTCGTCTATGATGTCGACGGAAATTACGGAGATTACACCACCCGTATTCAGCTTTCCAAGGACGGGGTGAACACCAGCTGCGACTGCCCCTTTCCCGGAAATGGGTGCAAACACACGGTGGCGGTGCTTCTGGATGTGCAGGACCGGCTGGCGGCCTGGAAATCGGCGGCCACCGAGGTGCCGGTACTGGAGCAGGATCAGGCCCCCGATTTTCTGACCGAAGAAGAGATTCGGGCCCAGGCCCTGGAAGACCGCAAAAAGCGGTCCCGGTTCGAGGCCTTCACCCTCACCGAAGGCGACATGCTCAAGGGCGAGCATCTGGTGGAAACCCCCAAGGGCCGGGAGTATGTGGTCACCCTTCATGATCCGGAAAAGGGGCGGGGTCACTGCACCTGCCCCGATTTCGACACCAACCGGCTCAACACCTGCAAGCACATGATCCTGGTGACCCGGACCCTGAAAAAGAAGCAATATTTCAAGACCAGGCTTCAGGACGAACGGTTCCCTTTTGTGGATGTGTTTTGGGATTCCACCGCAGACCGCCCCCGCATGTTCAATGAGCGGCCGGAATCGGAGATTGAGAACGTGGCCCCGGTTCTGGCCGATTACTTCGATGAACAGGGTTTTTTTTCCCGATCCGATTTTTCCGATTTCATGACCTTCATGGACCGGCTCGACGGCAGCAAACGGGTGCGGATTCAAGAATCGGTACTTGGGCGCCTGGACGACCACCTCCATGTCCGCCAGCTCGAATCCATGGCCGACCAGGGCCTGCCCGACATCTCCGGCATCAAGACCCGGCTCTATCCCTACCAGACCGAAGGGGTCCGGTTCGGATTGTATAAACGGGCCGTTCTGATCGGGGATGAAATGGGGCTGGGAAAGACCCTTCAGGCCATCGTCCTGGCCATCCTCAAAAAAGAGGTGTTCGGGTTCCAAAAGGTCCTGGTGATCACCCTGGCCTCCCTCAAGGAGCAGTGGAAGCGGGAGATCGAGCGGTTCACCGATGAACGGGCTTTGGTGATCGCCGGGTCGGCGGCCCAGCGCCAGGAGATGTATAAAACCGACCCCCGGCTGTTCAAGATCACCAACTACGAAGCGGTGCTGCGGGACGTCAACGTGCTACACCGATTCAAGCCCGACCTGGTGATTCTGGACGAGGCCCAGCGGATCAAAAACTTCACCACCAAGACCGCCGAAACGGTCAAGTCCCTGCCCCGAAAGCATGCCCTGGTGCTCACCGGCACTCCGCTGGAAAACAAGCTGGAGGATGTCTACTCCATCGTCCAGTTTCTGGAACCGGATCTGCTGGCCCCCTTGTGGAAATTCGCGGCGGATCACTTCATGCTGAGCCGCACCAGCAAGGGCAAGATCATCGGCTACCGCAACCTGGGCCTGCTCAAGGAAAAGCTCGCCCCCATCGTGATCCGCCGAAAAAAAGAGGAGGTGCTTCAGGACCTGCCCGACGAGATCGTCAACAACTACTATCTCGATCTTCACGAACGGCAGGCCAAAATGCATTCCGGCTATAGCCAGGCCCTGGCCCCGCTCCTCGGCAAGAAATTCCTGACCCCCATGGACATGCGGCGGATTCAGGAGCTGCTCCTGTGCATGCGCCGGGTCTGCGACTCCACCTTTTTGATCGACCGCAAGACCCACATCTCTCCCAAGCTCAAGGAGCTGGAATCGATCCTGGACGAGCTGGTGGTGGAGAACCGGCGCAAGGTGGTGATCTTCAGCGAGTGGACCACCATGACCTATCTCATCGCCAAATATCTCTCCAAGGCCGGGATCTGCTTTGTGGAGTTGTCCGGTAAGGTGCCGGTGAAAAAACGCCAGGCCCTGATCGATGAATTCACCAACAATCCGGAGTGCCGGGTTTTTCTCTCCACCGATGCGGGCGGCACCGGGCTCAACCTGCAGGCGGCCGACTGCGTCATCAACTTCGAGCTGCCCTGGAACCCGGCCAAACTGAACCAGCGGATCGGCCGGGTCAGCCGGATCGGCCAGAAGAGCGGATGCGTCAACGTGGTCAACCTGATCTGCAAGTACAGCATCGAAGAGTCCATCCTGGCCGGGATTCAGCTTAAGACCGACCTTTTTGACGGGGTCTTCGACGCCGGGCCGGATGAGGTGACCTTTTCCAAAGAAAAGCGCAACCAGATGCTGGCCCGATTGCGGGAGATGATGGGCGAACCGGAGCCGGTCACCACTCCGGAGCCGAGGCCCTCCGAAGACATCCCCGAGGATACCCCCCACTACCTCAACCCGGAGGTGCTCGGCCGGGAGGCGGAGCGGGAGGTGGCCTACGAAGCCGAGGAGACGTTCGATTCGGCCGGGGATTCGGGGAATGAAGCGGCGGCGGCTTCTCCCGAAAATCTTCCGGCGGCGGCGATGCGGACCTCCGAAACCCCGGCTGAAAGCGGTGGGCCGCCGGTTCCCTCCGATACCCCCCCTCCGCCCCGGCAGTCTCCGGAGCAGATGGAAAAGATCCTGGACGACGGCATGAAATTTCTCGGGGGCCTGCTCGAAATGGCTACCGGAGAGGAATTGAAAACCACCGGCGAGGACGAGCGGATGGTCAACATCGACCGGCAGACCGGTGAAGTGACATTGAAATTCCGGCTGCCGGGATTCGGGGGCTGATCACGGCGATGAGCTGGAAAGGGGCGATGGGCTGATATGGATGGGAGGCGGCGGGTTTACAGGGGAACGGGGCAGCGACGGCCGGGCCGATTTCGGCAGCGGCGGCAAGAACAGGGAACGGGCGTTCATCGGCCAAGGGGTTCACGTCTGCGGGGAAGGGGCTCTCATCGGCGGGTTCGCACCGGTCGAACTCGAACCCGAGGGAAAACCATGGACACAGCCCGGAGCCGGCTACGCGCCTTTCGGCAATCCACTATTTTGGCGGTGGCCCTGACCGGGCTTCTGCTGCTTATTTTTGCACCGGGGGATGCTCAGGTGGCCGATTCCGATCCAGCTGCGGCCGTGTCGACCACGGAATCGGCTGCGGACGACGCTGCTTCCGCCGAAGAAGAGGTGCAGCCCCTGGGCGAGGCGGCCCAGGAAGAGGCGCTCACAGCGGCCCGCAACCTGTGGGAGGGGGTCGTGTTCAACCTTCCCAAATTCCTGGTGGTGGCGGGGATTCTCATACTCGCCTGGCTGCTGGCCCGCCTGCTGCGGGTGCTGATCCGGCGGCTGTTCGGAAAGTGGGAGCGGGGCAGCGCCGTCTCCGCGCTGGTGATGATCGGGTTCTGGCTGGTAACCCTGGGGATCTCGGTCAGCATCCTGGCCGGGGATTTCCGGGCCCTGGTCGGCTCCCTCGGGCTGGTGGGTCTGGCCCTCTCCTGGGCCCTTCAGACCCCCATCGAAAGCTTTACCGGATGGCTCCTCAACTCCTTTCGGGGATACTACCGGGTGGGGGACCGGATCGCGGTCGGGGATATCTTCGGGGATGTCTTCAGCATCGACGTTTTGACCACCACCCTCTGGGAAATCGGGGGGCCGGACCGGCCCCCCGGTCAGGTCCATGCCGAACAGCCCACGGGCCGATTGATCACCTTCCCCAACAATGAAATCCTGACCGGCACGGTGGTGAACCTCACCCGGGACTTTCCCTATGTCTGGGATGAACTCCAGATACCGGTGGCCAATGAATCGGATCTCGGCTATGCCCTGCCGGTGCTGGAAAAGATCGCGGTGGATCTGCTGGGAGAGGGTATGAGAACACCGGCTCGCCAATACGAAACGATTTTGAAGGAATCCAACCTGGTCTCCTCGGTGCCGGACCGGCCCCAGGTCTTCGTCTCCCTGGCCGATTCCTGGGTGGACATCACCATCCGCTACCTGGTCAATGCGCGAGAGCGGCGGATCTGGCAGAGCGACCTGGCCCGTCTGATCATCGCCGAATTGAACAAACCGGAACACGCCGGAAAGATCATTCCGGCTTATCATCGCCGCCAGGTACAGTTTATCGATGACGGCGGGCGGCCTCGCAGCTCGCTTTGGTCCGATCTTTCCAGGCAGCAGGGGTGATGCCGGACTTCGGCCGTTCATCTGAACTGAGCCTGCATTCGCTTTGATGCCGCTTCGGGGGAGAAAGGGACGGGAGAAAGATTGCTTGGCTCGGAAACCTAGTGTGAACCATGGGTGAGCCGCGGGGCCGCATCGAAAGCCTCTGGATCTCTGTGGACGGAATGCGCCTTCACGTCCGGCGGTCCATTGATCCGGTCCCTCCGGATCGGGTGCCGGTGGTCTGTGTTCACGGACTGAGCGTGTCCAGCCGGTACATGGTGCCGATCGCCGAGCGGCTGGCCCCGTATCACCGCGTCTATGCGCCCGATTTTCCCGGTTTCGGCAAAAGCGACAAGCCGCATCACATCTATACGATCAGGGAGCTGGCCGATGTGTTGTGCCGATGGATGGACCGGATCGGCATCGATGAGGCGGTCCTCCTGGGCAACTCCCTCGGGTGCCAGATCATCGCCGAGGCGGCGGTTCGAAATCCCAGCCGGGTGAGCCGGGCCATTCTGGTGGGTCCCACGGTCGATCCTCAGGCCCACAGCCTTTTTCGAAACGGGTGGCGCCTGATGCGGGACCTTCGCCGAGAATCGCTGAATTCCATCCTGACCCAGGGTCGGGATTATTTGCGAAGCGGCCCTCGCAGAACCGTCCGCACCTTTCAAGCGGCACTGGCCGATCGTATCGAAACCAAACTCCCCCGCATGAAGATGCCCACCCTGGTGGTTCGAGGGGAATATGATCCCATCGTGCCCCAGCGCTGGGCCGAAGAAGCGACCCGGATGCTTCCCCGCGGCCGCCTGGCGGTTCTGCCGGGCGCGCCCCATGCCGCCAACTTCGATGCGCCGGATGAATTGGCCGAGGTGGTGTTCGATTTTCTGGGGACCGTCGATCGGGGTTGAATTCTGAGATTAGTGCGGCCTTGGGGCCGCGCAACTGCCCGATCATTATTTTGCCTGATCAGCTGAGCCGCCGGGCAGGCGACCCGAATGACCGGTGTTCCGGGAGGATGGTTGTGAGATTATTTCATAATCATGCTCGAACTTGCCCGGTATCCAAGAGCTTCATCCTATCCAGAATCTTTGCCGCAATCTGTTGAAAGTCCTTGTAAGCTTCTTGAACCGCCTGAGCATGGCTGCCGATGGCACCGTCGGCGGACGTTAGATGAAAGATGGGTTTCCGCGCCTCCTGTCCCATGGGAATAAGACTGCGATAGTGTCTCAGCGTGGCGAGGCATTCCGGGTCGTCGTGCGGTTTCGCCGCGTTTGTGGAATCCTGCAGCACATACTCATGGTACACACCCGGCATGCGGTTCACCCATTTATCATAGGCTTTGACCGGGCGGCTCAGTCGCACGCTATGCTGTTGCACCAAATATCCGATGGGATTCATCGACCCCTTAGGAAGCCGAAAGTCGGGTTGACTCCAGTTGTCCAGACGTTTTTTCCAAAGACTCCGCCATGATCGAAGCGTCGGCCCCAGATTCTTGAGGCCCTGAAGGGAGAACAGGTCTGCTCCAAGGGGAATTGCTATATAATCGGAGGCGATCATCGCTGAACGGTTGATGGCACCCAGATTGGGACCCACATCAACGATGATGATGTCTGCCCCGACTTTATTTGCCGCCATCTGGGCGACTTGCCAGAAGGCGGTGAGAATGCGAAACGGCCTGTACAGGTTGCTGTCGGCCATGCTTGCGGGCCATGCCTCGGACAGCGTATCTTCAAAAGAGGCGAGCGCCACATCGCCGGGCATAAAGTAGAGGCCTTGCGCCGCCTTCTGCGTAAACGGCTCCTTGATGTCGCCGACCTTGGTCAGCGGTTCTATGGCACGAAAGATCGTGGAAGGGTTGTTGTTATCGGTCCATAAATGTTCCAGTTCATCCTCGTCCAGGTAAGCCGCTGTCAGGTTGGCCTGGGCGTCCAGATCGACCGCCACAATCGTTTGACCTAACTCGGAAAACATCCATGCCAGATGATAGACGAGCGAGGTTTTCCCAACTCCGCCCTTGTTGTTGAAAAATGTGAGAACAGGAACACTCATGGTCGTCTCCTAACAATGGCGAGCACGGTCATCGGTTCGATTTGGAATTCAAGATCAGGATTGCCGTTCTTTTTCAATTCCGCTTTGGCCGTCTGAATGCCGATGCCGAACCGCTGTACGAAACCCAAAACCTTCATGGCGTCGGCCAGGTTGGGGTTGCGATAATCAGTGATACCGGGCTGACCGAAATTTTCCCGATTCACAATACCAAACGGGCCACCGGGATTGCTGATTTCGATCCGGTCATTAAACCAGGTGACCCGGACCGGCGCATGGGTGTTTTCATAGGTGCGGTGCATGACGGCATTTCGGATCAACTGCTGCAATGCGGCCCGAGGATAGGGCATCATCCTGGATTCTCGATCCGCTGAGGTGATGTCGACGCGAATTCGGTTATGGGAATCCACTTTCTCATCAATTCGCCTCAGGACTTGCGCCAAGTCCCCATCGATCAGTCCTTCATCTTCAATGGGATCACTCAAGCTGGTGCCGTCAATCCTCAAGAACTGAATAAATGCTCCGTTGATCCAGTCTCTGGGGGTTATGCCTATTGTCAATATAGCAAGTATTGTAGGCGTCGGGTCATCAACTGAAGCAACCATACGGCACGAGGCCAGCTTCTGTTCATACGACCGTTCGTTGGACGCAAGGGCGTCAGCGGCAAATGCATTCGGCAGGTAGGACTGTTCAAACTGAATACGGCTGAGCGCGGATAAATTGCAACTCGGCACCGGTTGTATATCAAAAGGAATATCCCGATAGCGACGTTTCTCATTCAGTATCCGTTCATCTTGTGCAGTGGCGATTCCCCGCCGTGGCCCCGTCCTGATCCATATCCTCCCTTTATACCGGACCGGAGGTGTATCGGAGGGCTGCACCGTGACCACCGCCAATTCTGCGCCTTTGAGAATGCGCTTTTCCACAATAATTGAAGGTAATGGAAGAATATTACCATCGGTTTTCATATCTGAAAGCGCCCGGAGCAGTTCGTCCGTGATCTGTAATCCCGATGGGATTCCGTTATCTTTGGCTCCCACAAACAAAACTCCCGGTTTCCGGTGATCGGGCAAATCGTTGGAAAATGCGCAGACTGCTTGCCGCCCTTTATCCGGCGCATCACCTTTCCAGGATTCTTTGCGCTCGGCAAATTCGGATTCAATATCATTAAGAAGCGCTTCAAGCTTTTTATCGGAATATCTCATATTCATCCCTTTTGGTACAACGAAATTGCTTCCGGTGCACATCCGGGTAGTATACCGGCAGCAAAATGCCCGACTGTGGTCCGCCGGTTCGAAGTGTCGCCCTGGCCTGCCTCAGTATGGCGGACCGGGCATTCGCTCCACGTTGATGGTCATATTCAGCAGTCCCACCGGATTGCCGAATTGTGTATAGATGGCAACGTCGGCCGCATCACGACCGTAAGCGATCGCCACACGACCGCCTTGCAGATCGGCTTGTGTCGGATCGAATGTGTACCACCGGTTTCCCACATAGGCCTCCAACCAGGCGTGCAAATCCATCGGTTCAAGCGCCTCAAGGTAGCCCACGACCAGACGGGCCGGTATCGAGAGCGCTCGGCAACAGGCAATACCCAAGTGGGCCATATCCCGGCATACACCGCTTCCCGCCTGGTTTACCTCGCCGGCACTGATGATCTGCTGACCGAGGCCAGGTGTGTACCGTACCGTGTTGCGGATATACTCAACGATGGCATTGCATTGATCGTAGCCGGCGGCCCGGCCGGCCGCGAGCGACGCAGCCATTTCGGTGAAACGATCCGATTCGCAATACCGGCTTGGATACAGAAAAGGCAGGGTCTCATCGGGCAGCTGCTGCACCTCGACAAACGGCGCCCCGGGAGCTGTGTCGCATGCGTCCGCGGTTTCGATATCAGCGGATGTGCGCACAGAAAAATACCCGGCTGGTGCAACCAGTCGCTGACACAGGTTGCCGAACAAGTCTGTGAACTCAACCGCCGGTACGCTGGGCGACAAAACGTACTCTTCGCGTGCGATCCATTGCTGCAATCCGCTCCGGGGGCGCAACATGAGCAAAAACGGAGTTGGAACCGGAATTTGGAATTCAAGAAAGCAGGATGCGTGTAACCACATGATAATACTTCAATGATTGAGTTGCAGCGTTTACCTTAACTTCTGTCCAACAGCCATCAGGTTGTGAGAGTGGCACGGCCCGCCCGGACCCTCTTAAGCGCCTGGTTCGCTGTTAAGCGATGAGTTATGATCATGAAGCATTTTTTGTGGAAATGGCTTTACCTTCTTCCATTCCTGTGATTCTGTTTCTGCTTGCCACAGGTCAAAATTCTTCTGTAAATTAAGCCAAAAATCCGGAGTGGTATCAAAGGCACGTGACAAGCGTAAGGCCATTTCAGGTGTAATAGCACCTCTTTCATTTATGATTTTCGATAATGTTTTTCTCGAAATTCCGAGCGATTCAGCCGCATCCTTAATTGTGATGGATAGAGGTAAGAGATAGTCTTCTTTTATTATATTGCCCGGATGTGTTGGGCGTCTAATCATTCTGCGCATTGGTATGCCCCCTAATGGTAATCATCGTAATCTAGAACGTATGCATCACCATCAATAAATTGAAAAAAAATTCGCCAATTGCCAGATACTTTAACTGCATAAAATCCCTTTTTATCGCCGCTTAATTGGTGAAGGAAAGAGCCAGGGTAGTTCATATCCTTAATTTCATTTGCGGCATTGAGGCGATCAAGGATTCGTTCAAGCCTGTTTGCATGTTCAGGCTTTATTCCTCTCTTGCTCCCAGTGTAAAAAAAATCCTCCAAGCCTTTATGTTTAAAGGATTTTATCATAACAATCAATGTAACCCAAGGGGTTGCAGTTGTCAAGGAAATATTTGCAGCGAACGACGCCGGTCACCGGTTGCCATGGAGCGCCAGCGGAATGGCAATTCGGTGGACTGGCTGGTTATGCCTCGACAAGGCATTTGAATGATTTTGCCATTTCGACATCAAAAAAAACTGTAATATTGTCAGTCATCCCCATACTCCAGTCCCCTTCACGTATTTCCAATGCGGAGATAACGATAGGTTTTTCATTATTAAACCCAATAAGCAGATCCTGGGGATAATATACTCGTGTTTTTGGTTTTCCTGATTCTTCGCACCATGACCAATACACGTCAACTGAATTGATAGTTCTATTTAGGACAGATTGCCATCGACTTTCCATACTCACATCAAGCGACCTTGAGTTAGACAAGATCGTAGACATTGCATCGTGATTCAATGAAATCCCGTATTGATAAAATTCTGCACCCCAGATGATAGAAACCACTTGATTTGTGGTGAATTTGATTTCTAGGCCAAAGTCCAAAGAGTCAAAACGGGGATCATCGAAAAAATGAAAATTACCGTCTTTATAGTCAATCTCATGATATTCGACTGAAGAAATGGTCTTACCTATCAAATATTGTGCATTTTTCTCGTAATCCGCTCGTGTCATAAGCTTCTTTTAAGGGCATAACGGTTGAACTGTGCGGCGCGACTTTTTGCGTCCGCACCAGTGATTGGTTCGCCAATGGCAATCAATGTTCAACCCACGAAGGTAAAGGGGAACCGGTTGCCTCCGAATAAAGTGTCTCGGGAGAAACATCCAATTCATCTTGCCAAGTAATTATTCCCAGTTCCTCGTTTACAGCGAAATTTTTAAAATATTCAAAGTCCTTAAATCGTTCGAAAACGCCACCCATTTTAAGATATTTGGAAAAATCAACTATACCCTGCTTGCCGTCATCGAAGATCAACTCAATTTTATAGCCATCAATATATTTTGCTGAGATTACATCTGGTATCATACGAACGCTCCATCATTTTAAAGGTTCAATTTTCTGAAGTGGTTGCTTGTTTTTCGCCAATTCCCATGCATGCAGTAAATCTTCGTTATGTTGAGATGCCCATTCAATAACAAGTCCCAATGCGCGAGGGGGAAATTTCCCTTCCAAGATTCGAAGGCTGTTTATTTCAATAGCAACCTTTGCTTTTCCATAGCGTGCATGAAAATGAGGTGGATTGTGATCATCGAAGAACATCGCAATTATAATTCCATAAAATCGAGAGATTTCAGGCACGGCAACTCCTTTTGCTTTTAATGTTGGCGAACGCCGACAATCAGGTGATTCTGAAAGGCCTTCCGCGGCCTTTCAGAATCGCCTGAATTGTCTTGTTCGACGCTCCAATCGTTCTGCTACACTATTGCGATGTTGCTCGTCAATCTCTCGGCTTCGGGATAGACGTTGGGTCTCGATCCTCCCAACTGTGTAAACCAGTTGGTTGTACGTGATGACCTGGTCTGTGAAGCCTGCGATATAGCGACCCAGGTCGCGATAGTGGATGACGTTGGCCGGAAGTTCAGTCTTGAACTCGGGTTGCCCGCAGAAGACAACAACCGAGTGAAAGGTGCTCGCCTCGAGCTTGAACAGGGAACGAACTGCCGCCACGTGTCCGGCATTCTGCTGTATGGGGTTCCCGAAGCGGAACTTCGCTCGATACAGGACCTGCGTCCACTTGCGATCTGCCTCATTCCCGTAGATCCAACCTCTATACCCCTTTGTCTCGATCACGAAGATGCCATACTGTGAAACCAGCACGTGGTCAATCTGCGTGGTGGACTGGCGGTGGCGTAGCGTCACATTGTCCAACAGATGGTAGGCATCGCCACTGAAATGGCGACGTAGAGTAGAACTCACGGCGATCTCTGCATCGTTCTGAGGAATGCGCTTCAGTCGGTTCAGGAGGAAGGGGGCTGCTCCAACCACTATGCCTGAAAGGAAATCGATCATCTATATTCCCTGTCGTCGAACGCCGCGTGTCTGGGGCGGCATGCTCCTCGCCGTCCCCAGCACACGCTGGTTATCTTAA
>JBKHDE010000053.1:0-23736 GCA_046541495.1 Desulfococcaceae bacterium
GACGCAAGACGGTGAGTGGGATGATTTAGCCGGCGGTAATTTCGGAGAATGGATTTAAAACTTGCAGTTCGCTGATATTGCGAAAATCTTTTTCATTCCGGGTAACCAGGATCATGCCGCGTGCGATGCAAGTTGCCGCTATGACCGCATCCGGCAGTTTGATCTTGGAACTTCTTCTCAATTGTATCGCTTGGGTGACGATGTCTTCATCTATTGGGATTATCTTTGCACCGTCTAAAAAACTTCGTGCCAGTTCGAATTGTTCCGGCGAAAACCCATCCCATCCGAGAAATTCGATTTGAGAAATTACAGATATAAAGAACGGTTCTGAAGATAGAAAACCATGGCGAGCCAGAGCAGGAAGGGGTATTTCATCCTTGAGAAAATAGATGAGAATGTTGGTATCGTTTAGAAATCTCTTTTCCATTCTTCCCTCATTCTCCTGCTTATTTCTGCCACATCAATGTCCGCATCTTTCCAAACTCCTCTAAATTTCGATATATCAAACGGTTTTTTGGGATCGGCAGCGTCTTCGACGGGAAGAATAATAACTTCAACTTTCTTATTGCCCCTTAGTTTTTCAGGCAGACGAATGGTTATCATACCATTTTTGGGCTCTTCTATTAATCTCACAGCTTCCATTTCATCCCCCTAAATGACTCACAACAGAAGAATAGTTCATTTGTATTGATCCTATTTTTTCTCGTCGTTCTGTTCCATACAATCCATCATGCCATACCCATAGAATAGGTTCAATCATGAAAATTTTGGGCACGAATATCCTCATTTTCACCATCACCCAAGCAGAATCTCGGTAATCTTACAACCCGCCACCCTCTTCCACCCCATCCAAGGCCGGTTCCCGATGGTGCAATCCCCATAGCAAGGATACCAGTCCCAAACCCGTAATGACGGCGGAGACCGCCCCGATGGCGGGCAGCCCCCCCAGAAGCCAGAGGGGGCCGGCGAGCATGGCGCCGCAGACCCGGCCGATGCTGGCGGCGGCCAGGTAGCCGGCCATCATGGTGCCGCGGGCGTCGGGCAGGACTTCGGTGAAAAAGGAGATGGAGGCCACGATGGTGAATTCCACGGTCAGAAAGGTGAGAAACAGGCCGGTCAGCGCCAGGGGAAGGCTCTGATTCAAAATCGGCAGGGCCGCATAGCTGAGCCCGGCCAGCACCGCCCCCAGGATCACCGACTGTTTCAGCCCCAGCCGGTCGGCCAGGGCGGCGATCAGCCCCTCTCCGGCTAATTCGGCCGCCCCGATTACGGTGGTGGCCAGGCCCAGGGCGACCACGGTCAGTCCGAAGGACTTCTCCAGCCAGACCCCATAGATCACGAAGAGATTGTCGTTGGCCCCGCAGATGCACAGGGCGAAGCCCAGCGCCCCCAGGGCCGATTTTTCCCGGGCCAGCATTCCCCAGGCCTTTCGAAGTTGGATCCCCTTTGCGGCGGAGACCGAATGGGTCCGCTCCCTGGGCATTACCGCCATCAGGACCATGCCCCCGATGATCCCCAGACCCCCGAGAACGAAAAAGGGGGAGCGCCACCCGAACCGTTCGATGAGAAGCCCGATCAGCGGGATGCCGGCCAGGGAGCTGGCTGCCCAGGACATTTCCAGAATGCCGATGGCCAGCCCCCGCCGCTGATAGGGCACCTGTTTTCCGGCAAAAGCGAGAATGGACGGATCGAACATACTCTTGGCCAGACCGGCCAGAAAAACCCCCGCCAGAACGGTGGCGTAAAAGGGAAACACCCCGGCCATCAACATCCCCACCGACAACGTGGCCAACCCCAGCAGAAGCATGGTCCGGTATCCCCATCGATCCCCCAGAGGGCCGAACAAAAGGCTGAAAATGCCGGTCACCTGATTGACGGCGATCAGTGAGGTGATCGCCGTCAGGGGCACCCCCAACCCCCGGCTCAAGACCGGTGCAAAGGGATAGACGAACCGCCGGGCGGTGTTGATCGTCAGCCGGTTGGCGAAGGCCGATCCGATCTGCCAGAAGATTTTCGACTCCATAGGATCGATTCCGTGGGTTTAATTTCCTTGAAAAAGAAAGGGATTCCCTTTATCCTTATACGTTGTAGTCGTCATTCGAAAACCGACAACATTCTATTAATCGCATCTTCGGGAGTATTCATGCCCTACCGCCCCATGAGAGCCGGCTATTCCTTCGGCACCGGTTTCACCCCGCTGGGGAAAAAACTGCTGATCCTTTACGCCGTCATCTATGTCTCGGAATTGCTGCTGGAGCATTGGTTCCATGCCCCGGTCGTCCCGGTGCTTCAGCTTTACCCGGTCTCCCACCCGGGGTTCGGCTGGTGGCAGGTGTTGACCGCCCATTTCATCCATGATCCGACCGCGCCCATCGGGTTTCTGATCAACTGTCTGGTGTTTTACTTCTTCTCCAGTCCGGTGGAGCGGCTGCTCGGGACGGACCGGTTTCTGATCCTGTTTTACCTCTCGGCTCTGGGCGCCGCCGTTTGCGGACTCTTGTTCAGCAGGGTCTCCGGTTTTGACGCGCCTTTTTTGGGAATGATGCCGAGCCTGCTGGCCCTGGTGGTCATCTTCGGGCTCTCCAATCCGGAGGCGACCATTCTGTTGATGTTCATCATTCCGATCAAGGCCAAATACATCAGCTACGGCACCGTCCTGATCACCCTGCTCACCTTCTTGGCGAAGGTCAACCCCCACGGGGCCTATCACCTGGGCGGTATTTTGTTCGGCTACCTCTATTTTCGAGGGCCGAAAAACGTGTTCGACCCCGGCGCCGTTCGCCTGAGATACCTTCAGTGGCAGTTTGAACGGAAAAAACGATCCCGATTCCGAGTGATCGACGGGAACAAAGGCAAAAAAGACGACGACAAGCCCACCTATCACTGAAGACCGACGGGAGAACCGGCTGCCTCAGACATTGAAGCGGAAATTGATGATGTCCCCGTCCTGAACCGGATAGGTCTTCCCTTCCAGCCGGACCGTGCCCCGCTTTCGGGCTTCGGCATAGGCGCCCGCCTCCATGAGATCGTCATAGGAGAGCACCTCGGCCCGAATGAACCCTTTCTTGATGTCGGAGTGGATCACCTCGGCCGCATCCACGGCCGGGGTCCCCCGCTGAATGGTCCAGGCCCGGACCTCGTCTTCTCCCACCGTAAAAAAAGAGATCAGCCCGAGCAGGTCATAAGACCGCTGAACCACCCGATCGGTGGCCGAGGCGGTGATCTCGAACTCGGACAGAAAATCGAGGGCTTCCTCGTCGGTCATCTGAGCCAGCTCCTGCTCCAGCTTGCCTCGAATGACCATGCAGGCTTCCTTTTCGGCCAACTCCCCGACATCCGGCAGGGTGTCGTCATCATCCTCATTGTTGAAGAGCACCAGCATCGGTTTGGCCGACACAAAGGCGAAGCCCTTGAGGACATGGGCCGAGGCCAGGTCCGGATGCTTTCGCAGGGGAATCTCCTGCTCCAGGCTTTCCCGGCACCGCTCCAGCAAAGAAAGCTCTTCCGGATCGATCTGTTTCCCGCGCCTTCGGTCGAGTTCCAGCCGCTCCAGCCGCTTTTCCACCACCACCAGATCGGCCAATACCAGATCCTGGTCCAGGGCCGCGAAATCCGCCGCCGGGGTGGGGTCGGAATAGCCGTATCCGCCGAAATTGCGAATCACATGGATCAGCGCATCGCAGTCGCGCACCGGGGTCCAGGTGTTCTGGTCCTTTTTTTTCTCCCCGCCCGACCGGCCCGGCAGAAAATATTCCACCCGGGCATAGATGGTCTTTTTGGGCTTGTACATGTCGCTCAATACATCCACACGGGTGTCGGGCACCTGCACCGTGCCGATGCGGTCTTCACTTTTATTGCCCCCTTCCGCGACCTGCTGGGTCAGGGCTTCGAATACCGTGGTCTTTCCGGAGCCGGAAAGTCCGGTAATGCCGAGTTTCATCCGATTCATCCTCCTGTAAGTCGGTCCGCCGTAAAGAAAAAAGGCATACTATAATCCACCCCTGAAAGAAGGCAAACAAAAAATATTCAGTGAAAAGCCGATCGCGCCAACCCCGGACAATAGCGATGAATATTGACAGGACGGGGCTTTTTCGCTACATTGATGTTCGTGGATACTCCAATCGACCGCTTCCGAACCCCTACCCGAAAACGGGCGCATCCCTGTTTGAACCTGTCACAACCGATAGGGGAGTGAAACAAACCGCGTGGGTTATGGCCGAAAATTCCAGAATTATCTTCACCGCCTGTTCAACCGACCGGAAGATTCGTTTCACGAAACACAACCCTCAACCCATGCACCCCGAGGACAAATCATGATCATAGGACTCGATGTCGGCGGCACACACACCGACGTGGTACTGTTGGGAAAGGAAGGCCTGATCCGTGAATTCAAAGTCCCCACCGATGCATCGGATCTGTTCACATCGGTCCTAAAGGGGCTCGAAAAGATCACCGACGGCATCGACCCGGCCAAAATCGACCGGGCGGTCCTGAGCACCACCCTCACCACCAACGCCATCGTCCAAGACCAGAATCCCCGGGTAGGAATGATCGTGTCGGCCGGACCCGGCATCGATCCGGAACGCTACCGCACCAATCCTCATTACTATGCGGTCTCCGGCTCCATCGACCACCGGGGCCGTGAGGTGGAGCCGGTGGATAAGGACGAAATTCGAAAAATCGGTGAAAAACTCAAAGCCGAAGGAATCCGCAACATCGGCATCATCGGAAAATTCTCTATTCGAAATCCGGACCATGAACTCTGGATACAGGATCTACTGAAGGCGGATTTCGGAAAAATGTTTCTGGGCCATCGGATCTCGGGAAACCTCAATTTCCCCCGACGGATCGCCACCACCTACCTCAATACCACCGTCTACCCGATTCATAAAAAGTTTTTCGAGGCGGTCAAAAAATCCCTGGCCCAAAGAGGGCTGGTGATTCCCATTCACATTCTCAAGGCCGACGGCGGCACCATGTCTCTGGACGCCTCCCTCGATTTTCCGGGGCAGACCATTCTCTCGGGCCCCTCGGCCAGCGTCATGGGCGCCACCGCCTTTGCCTCGGCGGAGGCCGAAAGCCTGGTGCTGGATATCGGCGGCACCACCACGGATATGGCCATCCTGCTCGACCGGATCCCCCTCCTGGATCCGGTCGGCATCACCCTGGGCGACTTCAAGACCCTGATCCGATCCCTGGAGACCCGGTCCATCGGGGTGGGCGGCGACAGCGTGGTGCGCGCGGCCGACGGCGACATCACCATCGGGCCGGATCGAAAGGGGCCGGCCCTGGCCTACGGCGGCCCCCTGCCGACCCCCACCGACGCCCTCTACGTGCTGGACATCATGAAAGAAGACGGAGACCGCCAGGCCGCCGTCAAGGGAATGGAATCGCTGGCCGAATCCCTGGGCCGCTCCGTGGAGGAGACCGCCCGGGCCGTCTTCGACCGAACCTGCCGAATGATTCTGGACCAGGCTCAGCGCATGGTGGAGGCCATCAACAGTAAACCGGTCTACACGGTCCACGAGCTTCGAGAGGGGCTTCAGGTGAACCCGACCAAGCTTCTGGTGCTGGGCGGGCCGGCCCCCTATTTCGCCGACCGTCTTCGGGAGCTTTCGTCCTTTGAAGTGGATGTGGTGCCCCGTTGGAAAGTGGCCAACGCCGTGGGCGCGGCCCTGGCCCGCACCACCTGCGAAGTGACCCTGTTCGCCGACACCCAGCAGGAGGTCGCCACCGCGCCGGAGGAGGATTTCATGGAATCGGTGGACCGCAACTTCTCCTCGGAAAGGGCCGTGAAAAAAGCCTTTGAACTGCTGAAGCAGAAGGCCCTCAAAATGGGCGCCGATGAGACGGATCTGGACATGGAGGTGACCGAAGCGCTTCAGTTCAATATGGTGCGGGGATTTTACACCGCCGGACGGAACATTCGGGTCCGGGTCCAGGTCAAACCGGGTCTGATCCACGGCTATGAAATCATCGCCCGAAAACTCTTGTCGGAGAAAGGGTAACCCTATGCTGCAAGCCAAACATACCACCGGTCTGGTCTTTTTCCCGGCCTTCGACTGGGCCATCAGCCCCACCCATCCGGAACGGGAGGAGCGGCTGCTCTATACCCAGGATCAGGTCATGGAAGAAGGGCTTTTCGACATTCCCGGGATTATCGAATTCAAACCCGATCTGGCCACGGTGAAAGACGTTCAGCGGGTCCACTTCTGCGTGCCCGATGAATGGGCGGTGATGACCGAATCCCACTTCATCAGCGCCGGCGGGGCCAAAACCATCGGCATCTCGGTGATGGACAAACTGGTGGAACGGGGGTTCGCACTGGTGCGGCCGCCGGGCCATCATGCCATGCGGGTGGTCCACGGATCCCGGGGGTTTTGCAACATCAATATCGAAGCGGTCATGATCGAATACCTGCGAAAAGCCTACGGGATCGACCGGGTGGCCATTGTGGACACCGATTGCCACCACGGCGACGGCACCCAGGACGTCTACTGGCATGACCCCGACACCCTGTTCATCTCCCTTCACCAGGACGGCCGCACCCTCTATCCCGGCTCCGGATTCGTCAACGAGCTGGGCGGGCCCAACGCCGCGGGGCTGACGGTCAACATTCCCCTGCCCCCCAATACCGGGGAAGACGGATTCCTGTACACCATCGAAGAGATGGTGCTGCCCATGCTGGCCGATTTCAAGCCCGACATCATCATCAATTCGGCGGGCCAGGACAACCACTACGCCGATCCGCTCACCAACATGAACTTCTCGGCCCGGGGATACGCCCGCCTGACCGAACTCCTGAAGCCCGACATCGCGGTGCTGGAAGGGGGCTACTCCATCGAAAGCGCCCTTCCCTACATGAACGTCGGCATCATCCTGGCCATGGCCGGGCTCGACTACAGCCGGGTCAAAGAGCCCGATTATGATCCGGACAGCATCCGCCAATCCGGGGACGTCACCGATTATATTCGGCGTCTGGGCGAAAAGGTGCTGAATCAATGGAGCCGCCGGACGGAGATTCAGGCGGAGCTTCAGGCCGGCAAGGCGTTCGCGGAAAAGAACCGGTCCATCTTCTACGACACCGACAACATCATCGAAAAGCAGCAGGAAAAAATCCGCATCTGCAACGACTGCGGCGGCACCTGGCAGATCGATTCCTCCTCGGACCGGGGCCGCCACATCCTGGCCGTCCACATTCCCCGAAAGGCCTGCAAAGCCTGCCGAAAGACCGGCCGCGACTGGTATGAAACGGCCTCGGACCTGGGGTTTGACCAGGTACTGCTTCAGGACCGCCCCCGGGACGACTATCTCCGCAAAAACCTGGAACGATACGGCTGAGCGCGTGACCCCTCGGTATCTGGAGCAAAGGGCTCGAATCCTTCAAGCGGTTCGGGCTTTTTTTTACGCCCGAGGGTATCTGGAGGTGGACACCCCGATCCGCCTGCCGGGCCCGGCTCCGGAAGCCCACATCGACGCCGTGGCCAGCGAAGACTGGTATCTTCAGACCTCCCCCGAACTGTGCATGAAGCGGCTTTTGGCCGCGGGACATCCGCGGATTTTTCAGATCTGCAAGTGTTTCAGAAAGGGGGAGCGGGGCGAGCGGCATTTGACCGAATTCACCCTCTTGGAGTGGTACACGGCCGGGGTCGAGTATATCCATATGATGGCCCAGTGCGAGGATCTGATTCGATGGGCGGCCCGGAAGGCGGGTCATGGAGATCGGCTGCGCTACGGCGATGAAACGATCGATCTATGCACACCTTGGCTGCGCATGACGGTGCGGGAGGCCTTTGAGCGGTTCTCCCCCATTTCCCTGGACGAGGCACTGGCGGCCGATCGGTTCGATGAAATCATCGCTTTGGAGATTGAACCCTGTCTGGAGAAAAAAAAACCGGTATTTCTCTACGACTATCCGGCAGCCGCCGGTGCGTTGGCGCGGCTTAAGCCGAGTGATCCCACCGTGGCGGAGCGGTTCGAACTCTATATCGCCGGGATCGAGCTCTGCAACGCCTTTTCGGAACTGATCGATCCCCAAGAGCAGCGGACCCGGTTCGAGGCGGAACTGGCGAACCGCCGAAAAACCGGCCGACCGGTCTATCCCCTGCCGGAAAAATTTCTGGAGGCCCTGCCCCACATGCCGGAAGCCGCCGGCAACGCCCTGGGGCTGGATCGGCTGGTGATGCTGCTGACCGATGCCCCGAATATCGACCGGGTGGTGGCGTTCCCCCCCGAGGCCCTCTGATCGCCGCTCAGCAGGTGGATGCGCCCCCGCACCGATCGGCATACTGCTCAAACCGGCTGACCGAGGCCCGCATCCGTTCCGTGATCCGGTTATACTTGCTATAGATATCTCCCCGAAAATCCACATGAATTTTCTCTATCCGCTTGCCCAGATCTTCCAGTGCCTTTTTCTGCTGTTCCCACAAGGCCATGACCTGTTGAATGGCCTCTTTTGAATTGTCGACGACCGAATCGGAGTAGAGATTGAGCTGCTCCCGAAAATAGGCGTATTTTCGATCCAGAACCGCCGAGATGGCCTGGGTCTTCAGGAACTCCCGGGTGATGGTATGAAAATGATGGCCGACAATGCCGTAGGTGACCGTCTCCGTAATCCGGTCCCGATGTTTGAAAAAATTCCGCATGAGGAATTTCAGGTATTGGTATCCATAGGGGGTAAAGGGCTGACGGAAGATGGTCTTCAGAAAAATATTCAGGCTTTCGATACCACCGCGATGGTTCAGAGTTCGGGCCGGCCCCAGACGGTCCAGAAGAATGTTGCATCGCCTGAAATAATTCTTCAGATCGGGGTCATAGATGGTTTCCAGAATCCGCTTGTAGCCCTCGCTGAGAAGGAGAGGATCCATGTACGTCTTGAAATTGGTGAGCATATGGTAGGTGTTGTTTCCGGAGGTTTCCCCGATCAGCCGGTTTTCGCGTTGAAGCCGCTGAAAAAGCCGCGTGCCCGGCAGGGCCGTCAGCAGCCCCATCATGGCTTTGGGTATTCCGGTCCGTTGAATAAAATCGATCTGCCGATCGAAAATATCCTCGGTGTCGCTGTCGAATCCCAGAATGAACCCGCCCATGACCCCGATGCCCGCGGCCTGGATTTTTCGAACGGCGGCTTCCATATCGGTCCGAATGTTCTGAGCCTTGCCGGTCTCCTGAAGGCCCGCCGAAGACGGGGTTTCAATGCCGATGAAGACTTCGGTAAACCCCACCTTGCTCATTCCGGACAGGAGGGCTTCATCATCGGCCATGTTGATGCTGGCCTCGGTATAGAAGGTGAAGGGAAACCGACGATCTTTCTGCCAGTCCGCCAGTGCGGGCAGAAGTTCCTTTTTAACACGCCCCTTGTTGCCGATGAAATTATCATCCACGATAAACACCGGCCCCCGCCATCCCTGTTCGTAGAGGGCATCCAGTTCTGCGGTCATTCGCCCCGCCGGCTTGAGGCGGGGCTTGTTCCCGTACATGGGCCAGATATCGCAGAATTCACACTTGAAGGGACATCCCCGGGAGTATTGTACCGCCATGGAGGCGTAGGCATTAAGGTTGAGTAGATCAAACCGGGGGGTTACCGTGCGGGAGAGATCCGGTCGGCCGGGGGAGCGGTACACCTTTTTCGCGCATCCCCGCTCCAGATCCTCGAAAAAGGGGGACATGATCTCCTCGGCTTCTCCGAGGATGAAATGATCCACCCCGTCGATTTCCGAGGGGCCCGCGGTGGGGTACGGTCCTCCGGCCACTACCGGGGCGCCGACCCGGTTGCACCGGGCGATGACCGCCTCCAATGACGCTTTTTGGACGATCATGGCCGACACGAACACCAGATCGGCCCATTGAAGGTCGGCGTCATCCAGAGGCTCGATGTTGAGATCGACCAGCTTCAGACGATACCGATCGGGAATCAGCCCCGCCACCGTGATCAATCCGAGGGGCGGCATGGCGCTCTTTTTTTGAATGAACTGCAGGGCGTATTTAAAGCTCCAATACGTATTGCTTGGCACTTCGGGATACACCAGCAGAATATTTTTGGAATTAATCATGGCATTTCTCCCGGGTTTGGAAGGGTGGTAGAGCAAAAAAACGGCTTCATTCGAGAAATTACCGCTGTTTTTCGAAGGGATCAATCAGGTATTTCCCGTATTTCCTGCCTACAGATGTAAAGAATGGAAAGCCGCGCCGAAGCAGCGTTTAAAAAAATTAGGGTGGACTGTTTTGCCTGAACAGTATAAATATATCCTGATAACAGCACAGCTGATTCTAATTTTCATTAATCCGACCGATAATTAGGAGTAAATCCATGAAACACTCGATCCTCCGATGGACCCTCGCGGCTTGTGCCCAAGGCCCTGCAATGCCGGGAAAAACCGACCAGGGAGTGAACCCGAAACCCGGCCCTGATCAGGCTCTTGAAATGCTCAAATCCGGAAACCGGCGCTTTGCGGAAGGCAAAGCGAATCATCCCAATTCCGATACCGACCGCACCGCTTTGGCCGGACGGGCCGACCAGGCCGATTACGCCTATGCGACGGTGATCTCCTGTTCGGATTCCCGGGTTCCGGTGGAACGGATTTTTGATGCCGGCGTCATGGACCTCTTCGTGATCCGAGTCGCGGGAAATGTGTGCAATACCGATGAAATCGGCTCCATCGAGTACGGACTGGCCCACGTCAAAACGCCGGTTCTGGTGGTTCTGGGGCACACCCAATGCGGAGCCGTTACGGCGGTCACTCAGGCGGTTCACGGAAAGGGCCAGCCATTGGAACGGAACATTCCTCCGCTGGTGGGCTGTATTGAGCCTGCGGTCCGTCGTGCCATGTCAGACCATCCGGAAATCCAAGGGGAAGAGATCGTTCCGTATGCGATCGAAGAGAACATCTGGCAGGGAATCTCCAATCTGTTTCTGAAAAGCCCGGCCGTCCGGAATCTGGTCAAAGAGGGCAAGGCCAAGGTCGTGGGCGCCATGTACGATGTGGGAACCGGCCGAGTTCAGTGGCTTCCGGACTCGAAAGTGTCTGATATTCTCAGCCGGACGGAGTCGAACCCCGACCGGGCCGTGAACCCCATGGCCGAATAAGACGAGGCCCGTGGCGCCTCGGCCGCAGTGCCTGTACCCGAGGCGTCCGGAACAGATGCGGCCGCCGTCCCCGCCGGGACCGGCCGCCCCCGAAAATTTGTACCGATCAGACAAGCAAAAGGATTGACCCATGCAAGCGACGGAACCTGTTCACAAATTTGAAAAGATATTCGAGGTCTACGACAGGGTCCAGGACTATGTCGACATCAGCGAAAATCTGAAACGGTACGTCGACAAGAAACGGACATGGATCGACCGCCTGAAATCCCCCGAATTTCCCGTCGCTTTTCTCGGGACCTTCTCCGCCGGCAAATCGATGATCATCAACGCCATTCTGGAAAAAAACATTCTGCCGGAGGCGACCAAAAGCTATACCGCCATTCCGACCATCATCAAAAAAGGCGACAGCGACTCGGTGGTCATCCATTTTTTAAGCGAAACCGCCCGGACCGAGCTTCGCAATCTCTACATCGAAGAAATCTCCAGGGAGCTTCATAAAAATCCCACTGATTTTCTAAAGCTGAACAACAACGACCTGCTCCTCGCTTTTCAACGGGACATCACCGACCACACCCAGGAGGTGGGGCTTTTCAATAAAGAAAAATCCTTCGAGGAGCTGCAAAAGCTGATCGAAAAATGGTCCCGGTTCAGCGGAGAGACCAAAGAGATCGGCATCTCCGAACTCAGCCGGTATGTCACCGAAGACTATGAAGACGTGCTTCTGGTCGACCGGGTGGTGGTGTATCTGCGGGACATCGACATCCCCGACAATGTCGTACTGGTCGACCTGCCCGGGCTGGGGGTGGTCAACCCCCGGCACCGAAAGATCACCAAGGCTTATGTGGAAAACGACGCCAAGGCCTTCGTCATCTCCTCGGCGGTGTTCAAACTTCTGGAAGGCGAAGAGATCGAGCTGCTCTCGGAAATCCACAAGCAACGGCCCAAGGTCCTGAAACGGGCCTTCTGGGTCATCAACAAATGGGAGACCGCCAGCGAAAAACAGAAACGGGAAGAGTCGAGAAACTTCAACGAAAAAATCGAATCCCACCAGTTCCGCATCACCCCGGACCGGGTTTTCAAGGTGTCGGCCCTCAACTACCTCCTGGTCCGACTGATCGCCAATGGGGAGCTGGAGGAGAACGGAAAGATCAAAGACCACCTCGACAACCTGAAAAAATCGGTGGGAAAAATCCCTTCTCCGGAGGCGGTCGCGTCGGTGATGGAAGCCTCGGATGAAATCCGCGATTTCGGCCGACTCAAAGAAAAGCTGTTCGATTACCTCAACACCACGGCCGGGGAGGAATTCTACGAAGAGGCGGAGGCCGAACTCGCTGAACTGGCCCGAAAGCTCACGGGCATTTTGAAGCCCCACCACGATGCGGCCGTCAACAACAAGAACCTGAAGGACTCCTTCATCGCCCGGGAACTGGTCAAGCGGCTGAAGCAGTTTTCAAGCGGTATTCAATCGATCGTTCGGGATCGCATCAAGGAGATCCGCATCAAGCATCTGACCGGCATCGAATTCTGGACCGATGAAAAACAGCATGATTTCGAACAGCAGATCAAAACCTACATCGACGGGCTGGACCGAAGCGAACTCCGGAATGAAATGATGCGGGGGCTGGACACCCTGGAAAACCAGAGCCGCCTGCCCCAGAAGATCGAAGAGCGGCTGCCCATCGGCAAGATGTTCCGCCGGCAGCTTCGCTCTCTGATGCGGGAGGACATCGTTCATCGATTCTCCCGGGAGCTGCTCAACGAACTCAAAAAATCCGACCTGCTGCCCGAAGGGCTCTCTTTCACCCTGGAGGACAAGCTGAGCAAACGAGACATTCTGACCCGCATCAACGGCCTGTGCGATGTCTTTCTGTTCGAATTCGGGGACCGGCTCAACGGGTTGGGATTCGAGATCTCCGAAAAGCTGGAGGAGGTCATCTCGGACAGCCCGGAAAGAATGCAGGAAATCAAAAAACTGCTGAAAGCCAATGCGGAAACCGCCGTGTCCGAAGCGAGAAAATCGAATCTGATCAAAAAGGAGGGGAACTTCAACGATCTGCTGGAACTGGACGACCGAAAGCTGAAGCTGCTCTATTCCAAAATCAACGGCAACGGCCGTCACATGCTTCATCCCAACCCCTCCAACGGATCGAACATGGAAAAGGTGCTGAAAATCTATGAAGGCCGGATCATCGATTTTATTCGGGACCTTCAAGGCAAAATCAACGACTACACCCGGCGCTGCATTAAAAACTATTTCGAGGAGCTCGAAGAAGACCTGCTCGCGCTTTTCGAGCAGAACGAGCCCGATATCGCCGCGGTAATCATGGAAAAACTGCACACCAACATCGACGATGAAATCGGCCTGGAGCTGCGAAAACAGCAGATCTTTACCGAATCCTACCAGGAGGTCAGCGCCCTGATTCAATAGGCGCCGCGGTCCGAACAGAATCCCCCGGCTTGTGCGGACCCTGCATCCTGTGATATATGCACCCGGCCGTGAACACGCCCCGCTGACTGGATGAGACCACGGGGCGTCGCTTTTTTTGGAACCGACTTCCGAATACCAGCGGTTGCCCCGGAACCGGGGCGGCCCCCTTGAACAGGAGTAACCATATGCCAAAAACCCCGAAAAACGGGCCGAACACCGACATGGACCTGATCACCAAAGATTCCGCCCCGCCGCCCAATTTCATCCGCTACATCATCGAAGAAGACCAAAAAACCGGCAGGTTCGACGGCCGGGTGGTGACCCGGTTTCCCCCCGAACCCAACGGCTATCTTCATATCGGCCACGCCAAATCGATCTGCGTCAATTTCGGATTCGCCCGGGAATTCGGCGGCGCCTGCCATCTGCGCTTCGACGACACCAATCCGGCCAAGGAAGAGGTGGAGTATGTGGATTCGATTCAGGAGGATGTCCATTGGCTCGGGTTCGACTGGGGCCCCCACCGGTATTTCGCCTCCGATTATTTCGATACCCTCTACGGGTTTGCCGAAACCCTGATTCAAAAGGGAAAAGCCTATGTCGACAGCCTCACCCCCGATCAGATTCGGGAATACCGGGGCACCCTGACCGAACCGGGAAAGGAGAGCCCCTTCCGCAACCGCTCGGCGGCGGAGAACCTCGACCTCTTCCGGCGAATGCGGGCCGGCGAATTCGCCGACGGCGAGCATGTCCTTCGGGCCAAAATCGATATGGCGGCTCCCAATATCCTGATGCGGGACCCGACCCTCTACCGCATCCGCAAAACGGCCCACCACCGGACCGGAGAAGCCTGGTGCATCTATCCGCTGTATGATTTCACCCACTGCATCTCCGATTCCATCGAGCGGGTCACCCACTCGCTGTGCACCCTGGAGTTCGAAAACAACCGGGAACTCTACGACTGGGTTCTGAACCAGCTGGAGATCTACCATCCTCAGCAGATCGAGTTCGCCCGGCTCAACCTCTCTTACACCGTGCTCAGCAAGCGCAAACTCATCGAACTGGTGCGCGGCGGCCATGTGGCCGGATGGGACGACCCGCGAATGCCCACCATCTCCGGGCTTCGGCGGCGGGGATATACCCCGGAATCGATTCGGACCTTCTGCGAACGGATCGGAGTGGCCAAGCGCGACAGCATGGTGGATATCGCCCTGCTCGACTACTGCGTTCGGGAGGATCTCAACAAACGCGCAAACCGGGTGATGGGGGTGCTTCGGCCCCTGAAGGTGGTGATCGAAAATTACCCCGAGGATCGGACCGAGAAGCTGGAGGCAATCAACAATCCCGAAGACCCTTCCGCAGGCACCCGACAGGTGCCCTTTTCCCGGGAGCTGTATATCGAACGGGATGATTTCATGGAAAATCCGCCCAAGAAGTTCTTCCGCCTGGCCCCCGGCCGGGAAGTGCGGCTTCGATACGCCTATTTCATCACCTGCACCGACGTGATCAAGGATGAAAACGGGGAGGTGACCGAGCTTCGCTGCACCTACGACCCCGAAACCAAGGGCGGAGACGCGCCGGACGGACGCAAGGTCAAGGCGACGCTTCACTGGGTGTCGGCCCCCCATGCCCTTGAGGCCGAGGTGCGGCTCTTTAATCATCTCTTTTTGGCTGAAAACCCTTCCGCCGCCAAAGGGGAGTTTACGGATCATCTGAATCCCGATTCTCTGAAAATCCTGCCCGATTGCCGTCTGGAGCCGTCCCTGGCCGAGGCCGGACCGGGGGAGCGATTTCAGTTTGAACGTCTGGGATATTTTTGCGTGGACAAGGCATCCGCCCCGAATCTGCCGATCTTCAACCGAATCGTCACCCTGCGGGATGCCTGGGCCAAAATCAAGAAACAGGCGAAAAAGGGATAGCCATCAAACACTCCCAACAGCCCCTCAGACTCCGGTTCGGACAGCGGCCGACGACATCTTCAATGACCTCTTCGATGACCTCTTCACCGATGGATTCCTCGATGGATCCCTGCGACTTCAGGATCTGTTCCCTGGCCAGCGGCAGCCGGGGAAACGCCATTTATATCTCCGACGGCGCCACCTCGATTCTCTTGGATGCGGGTCTGTCCGGCGTAGAGATTGAACGCCGGATGCAGAGCCGAGGGCTTTCCCCTGAAGACCTGACCGCGGTGCTGGTCTCACACGAGCACGGCGACCACATCCGCGGGGTGGGGATTCTGGCCCGCCGGTATCGCCTCCCGGTCTATATGACCCGGCGCACACAGACCGCCGCCGGCAACAAGGTGGGGCGCATCGAAACGGTTCACCATTTCGAGTGCGGCCGAGGGTTCGCCATCGGCACCCTGGCCCTGCGCCCCTTTTCCACCTCCCATGACGCCGAGGAGTCCTCCGGGTTTACCCTTCGCCGAAACGGAACCAAGATCGGCATCGCCACCGACCTGGGCATCGCCACCGCCGTGGTCCGGGAGCACCTCAGAGACTGCACCCTCCTCTGCCTGGAATCCAACCACGACCCCGAGATGCTGATCAACGGCCCCTACCCCTGGCACCTCAAACAGCGCATCAAAAGCCGGACCGGCCATCTCTCCAACCAAGACGCCGGGACCCTGCTCAAAGAACTGCGTCACGACCGACTCCGCCACGTGGTCTTGAGCCATCTCAGCGAAAAGAACAACACCCCCGAAAAGGCCCTCAGCACCGTCGGCCCCGCCCTCAACGGCAGCCGGGTGCGGTTGTCGGTCTCGCTTCAGGATGTCTGCGGGGAGTTGATTCGGGTGTGAAAATGCCCGAAGGGCGATCCTTCTGAAAAGAAATCGGCCCCTTTCCGCCTGGTGCGTGAAAGGGGCCGAATGAATTTGAAAGCTGCCGGTCGGACGCGGCTTTACTTGCCTGAAGTGCGGCGAAACGCCTCCCGCTCCGAAGCCAGTTCCCGAAGCAGTTCGGACAGAGGCCATTCGACGGAGGTTTCGGTCAGGGTGGCCCAGAGGGGCGCGGGAAGGCCCCGGGCTCGGTAGGTTCGAAGCACGGTGTGGAGTTCGTTTTCACTGATGCCGGACAGGATCACCGCCCGGTCCAGATCCGAATCCTGATCAAGACCGGTGCCGGCCGGCAGTTCCACGATGTCGCCCATCAGCGATTCGGCCCGGTCCCCGGTCACGAAGATCACCGGAATATCGAGCATCTCTCCTTTTTCCAGTACTTCCAAAAAATGCGGCTGTTCCGAGGCCGGAAACCCGCACACGATGACTTTTCGCGGGCCGAACATTCGCTGATCGGACGTCCCGACTTTATTCAGTCCTTCTGTCTTGCTCATGAAGACTCTCCTTTTGAATGAAGTTTTTCAGGAAACGCGCGTCCTGTGTCGGCCCATTCGATTCCATCTTTTTCATCAGATCCGCTTCAGATCGTATTGTCGCGTTCCCAGGCCGATTTCTTCGGCATATTCGAGTTGAATGGGCCAGTCCACCTTGGGATAGAGGCCCTTGAACTTATCCTCGCCGGCCCCGCGGTTGGTCTTCAGGCAGGTGCCGGGCAGGGCCGATTCGCCGTTGACCAGATCCGCCGAGGCCTGATCGATGGCCACCGGATCGGCGGATGCCACGATCCCGATATCCCCCACGATGGGGGCGTCATTATAGCCGTAGCAGTCGCAGGCCGGCGAAATATTGGTGATGAAGTTGAGATACAGGGATTTTCGCTCTTTCCCCTTGAGCACCCCTTCGGTATATTCGACCATGTTTTCCAGAAAAACAGGGATCGATTGATCCCACTGGATTTCCACCGCCTCATTGGGGCAGATCAGGATGCATTCGCCGCAGCCGATGCAGGCTTCCCGATTCAGCTCGGCCTTGGCGTCGACCACCGCCAGGGCCTCCTGTGAGCAGTGATCCTCGCACTCTCCGCATCCCACACATTTTTCGTCGTTGATTTTGGGAGACACGGTGGAGTGCTGGGCCAGTTTCCCCTTCCGTGAGGCGCATCCCATCCCCAGGTTCTTGATGGCGCCGCCGAAACCGGAGAGTTCATGCCCCTTGAAATGGGCCACCGATATAATGGCGTCGGCATTGACGATTTCCGTACCGATGTATACCTCCTGAAACCGCTTTCGGTTTACGGCCACCGCGGTTTCGGTCTTGCCCCGCAGGCCGTCGGCGATAATCAGGGGCGCATCCACCACCGAATGGGCGAACCCGTTTCGAATCGCCGTGGTCAGATGGCTGACCGCATCCCCACGGGTGCCCGCATACAGGGTATTGGCATCGGTCAGAAAGGGCTTGCCCGCATGGGCCTTGATTCGCTCGACGATCTTTTGAAGAAACACGGGCCGAATATAGGCGGTGTTGCCCATTTCGCCGAAATGGAGCTTCACCGCCACCAGGTCCCGTTTGGAGATGACGGATGCAATTCCCGCCGCATCCAGCAGCCGCTCCAGCTTTCCGAACAGATTTTCCTTGGGGGTGCTTCTCAGATCCATCAAATAGACGGTGCTTGTCATTTTCATCCTCCAGCAGAAATCGGGCTCATCCTCCCACCGAAATCGGGTGTTTGTTTCATCACCCATCAGGGTAAAGGGTGTTCATTCCAATGTCAAGGTGTTTGACCCGGGGGTGGGTTCAGCCGGAAGTCAACCCTTGAGCGATTAAATCGGCGCGTCAACTTGAAATGTGACCATTCGGGCTTACTTTAGAACTTTTAACTTTCATTTCCAAAAAGGAGACCCAAATGGCTCAGCTGAATGGCATTGATTTTACAGTGAATAAAGACAACCTCTACCGGGAGGAAGGGATCACCGATCTCAAGATCGCCTCCATTCGAAAACTGATTCCCATCAAAAGCGACGGCGCCGATGATCCTTCCAGAGACGCGATTTTCATGGGACATACCCAACTCATGTCGCCCTCCGGCCCCCTGCCGGTGCAGGCGCCGCTGAAGGCCACCACCCTGGAAGGAGCCATCGCCGAGTTTCCGAGCGCCATGGATCAGGCGGTTCAGCAGATCGTCGAAGAGGTCCAGAAAATGCAGCAGGAGGAGTCTTCCCGCATCGTGACCCCCGGCGGCGGCGAGCGGGACAGCGGCATCATCTATTAACGTTTTTTGATCGGGGTATCTCTTGAACCTGAACGAAAAGCTGGCGATTCTCGAGCGGATTTACGCCGTCTACGGCGAGTTCCTGGAGGGTCGGGATCTCGCCTGCAAACGCGGATGCGCCCATTGCTGCACCCGCAATGTGACCCTGACCACCCTGGAAGGGTACCACGTCGCCGAGACCCTGGCGGCCTCGGGTCGAAAGGATCTGTTATCCCGTCTGGAATTCGGTGTCGAGGGAAACCGGTTTCGACCGGTGGTCACTACCAATGAGATCGCCGAAATCTGCCTGCGCGGGGAGGACCCGCCGGAAGAGGAAAGCAATCCCGATTGGGGGGAATGCGGTCTGCTCACGGAGAATGAATGTACCCTCTACGGGGTGCGTCCTTTCGGATGCCGGTGCATGGTTTCCGCCCGCAACTGCGGTGAAACCGGGGCGGCGGATATGGACCCGTTCGTGGTCACCGTCAATACGGTGATTCTCCAGTATATCGAGCATGTGGACGCCGACGGGTATTCCGGCAACCTTCTCGATGTCCTGCTCTGGATGGGCGCCGAGGAAAATCGGGGTCATTACCGGGAGGGCGCCCTCCCGCATCCGCCCCGGGGGCTGATTCCGAATCGGCCGGTCAAGGCCCTGATGGTGCCGCCCCGGCATCGCGCGGAGATCAAGCCCATTCTGGAAGCCATCGGGAACATCCCCCCGCGGAATCCCGCCGGATAAACGGGAGAGTGAACATCGGATTTGAAGAGCGGGCTTGAAATCCTCATGAACAATCCGACTGTAGAGGACGATTTCCGGTATTCGAGCGGTCGGAGCCCCTTTTGTACTGAAGGTCGGGCCCTTTTTTATTACCGAGCGAAAAGCCGGGCCGCATTACCGCCGCAGATGGCGGCCTGGTCTGATTCGGAAATACCGGATGCCGCCATGTCCTTAAAATACCGAGCGGGTTTCAGCAGCGGATAATCGGTCCCGAAAAGCACTTTATCAGGACCGGCCAGTTCCAGGGCCTTCGAATAGATCGCGGCTTCGTAGAGAAAGGGGGAGGCCGCGGTGTCGTAATAGACGTTTTTAAGGACCTCCCGGGTTTCTTTCTTTAGAAGATTATAGAAAAAGATTCCGGCCCCCCAATGGGCCAGAATGAAGATATTCTCGGGAAACCGTTTGATCAAATGGTAGATCTGAGCCAGGGTATTGGGGCTCTTCCCCGGGTAAAAATGGCCGACCGGTTCATTGGTGTGGATCAAGGCCGGCAACCGCTTTTTCCGGCAAAGATCGAGAATCGGTTCGAGAGCTTCACAGACACTGAGACTGATTCCGGATTCGTAAAAAGCGAGTTCCCCCACACCCGACAGGCCGGCTTCGAGACACCGTTCCGCTTCTTTGGGAGCCTCCGGATTGAGGGCGTCGAAGCAGCACAGGCCGATAAACCGGTCCGGATGTTTCGCGACCGTCTCCAGAATATAATCGTTTTCCCGCTTGAACACCTCCGAATTCCGCCAGGGGAACCCGAAGACCACGGATTGATCCACCCCTTCGGCATCCATCATCGCCAGCATCTCCCCGGCACCCGCCAGCTTCGATTTGGGAGAATCGTAGAGCAGTTTGAAAGCGGATTCTCCCGGAAAGTATCGGGACCGGTTCTCCCGAATCTCCGGGGAAAAGAGATGGGTATGAACATCGATGATCATGCGCCCCTCCGAATGAAAAAGGTTTTGACAAAGAATTCGAATTTTACCTAATCTTACCTATGGCCTGGTCTCAGCTATGGCCTGGTCTCAGCTATGGCCTGGTCTCAGCTATGGATGGATCAATGGCATTCACATAACGGATAACCACGCATCTTTCAACACCGATCACGCGCCGGCAGGTCGAAAATCCCCGGCGCGGGTTGTGACGATCCGGCCATGATCATCGTTTCGGCCAAGCCGGACTGACAGGCAGGCCACCCCGGGATCTTTTCCTCGGGCCGGGAAGCTGTTTGAACGAAAGTGAGTTCTTGCCGGGCCGGGGAAAAGATCCCGGGGTGGCCGAAACGATAATCAAGGCCGACGATCCCAAGAAAAGGGTGAAATGATCTTCATCGGCGGGATTACCCCGAAAATCAAAATTCTGGACGACGAGCCGGTGCTCTGCCCGGTCTGCGGATTGGCCCAGGCCCGGTATAAACGGGTGGACCATTACCTGAACCTCTTTTTTATACCGCTTTTTCGGGTCAAAAAAGGGGATCCCTTTCTGATGTGCGACCGGTGCGAACGGGCGGTGCAGGAGATGGGGCCGGAATATGAACAATACATAGAAAAAGCAGAGGCCGCCTGCCCCGAATGCGGGCGGTCCCTCCATCCGGAATTCAGATACTGCCCCCACTGCGGCAAAAAGGTGTGAACCGATGACGACCCCCGAGATCGAAACACTCGACCGGCCGCCGGAACCGGAACGTCACGTGGTGCTGGTCCATCCCGAGGTGCACTGGAACACCGGCAATATCGGGCGCACCTGTCTGGGAGCCGGGGCCTGGCTTCACCTGATCAAACCCCTGGGATTCTGTCTGGATGACCGCAACGTGAAGCGGGCCGGTCTCGACTACTGGCGCCGGGTGAAACTGAGGGTGTGGGAAAATTTCGAATCCTTCGAGGTCGATATGGCCCTGCGACCGGAGGAGGCGGCGGTCTTCGCCAAAGGGGCGGATCGATCCTTTCGGGAAATGGCTTTACCCCGACGGGGATTCCTGATTTTCGGTTCGGAGACGCGCGGATTGCCCGATGCGGTGTTGGGCCGGTATCCGAAGGGCCGGTATCACATTCCGATTGCGGGCGACATCCGGTGCCTCAACCTGTCCACCGCCGTCGGTATCGCCCTGTATGAAAGCCTGCGGGAATGGGACTATCCGGTGCATGCCTGGGCCCCCTGACCCGTCTATAAGCCGTGGGATGTAATCCCTGGACTTAAAATCGGATTCTCCGAAACCGGATCGAATGAACCCCGCTAGGCGATGCCCTTGGCGTTGAGCAGCTCCTGGGCCTTTTTGTGGCCTAGATAGGAGGCCTCCCGCAGGTCGGCTTCCGCCTCCTTGCGGTTCCCCAGCTTGTTGTGGACGATGGCCCGATTGTAATAGGCGAGGGCGTAATTGCCCTTGAGTTCGATGGCGGTGTCGAACTCCTTGAGGGCTTCGGGGTACTGGCCCAACTTGTAATACTTCTTGCCCCGGTCCACCCGATCCAGGGCGATGGTGCGATGGGCGGTGGACCGTGAAATATACTGAAATTTGTGGCCGCAGTGCTTGCAGACCTTGGCCTTGGGCAACACCTTTTCGGCGCACTGGGGGCAGATCTTCATCGATTCCATGATTTCGAATTCGATCTTTTCCTTGATCTTCTTGTTCACCGTGACAATGTACTTTTGCATAATCCGCTCGAGAAACAGCGCGAAGGGATTTTCATCGATGGTGTAGATCTTGATCTGGTGGGTGATCTCATCCTCGACGATCTTCTGATTTTCTTTGATGTCGGGCAGAATCAGGGAAAAATCGGCCAGCAGCTCGATGATCTGGCCGTACTTGTCGAGCTGAAGGTTTTCGATGGCGGCGGAGGTCCCGATCTCGTTTTTAATGTTTTCGATTTTGAAGTAATCGAGGGCGTTTTTGATCAGGGTCTGGGTGCCGTCGCGGATGGTCTTTTCAAGGGTGGTGGTGTCATGCTCTTTTTTCAACCGCCGAATCCGCCGATCGTTTTCCTCCTTGAGCTTGCGGCTCTTGAGTTCGTACTGCTCTTCCATCCACTTCTTGGTCACCATAAAGGTGATCAGCAGCGTAAACACCGCGGCGAAAATAATGGTGACCACGGAAATGGTCGTCGTCGGAATCACAATAGGCAGATACGCCGACAACCCGACGGCGAATACCCCCAAGGAAATCAAACCGATATAGGTGTTCATTTTTACCCCCAAGCCTTCGAGGCAAGAATCGCCTCAAGAATGATCGGGCATTATATTGGTATAAATTGACGGCGGTTGCAAGAAATTTTTTATTTTCAGTCGAATCGCGTCCACGGCGTCCGGCGAAAACCAATTCACTGCCGTATCTTTTCGAAACCAGGTGAACTGGCGTTTGGCATATCGGCGGGTATCCCGCTTCAACGTTCTCACCGCTTCCTCCCAGCGCAACCGGCCTTGCAGATAATCGACCATGTGGCGGTACCCGATGGACTGCATGGCCTTCAATTCCGGATCATACCCCATCTCCAGCAGTTTTTGCACCTCTTTCAGCAGCCCGGCCTCAAGCATCATCTCCACCCGCCGATTGATTCGGTCGTATAAAGCCGCCCGGTCCATCTCCAGACCGATCTTCAGCACCGAATAGGGGGATTCCGCGAACCGGTGTTCAGCCTGGTGGGCCGACATCGGTTTTCCGGTGGTTTCGCAAATCTCCAATGCCCGAAGGATGCGATACGCATCATTGGGATGAAGCCGTTCGGCTGCGGCCGGATCGACCCGCACGAGCCGCTCATGAAGCGCCGAAGCACCCAGGGCCTTGCATTCCGCCCGAAGGCGGTCACGCACCCCGGGCGCCACCGGTCGGGCCTGAAAAATCCCCTGGGTCAGGGCCTTTATATAAAGCCCGGTGCCCCCGGCCGCAAAGGGCAAAATACCGGTTTTATGAAGATTTCCGACCACACCGCGGGCGGCCTCGGCATACCGGGCCGCGTCAAAGGGTTTATCGGGTTCGATGATATCGACCAGGTGATGGGGGACCGCGCGACGTTCCGCCGGGGTGGGCTTGGCGGTGCCGATATCCATATACTTGTAAATCTGCATGGAATCGGCCCCCACGATTTCACCGCCGAAGGTTCGGGCCAGCGCGATGGCCGTCGATGTCTTTCCGATCCCGGTGGCCCCGCAGATGACGATTAAAGGCGGTTTTGGTTGGGTGACGGGCATGATTTCCTTGAATGCTTGTTTTTCAAAACCGGCCGCCGTAAAATAAATTGCTTTCCGGCCGAATCCGGTTTACATTCCTGACCTGAATGCGGACGGCTCCCACCCGGGGTTGAAACCCCGGGCTATATACCGTTGCCGCTCCGCGGCATTCATTGGCCGAGACGATGATCAATGCCAATATGACGGA
>JBKHDE010000054.1:0-23586 GCA_046541495.1 Desulfococcaceae bacterium
TTGCGCTGTCCCGGTTCCGCCGGTCGAATGGCCCGGTCCTGCTCCGCCGAAGTCAAGTTCCCGTACAGCGGCGCCACGACGATTTCGGAGCCTGCCCGTCGCTTCTCCAGCAGTGACGCCGTCCGCCGAATTTCGCCGGCGCCCGGCAAAAACACCAGGAGGGAGCCCTCTTCTTCCCCCAAGGCCCGCGTCACCGCATCGGCCACCTGCCCTTCCATCCGCTGATTCCGATGCAAGGCGGCGGTATTCGGCGGCAGGTAGCGGGTTTCGACCGGAAAGCTTCTGCCGAAGCTCGTGATCACCGGCGCATCCCCGATCAGGCGCGCCACCGGCTCCCCGACCAGGGTGGCGGACATGATCAGTATTCGAAGGTCTTCCCGAAGCACCGAGCGGCTCTCCAGACAGAAAGCCAGCCCCAGGTCCGCCTGCAGGTTCCGTTCATGATACTCGTCGAAGATCACCAGGCCGACGCCGGCCAACTCCGGATCACGTTGAATCCAACGGGTGAGAATGCCCTCGGTCACCACCTCGATGCGGGTGGATGTGCCCACCCGGGTCTCCAGCCGCACCCGGTATCCCACCGCTTGACCCACCGGCTCTCCCAGCAGCTGCGCCATCCGCATCGCCGCGGCCCGGGTCGCCAGACGGCGGGGCTCCAGCATGATGATCTTCTGTCCGGCAAGCCAAGGCGAATCCAGCAGGGCCAGCGGCACGCAGGTGGTCTTTCCGGCACCCGGCGGGGCGATCAGCACCGCGCCTTTTTCCTCGGCAAGGGCCTGCCGCACCTCCGGAATGACCGGTATGACCGGCAACTCGCCTGCTGTTCGGCGCCAGCCATGTATCCCTTCTCTATCCTGGTCCATGGATTCCTTCTGCATGATTTTTCGGCTTTCATTCTATCAGCTTCGAGATTTTGGTAAAAGCCCCCAATCATCTTTCCCGCGAAACCGCAGGTCACATTTGACTTCGGGTAAGAACGGATGATATACACCAATATGAATGTATATCCAAGGAGAATCATCATGCAAGTTTCGAAATGGGGAAACAGTCTGGCAATTCGGCTGCCGGCGTCGGTGGTAGAGATTTTAGAGTTAAAAGAAGGCGATGATATCGAAGTGGTGGTCGCGGATGAACGCGTTTTTCAGATCAGAAAAAAACCGGATAAAGAAAGTATTTTTGCAAGACTAAGAAATTTTCGGGGAAAAATACCGGATGATTTCAAATTCGACCGGGACGATGTGCATGTCCGCTGATAAAATATTCATTGATACCAATGTCTTGATTTACCTTCTTTCCGCAGATGCAGAAAAGGCGGACCGCGCCGAATCCATTGTCCGCGAGGGCGGCCTGATCAGCGTGCAGGCAATGAATGAAATTACCAATGTGGCGCGGCGAAAATTGGCGATGCCGTGGAAAGAAATCAACGAAATCCTGTTCCTCATTCGGTCCGTCTGCCCGGTGGAACCTTTGACCATTCATACCCATGACCTCGGCAGATACTTGGCGGAACGATATCAACTGAGCGTTTATGATGCCATGATTGTGGCTGCGGCCCTGCTTTCTGAATGCGGCATCCTGTATTCCGAAGACATGCAGGACGGATTGATAATAGACGGTCGATTGCATATTCAGAACCCTTTTCTGCTTTGAGGCGGTAGGTCAATCAGGGTTGAATAGGGCGGCGCTTTTTCGGACCGCTCCACCCGGGAGAGATACCCCTTGGTCAGGCCGGTGCGATCGGCCAGATCTTGAAGCGTGAGTTTCTGTCGCTTTCGGAGTTTCTGAATATTACGGGAAATGATCTTTTCATTCATCTACCGCCTCCCGTGCGTCTTTTTCACCAGGGGCAGCACGTTTTCGGCATGAGGGAGAACGTATCCCCGGCCCTTGAGCCCACGGACATATTCCGGGAGGTTATCCGCATATCGAAATCCCAGAGACAGCGTTTCTTCCCGGGAAAACCCTGAAACCAGGGTGATCCGGAACCGATGAAGCATGTCGATGACCCGGCAGGCCACATAGGCCGGCATCTCAAAGGACCGGGCCAGGGCCTCCCCGAGGGGCCGGGGATCGCCCCGATATCGCCGAAGGGCCGCTTCAAAGACCGGATTTCCCACCCCTTCATCGGCCCGGGCCACAAACAGGATATCCCCGCCGTCTTTCACAACGCCGACCGTATTGAACAAGGCCTTGGTAGATTGATAAAGCTGCCCGTCTGTCCGGTGCCCGCCCGCGGAAATCAGCGCGAACTCGCCTTTTGCCGGGACTTCCACCGCACAGGCTCGATTGACCTGGTCGCATCCCCTGAGAAAGGTTCGGTCGAGTTCGCCCGCTTCGGCATAAAACAACTCTCCGGCCCCATTGGCGGCCACCGCCGCAAAGCAGGAGGTCTTACCCCGCAGAAAAATGCGGGCCGCCTCCTGCATGTCTTCATGGACCGGATTGCCGTCAAGAACGGCCTGCCGGACCCGCGGATGAGGTGTGCCGTCCGCCTCAACGGCCAGGGAGTGGTTTCGTTGAATCGCGTCATAGCCGGCGATCCCCGGCAGGATGTATTTGCGCCCGCCCCCGAAACCGGCCAGCACATGATGGAGAATGCCGCCGAAGACGATAACATGATCCGCATCACAGGCTTCTCGGGTCACCTCCACCGGGGTCCCCCGCCGGGTGTGCCCCAGGGAGACCAGCCGGTTCCGATTCCGGTTGGCCGAATTGAGGATAGTGATCCGCCCGGCGCAGAATTCCCCGGCCAGAAGCGGAAATCGTGCCGGCGGAATATCGGCATGGGTGCCCAGGGCGATCAGGATGGTGATGCGGTCTTCCGGAACCTCAAGGTCCAACAGCGCTTTCACGATCACCGGTACGAACCGGTCTCCCCGGGCCCAGAGCCGGGTATCATCGGGAATCAGAACCGCGATTTTCCGGGTGCGGATATCGGCCGGTGCGGTTTCCCGAATGCCGGCTTCGATGATCTCCGCCGCCCGTTCCACATCCAGGGCCGGCGCCTCCCGGCCGGTGACGACATCCAGGATTTTGTCATCGGGCACGGACAAATCCAAAGCGCCGTATCCCTGTTTCAGGGAAATTTTCATGACCGCCCCAGCTGCATATCGATCAGTTCCAACGGATGAATGACCCGCATGGGCGTCTCGCCTTTCAGGTTTCCGGCCAGGTTGATCCGGCACACCGGGCAGTCGGTTACCCAGATATCGGCGCCGGTGGCCTGGGCCGAAGCAACCTTCTTATCCACCATCTTCTTTGAAATCTCCGGATACTCATAAAAAAAGGTGCCGCCGCCCCCGCAGCATTCCTCGGCATCCGGGGCCGGTCGATAATCCACCCCGGGCAGCTTTTTCAGCAGCCGCGCCACCACATCCTCCCCGCCGAAGCCGTGCTTTCGGTGGCAAGGGGTGTGGCTGGTGACCTTCAGGGCCGTGTTTGTACGGGGAAAATCGAGTTCATCCAGATGGTCCAATACAAACGGGGTAATGTGGAAGACCCGGGCGGCGATCCCCGCCACCGCCTGTGGATCGAGGTGCAGGGTATCGCAAAGCAGTGGATACTCCTTCTTCAGGGCGGTGCCGCAGGTGGCGCAGTCCACCAATATGGGATCATCTCCCGCAGTCTCCAGCGCCTGAATATTGGCCTGAATACTGTTTCCGGCCTGGTCTGCGGCGCCGTGGAACAGCATGGGCAGGGCGCAGCAGGTCTGATCTTCGGGAATCCGCACCCGATAGCCCATGGCGGTCAGAACCCGGACCGCGGCATGGCCGGTATCCGCAAACAGATGGTTGGTGGCGCATCCGGTGAAATAGACCACCGTCCCTCGCTCGGTCGCCTTGGGGGGGATCTCCTCCGGCAGGGACTCCCGCAAAGCGGTCTTTGGCAGCTCCGGAAACCGGTCGAGGGGGATATTCCCCAACCGGCTTTTCTTCTGAAAGGAGGCCGGCAGCAGTCCCCGCCCGATCCGCGCGACTCCGGCGGCGGCCCGCAGCCGGTATTCCCGGGCCAGCATGAACACCAGGCTGCGAATCTCGATTTTGTCGCCGTGGGCCGCGGCCATCTCCCGGCGCATTTCCATGAATTTGCCGTAGTGATTGATGCCCGAAGGGCACATGGCCGCACACCGCCCGCACATGAGGCATTTGGAGACCAGCTCCTGCAGAACCGGCGAAGTGGGCAGGGTTTTGTTCTTGTATGCCTGAATCAGTTTCAGCCGGGCCCGGGGCGAGGCGTGCTCTTCTTTGAGCACTTTATAAACCGGACAGGCCGACAGGCACAGCCCGCATCGGCCGCAATTCTGAAGGGTGGTTCGGCTCATACGAATTTCCCCGGGTTGAGAAGATTATCGGGGTCCACCGCTTTTTTGATCACCGACATGAACTCGATGGAGTCTTTGTCCATGACCAGATCCAGGTAGGGCGCTTTGGCGATGCCGATGCCGTGTTCGCCCGACAGGGTGCCGCCCAGGGCGGCCGCGGCCTCGAAGATCTCTTTAAAGGCCAGCTCCACGCGGTGCCAGTGGTCCTTGTCCGTCCGGTCGGTGGGGGCCAGAGGATGCATATTGCCGTCGCCCGCATGGGCCAGCACCCCCATGGTCAGATCATGCTTTCGGGCGATGGCTTCGATATTCCGAATCATCTCCGGCACCTTGGAAACCGGAACGGTGACATCCTCGGTGACGATGTCCGGGGCCAGCTTGGCGAACACCCCGTAGGCCGACCGCCGAGCGGTCCACAGCCGGTCCTGTTCCGGTTTGGTCTCGGCGGTCTGGATGTCGACGGCATGATTCTCCTGCACCTTCTGGATGATTTTTTCGATCTCCCGGTCGCACGCCTCCTTCACCCCGTCCACCTCGATCAGCAAAGAACCGGCCGCCTCCCGAGGCAGCCCCAGGTTGGCGGAATCCTCGATGGCGTTCATGGTCATCTTGTCCAGAAGCTCCATAGCCGTGGGGATGATGCCGGCGCCGATGATGTCCGACACCGATTTGGCGGTGTCATCCAGATGGTTGAAGGTCACCATCAGGGTCCGGGTGGTTTCCGGCAGGGGCGCCACCTTGAGGATCACCTCGGTCATCAACCCCAGGGTGCCTTCGGACCCGCAGAAAAGCCCCGAAAGCCGGTAACCGGTGACGTCCTTGACATTCCGGCTGCCGAACCGGACCGCCTTGCCCGAGGCCAGCACCACCTCCATTCCCAATACATAATCGGCGGTCACGCCGTACTTGAGACACCGAAGCCCGCCGGCGTTCTGGGCCACATTGCCGCCGATGGTGGAGACTTCCATGGAGCCGGGGTCCGGGGGATAGAAAAATCCGAACGGCGCCAATGCCCGCTGGAGGTCTCCGTTCACCACCCCCGGCTGAACAATTACGTATCGGTCTCTGGTATTGACCTCGAGAATCTCATCCATCTTGGAAAAACAGACCACCACCCCATGCCGTGCCGGCACTGGGGCCCCGCAGATGCTGGTGCCCGCCCCTCTTCCGGTTACCGGCACCTTGTGGCGGGATGCCGTTTTCATGATCGCGGAGACCTCTTCGGTGGTCTTCGGAAAGAGGACCAGGTCCGGCATGGCCTCCGCCACAAAAGCGTCATATCCATAACAGGAGAGTTCTTCATCCCGGCATAGAAAACGTTCTTTACCGACCACCTCCATAAATTCTTGTTTGATATTTTCTTTCAACAATGCAGTCTCCTTTACCGAAGGAATAAATCGGGAAGAACCAGAGAGATCCAGGGAACATAAGTAATCACCAGCAGGCAGAGCAGCATGATGGTCAGAAAAGGAGCCACCCCCCGGGCGATCGTCATAAGCGGTTTGCCGGTGATGCCGGAGGAGACAAACAGGTTCAGGCCGAAGGGCGGGGTGAGCATACCCAACTGGATATTCAGGACCATCACCACCCCGAAATGGACCAGGTCGATCTGGTATCGGTTCAGTGTCTCCAGAAAAAGCGGCGCCAGAATCAGCATGGCGCTCACATCATCCACAAAACAGCCCAGGACCAGAAACAGGATGTTCACCGTCAGAAGAAACATCCAGGGATTTGAAATATGTCGGATAATGATATCCGCCAGCTGTTGAGGGATCTGTTCCGCGGTTAACAGCCAGATGAAGGTCATGGCACAGGAGAGGATAAAGAGAAGACAGGCGGAGAGCACCGCCGCCTCCCGGCAGATGGGGGTAATTTCTCTGAATCCGAACTCCCGATAGATGAACATCTCTACCCCCAGGGCATAGACCACGCTAACGGCTGCGGCTTCGGTGGGGGTGAAGATGCCGGAATAGATGCCGCCCAGCACGATAATCGGCAAAAACAATGCCCAACTCCCCTCTTTGGCGGTTCGAATAATCTCCGAAAATGAAGCCCGAGTTTCGATGCGCCAGTCGTGCTTTTTGGCCATCAGATAGGTATGCACCATAAGGCAGCCGCCGATGAGAAGCCCGGGAAGGACCCCGGCCATGAACATTTCCGCCACCGACACATTCATTACCAGACAGTAGAGAATCATGGGAATGGAGGGCGGAATCACAATCCCCAGGGACCCGGAGACAGTGATCAATCCCAGGGAAAACCGCTCTCCGTATCCCCCTTTGATCAGGGCCGGAATCATCACTGAGCCGATGGCCACCACAGTGGCCGGCGAAGACCCGGAGATGGCTGCAAAAAAGATGCAGGCCAGAATTCCCGCCATGGCCAGCCCCCCCGGAAACCATCCCACCAGGGCATTGACGAACGCCACCAGGCGCTTGGCGATGCTGCCCCGGGTCATGATGGCCCCGGCCAGTATGAAAAACGGAACCGCCAGCAAAACGAACTTGTCCAATGCGTTGAAGAGCTGCTGGGGAATGATGTGGAGCGGTGTGCTGGTGAAAAAAAACAGGGCCATAGCGGTGGTGATCACCAGAATCACGGCTATGGGCATTCCGGCCAGGAGCAGCCCGGCGAAACTGACGCAGATGGCCGGGATCATGATGCGGTCTCCCCTTCCGGGTCCCCGTCCCTGTGCGTAAGGCTTCCGGGAAACGCCTGCCGAACGCATACCGCGCTCAGAATGCAGAACCGAATCCCCATCACCACCGAGAAGACGGGGATGGGAAGGTAGGGAATATACATGGGAATCTCCATGGTGGGTGAGGTGGTTTCATATCCGTACATGCGGCTGACGATTTTCACGGAAAACCAGGCCACAAAAAAGAAAAACACACCGCAACCCGCCGAGGTCAGAGACCGGAGCAGCTGCTGCCAGGGCGGTTTCAAATGGGTGACCACCAGGTCCATGGTGAAATGGCTGCCGGTTTTCACCCCGATGCCGGCCCCCAGAAACGCCACAAACACTCCCATAAAACGGCCGAATTCTTCAAACCAGGTAAAACTGTAATTAAACAGATAGCGGCAGATCACCTGAGCAAACCCGATAAAGGCGAGGCCCAGAATGGTCCATACCAGTGTAATATTCTCCACCCGATCAATAAAATCGGCGATCTTGTGCAAAGCGGTTCTCCGTCATACGGGAACGGGGAAGGAATGGAATCCTTCCCCGTTCTTTTTAAATTTTTCAGGTAACTTCAGATATCTGAAGGGAATTCGATTACTGTTGATGGCTCTCGATTTTCGTAAGCATAAAGTCGAAGAGATCATCCCCGATCTTCTTTCGGTACTTGTCCCACACCGGTGTCATGGCGCTGCGGAAGGCCTTCCGTTCTTCAGGGGTCAGGTCCAGAATTTCAATGTCGTTTCTCTTGGCGTATTCCTCGATGGAGATGCCCAGTCCGGGCAGGTTCTCATGAAGCGCGGCGTTCTCCTTTCGATTGACATCGATGGCGATTTTGGCGGCTTCCTTGAACACCGCCCGGTCTTCTTTGGAAAGACTGTCCCAGTAATCCGTCGAGACCACGATGACACACTCGGTCAGGCAGTGCTGGGTTCGGGTGACGTGTTTGGTCACTTCGGTGAACTTCATGAGTATCGAGGTAAGAATCGGATTCTCCTGGGCGTCGATGACCCCGGTCTGAAGCGCATTGTAGGTTTCCGGAAAGGGAATCCCTACGGGGGACGCCCCGAGCTGCTTAAACGTGTCGAGGTAGACAGGTGAGTTCATCACGCGGACCTTCAAACCTTTGATGTCCGCGGGGGTTCGGACCGGATGCTTGCTGTTGGAAAAATCCCGGATTTCATTCTCCGTCCAGCCGATGGCGACAAACCCTTTTTGGGGGAAATAAGAAAAAATCTTCTCCTGCACCTCCGGGTCATCCAGAGTGGCATAGGCGGTTTGTCGATCGGGAAAAATAAAGGGCATGTCCAGAATGGCGGACTGGGGCACGAAATTCTGAAGCACCGCCGTGGTCAAGGCGGCGATCTGCAGGATGCCGTACCGAACCTGTTCGGCCATGGAGCGCTCCCCGCCCAGCTGCCCGGCGGGAAAAGTGGCGATATCGATCCGGCCGTCGGTCTTGTCTTTGACATGGGCGGCAAAGGCATCCACCCCCTTGGACTGTCCGTGAAACTGCGGGGCCACATGGCCGAATTTCACATTTTCGGCGGCCGCAACAGATGCCGCCGGAAATGAGAAACAAAGCACCAGAACGGCCAGACCCGCAGATAGGAATGCACCAGACCGAGGAAAATTCTTCATTGAATAAAGTCTCCTTTTCGTGTTATATTTCAAATAAAAAAAGCCGGTCCGAAGCCGGCTCATCCGCATCTATCTCAAGTATTTTCAGTTTGTCAACTCAATTCGGTTTCTATTTGAAAGAACATACCTGTCATCCCTTCTGAATTCAAGTGCCGCCTTCAGGCGGCGCTTGGAAATGCCGACATCTGCACGTCTTACTCAGGCAGAACCCTCCCGAAGCGCTTGCTTTATCCGATCCCGGGCATCCTGAGGCAAGACCGGCGAAGCATCCGGGCCGGTTCGGTGGGTGGCGAGGCTCTGACCGGCTTTTCGAAGCAGCGCCAACTGCTTTTCAAAGCGGGAGCAGTATTTACACATGACGAGGTGCATCCGCATCTTCATCCGCTGAATCAACGGCAGATCCCGGTCCATGGATTCGGATACCATTCGGGTCACCTCTTTGCAGTCGGGAATCAATCCGAACATGATATTTACTCCTTCCCCTCGCCTTCCATCCAATTTAATTCCAGGCACCGCCTAAGCTGCATGCGCGCCCGGTAAAGCATCGTCCAACTGTTGGTCGGGGAAATATCCATCTCCTTGCACAATTCTTCGGTATTTAATTGGTCGATCTCCCGAAGCGTAAAGGCTTCGGCCAGCCGATCCGGAATGTCGGCCAGGCATTTGTAAAACACATCCAGAAACTCTCTCTGCTCATAGGATTTTCCCGGATTGACCGACCACTTGGCCGGCCGCACCGACCATCCGCCCTTTTCATTGAAAAGCGCGTCGGTATTATCAGCGATGGTTTCTACCTGGCCGGACGGCGTTTCCCGGTATTTTCGCCGAAGGTGATCGATGATCTTGTGTTTGAGAATCCCCATCAGCCATGTTTTCAGGGCGGATCGGCCTTTGAAGTTTTTGTAGGCATGAAGGGCGGCCACGAAGGTTTCTTGAACCATCTCCTCTGCCAGATCCCCGTTTTTGAGCCGAGACAGTGCAAACCGGTACAGGGCGTCTCCGTATAGATCCACCCAGGTCTCCGGTGAGTCGGTGCGTTCCTCAGGCGGAGAAGGCTCTGATGGGGATTTGGTCATTGATATCTACCGTCTATTGTATTTGGCGCCCTTTAATCCTGCTGTTATTAATAAGGTTGATGAGCTCTTGTCAAGCGAAAGTCCCGAAACGTGCCGTGAGATAATCAAAAATACCAGGTCAGCCACACGTAAGCATTGTCGGCGGGCACGATCTGAAAATCGGTTCCCGGCAGATCGAATCCACCGTATTCGGTGCCCGGGCCCCCGATGAAAAGGGTCGCACCAACCATCAGATCCAGATCCTGGGTGACGCTCCAGACCCCGCGGGGTTGAAGCACCAGAGAAGGATCGGTAAAATTGAGGATGCCGGTCAGAAGCAGATTGACCAGGGGATGCACTTCCAGGTTGACGTGCCCGGCCAGATAGATGCGACCCAAAGTGAAGATCTCTCCCCGGTCGAGAGCGCGTATTAAATCGGGATCACCGAGCGCCTCGGTGTAGTCGTTTTCCCCGAGTCCATTGTAGAAAAATTCCAAAAAGCCGTACCAGTTGCGCTCCCACCAGACCCAGGAATAATCGAGGTTGGCCACCAGGCTGAGATAGCGATCGGTCTCGCTCTCCTCGGGAAGAAAAGTCCAGGTGCCGCTGATCCGCCAGGCCGTGGAGCCTAAATACCCCAGGGCCCCGGCCCCGAATACAAGATTTTCATAGTTCCGAGCAATCATCAGATCGAATTCCCGACTTCCATGAAAAAAATGGAATTTTCCGGCTGCCGCGGAACTGTCCCATTCCACATCCCCCGATGCGGGGTTTCGCCGGGGAACATAAAGGACCTGAAACTCTCCCAGTTCTTTCAATGAAAATTGGGCCACGGCCATATCGTCCCCGATTTTGTAGTCGCGGTCGACATCGGTGGGGGCGAAGGGATTGAACAGGTCCATGGGATTGAAGAGCATGCCGTTGCCCCAGGTGAGGGCCTGCCGGCCGAGTCGAACCGTTCCCCACTTGGGCTGCATGGTGAGGACCAGCCGATCGAGGCGGTGATACAAAATGTGGCCGTCATCCTGGCCCAATGTTTCGGTTAAATCCAGCAGCCGCCGATCATCTTCCACGGGCTGAACCCCGGCCGCCTCGAATCCGCCGTCGAAAAGATTCGGAAACCGGCTTTCCAGTTCCCGACCTTTCTCCCGGGTATCCCCGCCGTTCAGAAAGGCTTCGTAATGGGTTTCCAGAATCCCCCAGTCTTCGAAAAACAGCTTGTTTTTGAGGCGGAATTCCAGGGAGCCGTCGTAATAGGTGCGGGCTCCCACCAGATCATAGACCGATTCATCGTCCGGCCGGCCGGCATATCCACGGGCCCGCAGGTGACCGCCCCATTGGGGGGACAGGGCATCATACCATTTTTTGACCTCCGCGCTTTCGGCGATGAAAGGCAGGCCAAGCACGAATAAAGCCGCGAGGAGGGAAAAAAGCCGGGGCATAAGCGGTGAAGGCGGACTCAGGCCGCCTTGTCGACATCCTCGGCCACCCGGCCGTCCTGGATTCGAATCAGCCGCCGGGCATAATCCATGACCCGCTGATCGTGGGTGGAGAAGATAAAGGTGACTTTTTTGGTCCGGTTCATCTCGGCCATCATCTCCAGCAGACCGTTGCCGGTTTTGGAATCCAGATTTGCGGTGGGTTCGTCGGCCAAGACCAGGGCCGGGTTCGATACGATCGCCCGGGCCACCGCCACCCGTTGCTGCTGACCACCCGAAAGCTCGGCCGGACGGCGGTTGTACATATTCGAAAGGCCCACCTCGTCCAGAATGGCCCGGGCCCGTTCCCGGCGCTCCCCGGCCCCGACCCCCTGCAGGAGCATCACGTATTCGACGTTTTCCACCGCCGAGAGAACCGGAATCAGATTGTAGGCCTGAAAAATAAATCCGATCTTGTTCAGTCGAAGCTCCGCCAGCCGGGACTGGCTCATTTCATCAAAAGGATTCCCGTCCACAGTGATATGCCCCGAATCGGGTTCGTCCAGACCGCCGATCAGGTTTAAAAGCGTGGTTTTTCCGGAGCCCGAGGGGCCGGCCAGGGCCACAAACCCACCGGTGTCGATGGAAAGCGTCACCCCTTGCAAGGCCCGCACATCCACCTTGCCCTGCTGATAGGTCTTGACCACATCGGTGCATTCCACAATCGCCATCGGTTATTCCCTCCTCAAATCCAAATCAGCCCTTTCGGTCCAGAACCCGGCGAATCGACCGGGCGATGTCCTCCTTCAGAATCGGCTTCAGGATCAACTCCTTTATCCCCAATTCTCCGGCTCGTTCTTCGGTAATTTGATCGCTGAATCCGGTGCACATGATCACCGGAATGCTGGGCCGGCATCGGAGCAGTTCACGGGTCAGTTGAATCCCGGTCATGCCGGGCATGGAAAGATCGGTGATCACCAGATCGAAGTCATAGGGACGCTCCGAAAACAACGACAGAGCGGTTCGGCTGTCGTTTTGGGTGATGACGGCATACCCCAGCCGGGTCAGCATCTGCTGGCCCATATTCAGGATCGCCTCCTCATCGTCGATCAGCAAGATACGCTCGTTCCCATGGGGAAGCGCGACATCCGGGGTCGATTTGATTTCATCGGCGCCGGTGTCGATGGCGGGAAAATAGATGCGAAACTCGGTGCCCCGACCCGGTTCGCTCTCCACCTGAATGTCCCCGCTCCGGTTCTTGACGATGCCGTGGACCATGGACAGCCCCAGCCCGGTCCCCTTGCCTTTTTCTTTGGTGGTGAAATAGGGTTCGAATATTCTGTCCAGATCGAAAGAAGAAATCCCGATGCCGTTGTCCCGCACCGTCAGGCAGTTATATCTGCCGGGACCGATATCCCGGCCGCCCACCGCATCCGCCTCCAGATCCACCGAAGACAGAATCACCTCCAAGGTGCCGCCGGTCTCCTGCATGGCATGGTAGGCATTGGTCGAAAGATTGATGATGATCTGATAGATCTGGGTGGGGTCCGCCAGCACCGGCCCGCTGTTTTCATCGATCCGGGGCTGAATGCGGATATTGGCCGGGAAGGAGGATTTCAAAAATTTCAGGGCCTCCTTCAGGATCGGCTGCATGCGGATGGGCCGAACCTCCTGTTCGGTCTGCCGGCTGAAGGCCAGAATCTGCTGAATCAGGTCCCGGGCCCGATAGGCGGCCTTGAGAATCTGGTTAAGATTGCGCCGGGCCATGCTGTTTTCGGGCACATCCTCCAGGGTGATTTCGGAATACCCGATGATGGGAAACAGGATATTGTTGAAATCATGGGCGATGCCGCCGGCCAGGGTGCCCATGGCCTCCATCTTCTGGGCCTGGCGAAGCTGTTTTTCCAGTTCGTTTCGCAGGGTGTGGTCCCGGGCGATGGAGGAGACCCCGACGACTCGGCCGTTGCGATCTTTGATGGAGGAGACGGTCAAGGATACCGGAATCGGATGGCCGGATTTGGACACCCGCACCGTCTCGAACTGGTTCACCCGCTCATCCCGGGCCGCGCTTTCGAATACCCGGTGGTTTTCCTCCAGCCGATCCGGCGGAATAATAATGGAAATATCTTTTCCGACGGCCTCTTCCGCCGTGTACCCGTACATTTTTTCAGCCCCGGCGTTCCAGGTCAGAATAGTCCTGTCCAAAGATTTTCCGATGATGGCGTCTTCGGAGGATTCCACAATGGCCGCCAGCCGCAAGGCCTCTTCCTGGGCCAGGCGACGCTCGGTGATGTCCTCGGCGGTGCCGACGGTTCGGAACTCCTCGGCCTTCTCCGGCACCGGATAGGACCGGGCCCGTATCCAGCGGACCGCGCCGTCGGGCCGAATGATCCGGTATTCCTCGTCAAAAGCGCCCGAACCCGTGGACCAGGCCCGATTCACCGCGGCCCGCACTCGGTCCCGGTCTTCGGGATGGATCGCCTCCAGAAAGGAATCCGGGTCTTCGTAAAGGCTCTGGCGGCTTCGTCCCCAGATCTCTTCGTAGGCCGGACTCACATAGAGCATGCCGTCCCGGTTTCTCAGCCAGAAGAGTTCCTTGATGTTTTCGGCCAGCTGCCGAAGCCGCTCCTCGCTTTCCCGCAATGCCTGCTCGGCCCGCCTGCGCACCAGAATGTGCCGCCACTCCCGAAGGATCCGTTCGGCGATCCGCGGCATAATGGCCATGGACCGGGAGGTTTTGACCACATAATCCAGCGCCCCGGCCTTGAGGCTCTTTACCGCCACCTCCTCGTCTCCGTCGCCGGTCATGACGATGACCGGAAATTCTTTTCCGTTTCCGCTGGAGGGGATGAGATCCACGCCTTTGCCGTCGGGAAGCCAGAAATCGGTGATCACCAGATCGGGGACCCGCCGTCGAATCGAGGAAAAGGCTTCCTGGAGATTCCGGGCCAACTCCAGGGCCATGGGCTGATGCCAGCTTTGAAACGCATCCTGAATTTCCAGGATGTGCTCGGTATCATCCTCAACCAGCAAAATCGAGGCGGTGTCTTCCTTCATAGTACCTCCGGTGTGATTGGTTCATGAATCCACCGGTTTTTTTGAATCGAGGCAAGCATTTTGCGTAAGTCCTCTGAAACGGCAACGAAAACATAGAACCAGGGCATATGGGTTTTACTGTCTATCTTTGAATCGGCTTTGTCAATATCGGGAGCGGCGCCGGTCAGGTATGGGCCAAGGCTTCCACCGGAGTAAACCGAGCCGCCTTGAGTGCGGGATAGAGGCTCACGATCAGCCCCATTACCAGCACCACCAGATTGGCCGCCGTCACATGCTCCGTTTTCAGTACCGGATAGATCACCCGGGGCATGCCGGCGAATTCCACCCCGGCGGCAAAGACCGACAGATCGATTCCGGTATGGGCCACGATCAGAACGGTCGTCAGGGCCAGGAAGTTCCCGGCCAGAATCCCCAGCATAAGGACCAGAAAAGACTCGGTCACCACCCCCCGAATGATCCATCCCGGCTTCATCCCCAGCGCTTTGAGCAGACCGAACTCCCGAATCCGCTCGTAGACGGCCATCAACATGGTGTTGACAATCCCGAATCCCATGGCGATGAAGACCACGAAATACCAGATGGCCACCGACTTGCGGTTGATCTCCAGGTAGGCTTCCACCAGCGGCAGCAGCTTCCGCCAGGTATGAACCGCATATTTTTCGGGAAGAACGGATTGAAGCGCCGCCGCGGGCCCATCTCCTGAGGTGGGGTTCGGCAGCAGCACCGCGATTTCCGAAACGGCGTCGTTCATTCCGAGCATCTCCTGGGCCGCGGCCTTGGTGACAAAGACGAACTGTTTTTCGGTGGCCGCCAATTCCGCTTCATACACGCCAACGATGCGAAAGGCCCGGGAGGCGATCTCGCCTGCGGCGTCCTCGCTCATCAGCACCAGCTTATGCCCCAGTCGGGTTTCGTAGTTTTCCAGGAGGGCTCGGCCCACCAGAATTCCGTACGGATCTTCGGCTTCGAGATAACGGCCCTCGTCCACCGCGCTGCCGATAAAAGAGACCGCCGCCTCCCTGACCGGATCGATCCCCACCAGGGTGACCCCGGAGGAATGGCGGGCATTGCTCGCCACCCCATGCACCCGAACCCGGGAAGCCCATTCGGCCCCGACCGGCAGGGTCTTTTTTAATACCGAGACCACTTCCTCGGGATGATCCATAGAATGATCGATGACCGGGTCGGCCCGGTATCCCCGGGAATGAATCTGAAGGCTGCCGGTGAGGGTCGCAATGCTGTTTCGAACCATCTGGTCGCTCACCCCCACCATCAAGGCCCCGAGGAAGACCATGGACCAGACCCCGATCACGACCGCGATCAGAATCACCGCGGTCCGCCGGGGATTTCGCCAGATGTTGCGCCAGGCCAGCTGAAAATGCATGCAGATTTTTCCCCCTAAATGTAAGACAGGGCTTCGACCGGGCGCAGCTTTCGCACCTTGAAAGCCGGGTAGAGCGCCGCCAGAAACGTGATCACCAAAACCAGCGACGGTCCGATGGCGGCCGACAGCGGCGTGAACCGGGGATAAATTCGGCCCGAGATCCCGAACTGACGGAACAGCTCCGAGGAATCCCCCATGCTGATGCCGTGCTTCTGAAAATAGAGCGTCACCAGGCCGCCCAGCAGAATGCCTCCTGCAATCCCCAGAACCGTCATGATCATCGACTCGGTCATCAGCAACCGGGTCAACCGCTCCTTTGTGGTCCCCATGGCCATCAGCACCCCGAACTCCCGGGTACGCTCGAAGATCGCCATCAGGAAGGTGTTGAGGATGCTGAAGGCGACTACGAGAATCAGCAGCATGTAAAAAATCAAGGCGCTGATGAGATCGATCATGATCGCCTGGGCCAGGCCGGGCATGAGTTCTTTCCAGTCGAGGACCACCAGGGGCGGGTCGGTGTTCAAGGCGGAAAGGCGTCCTACCGCCGCATCCACCACCTTCGGCAGGTCCCACAGAGAGGGCGTGAGGCCCACCACCGTATGGACCGCACCCCGCATGAAAAAAACCTCCTGGAAATAATCCAAAGGGATATGAACGGCGCTGCGGTCGAAGTCGTCTTGACCGGAGCTGAAGATGCCTTTCACCGTCACAACGGTGGCCGCCACCGATCCGTCCCGTCCCTGGCCCAACAGGGTAATCGCATCCCCGATCCCCACCCGCAGGTTCTTGGCCAGCAAGGCCCCGACCAGGGCCTCGTCCAAGTCCCCTTCGGAAAGGTATTCCCCTTCCCGGATCAGCCGCTTGATACTGGAGACCGCCGCCTCCTTGGTCGGATCTATGCCGCTCACCGCCACCCCGTAGGTTCGCTCTTCGGAGGAGGCCAGAGAAAAGGCCGAGGCCCGAAAGGTGAAGGCGGACACCTGGGGAATATCCTCCAGAATGCGGGCCACCGCCTCGGGATTATGAACCACTAGTCGTATATCGTTCTTGTCCTGATACCCTTCGGCCTGAATCTGGAAATAGCCGGTATGGATTTTAATGGCCGAATTGAGCATCGCCTCATAGGAGCCGAACTGAAAGGAGAGCATAAACACCAGCAGGGCGCAGGCAAAGGCGATGGCGAGCATGGTCAGGAAAGAGCGGCGCCGGTTGCGCCAGATATTGCGCCAGGCCATCTTGAAATGGATGGACAAGCCGCTACCTCCGTGGGTTTTTCAGGCGGGACAGGGTAAAGATGCGGTCTGGCAGATCTTTTTTAAATTCCAGAGCCTTGTATTCCAGTTGGGTGTATTCCTCGGGTTCTTCCGCCTTGCGCATGGTGGTGACTTTGGGAAACAGCCGCCCCCCCAGCATTTGAATATCGCTGCTCGTCAGGATTTTGACCGGATTGAGATCCTGGTCATAGAAAATCTCCTCCAGCATCACACTGTCCTCTCGAATCTTGAGCCGCTGCATGCCCCAGATGACCGGTGCTTTGGGCTTGGGAATCGATTTGATCCGATAGACCGTTTTTCCATCGTGGGTTTCCGTACCTTCCAGAACATGGTCGTAATCGTAAAGGAGGGTGTCGGATTTGGCCAGGTCGTTGTTGGAAAAGTCCGATCCCATCCAGGACTGGGACATCATGGAGGGCGGCAGTTTAATGACCCGGTTCACCTTGGGGTTGTAGGTCCACATCTCCGACCCCTTTTTCAAGGTGCCGTTGCCCTCGTCCCTGGGCGGTTCAATGATCCGAAGCAGGCTGTCCTTCTCCCCCCGGGTCCACCCCTTGACGGTCATCTGACGCTCCCAGTCGGGGCGGTGAATGGTCATCACCACGGTGGAGACCGATGCCTCCCCTCTCATATAATGAAAACTGTCGGAAACAATGGCGTCCGGATCCCGGGCCGCGGCAGCACCCACCAAGATGAGGCCGGCCCAGCAGACCGACCAGCAGATGATTCTGAAACCGACCGGTATCTTTATCGGCATGATGTCAATCCTTATTTTAAATAATCGATTTTTCTTTACGGCCACCCATCTATATTCGGATATCCGTCAACAATCAATGGAAAATCACCTTTCCGGGCGCATCGATTCGGGCAGCACCGCTTGAAAACCGCATGAATCCGATCCATTATATGAGGATGAAATAAATAAGGATGAAACCGATGTGGGTGCAAAAAAAAACGAAATTTGTCGCTCCGTTCTACCCGAGGGCCGGGCAAGATGTGCGTTTTACCAAGATTCTTCGACTCACCCACAGAACCTGAGAAGGAATGTATCGGTTTTACGCAGCCGGCATGAAAAAGGAGGTTTCCATGCGAGTATTTTTTCGGATTTTCTTAACAATATGGGCGGTTTTCTTCACAACAACCGCATATGGCGGAATGTATTCCTGGACGGATGAAAACGGGGTCAAAAATTTCTCCAATGTCAAACCGTCCCGGAGCGAAGTATCCGGGGCGGAAACATTGAATAAAATCAAAGAAATTCCCTATGACCGGGAAGCCGATCTGAACCGAATGGTATCCGAACGGCTGGCCAGAGAGGAGCGCCGCCTCGATCTTCTGAAGCAGCAACAGGCCCTGGCGAAAAAACGGCTTCGGGCCGCAAACCAAAAAGCCGAAGCGATCATTGGGGAGGCCGAAGACCTTTCTCAAGAAATCGAATCCACCAGGTCTCGGGAATACAAACATGCGGAAGCGAAGGATCGAGACGGTTACCGGGTGATTTTAGCACCGAGATACGGGTATGGTCATCCCACCAAAGGGTTCCGGAGCAGGCACCCGGTGCTCGGAATCAATCCGGCCCCCCGTATTCAGAAAAAAACCGGAGCTCATTATCCGAACAGAAAGCGGCAAGAATATAAAAGCCACATTAAAAAATACTATCGAAAGCACGGCTATATTCAACCCGACTCCCGTCCCCGGCGCCGTCACCCTCGCCCTCGCCCCTTTATCCGGGAGGCAACCGGTCAATAATCAGAGCGGTTGCCTCCACCGGCTTTTATCTGCTCAGAAGCGGAGTTTCAAGGACACCCTTGTCATCTCCGCCGCCTTGAAGCAGGCTTCAGCAGTGGCCGAAACTAGCGGAGCGGCAAAAATTGCCGGCGACTTCTCCGCGATTTTTTCGAATGTAATCCCGAACATAATAGGGCAGATCTCCGTTGAGTAGGTAGTCTTTGAAATCTTTTTCTATCTTGGTTCGGGGCACCATCCAATTGCCGGTGGACTCACCGAAAATATCATATTCGCTGCATTCTCTTTTTCGGGCCAACCGCCACAGGCATTCCGCATCACTGAGGGGCCGGTTGAGGGCCTTTGCTTTTTCCAATCGATTGACACGAAAAATAAAGAAAAAGTAGATGAGCACCAGAAATATATAAAATATCGATGTCCAACCTGAAAATATATTTTCAACCATTTTTGAATACCTCCTTCAAAACTTCTTATAAACAGAACTCCCCTGATCCAATGATTTGTCCTAATGATAAGGACCACCAACGCCCGGCAAAATGCGGCAAAAAGCCTATTTTATCTTCATATAAGGTGTAGGGGGAAAATGATTCCGGTGAAATTGATTGTCTATTCACATTTTCTCTAAAGATACCTCCCGTTCGACTGCGATGAAACCCAAGTAGATCGGGTCCCGAAATGTCTTTTTTCAATACATTGATAAAAGATGAAGATGAAATCACCCCTGGCAAGGGTGGAATGACATCCATTGACACAAAATTGACAAATATACGACAATTTGGTAAAGGATAAAACGAATTCGTACCGAAATCTTGACCTTTTCGCGACTACGGCAATACATGCAAATATTTTGCCAAGACACCTCGTCTTCAGGCGTTTGCAGAAGCCTTTCGAATATCGGCCCGTGCCTCTATCCCGAGGAACACACCGGCGGATTGATATTCCTCGTAATGCGCATCCATTCCCCCCTTTTTTCATCGGTACGCCCATGAAAAAAGGTGCCGCAAAAAGATATTTTCAGGCCCTTCCCTTCAAAATCATTTTTCCGGCGGTGCTGACGGTCGCCCTGTTTGTCACCACCCTCTACTTTCTGGTGCTTCCCCGGATGGAATCGAGCATGATGGCGCTGAAGCGGGAGACCATTCGGGAACTCACCGAATCGGCCTGGAGCGCGGTCAAGGCCTTTCAAAGAAAGGCCGAATCGGGGGATATCACCGTCTCGGAAGCCCGCCGACAGGCCATCGACCACCTGCGCCGGCTGCGATACGGGCCGGAATCCAAAGATTATTTCTGGATCAATGATATGCATCCCCGTCTGATCATGCATCCCTACCGGACCGACCTGGAAGGTCAGGATATTTCCGATTACGCCGATCCAAACGGAAAACGGCTCTTCGTGGCGTTTGTGGAGACGGTAAAAAACCAGGGGGCCGGTTATGTGGATTATGAATGGCAGTGGAAGGACGACCCCGACCGGATCGTTCCCAAAATCTCCTATGTGAAAGGATTCGAACCTTGGGGATGGATTATCGGCACCGGCATCTACATCGAGGATGTTCGGGCCGAAATCGCCGCCCTCACCCGCAATATTTCCCTGATCAGCCTCGGGATTCTGCTGCTGATCTCAGCCCTCTCCGGCTACATTATTTGGCAGGGGGTCCAAGGGGAAAAAGAGCGGCTGGAAACCGAGGCCCGAGCCCGACTGCATCGGGAACAGCTTTTTCAGGCCGCCAAAATGGCCTCACTGGGCACCTTAGTCTCAGGAGTGGCCCATGAGATCAACAATCCGATCATGTCGGTAATGCTGAACGCCCCCATTCTTCAAAAGGCCTGGGCCTCGGTCATTCCCATTCTGAATGACCATTGCAGCCGGCACGGGGATTTTTATGTTCAAAACATGAGCTACAGCCTCCTTCGGGACCGGGTGCCGATGCTGCTCAATCATATCGAAGACGGCGCCTCCCGGGTCAAGAGCATCGTGGGCGATCTCAAGGATTTCGCCCGTCAGCAGCCCGCCGATCTGTCCGAAGCGGTGGACATCAACCGAATCGCGCAAAAGGCGGTGGGGCTGGTGGATAATCTGATCAAAAAATCGACGATCGATTTTTCCGCGGATTACCAGCCGAATCTTCCATCCGTAAAAGGAAATTCCCAGCGGATCGAGCAGGTCATCATCAATCTTCTGGTCAACGCCTGCCAGTCCCTGCCGAATAAAGAGAGGGCCATTCGACTGTCGACCTTCCGCAACACGGATGAAGACACCGTTTTTATAGAGGTTCGGGACCAGGGGAGCGGCATGGGCGAGGATCTGCTTCAAAGGGTTCGAGACCCGTTTTTCACCACCAAACGGGAAAGCGGCGGCACCGGCCTCGGCCTCTCTATTTCGGAGCGGATCATGGAGGAGCATGGCGGCGCCATGACATTCACCTCCACGCCCGGCAAAGGCACGACGGTCCGGATTGCATTCCCGGTAAAGTCCCCAAGCGATTTATCCCATGCGGAGAATTCCGCAGGAAAGGCCGACCATGAATGAAACCCTGCACCCTCCCTATCCGATCATGATCGTGGACGACGAAGAACCGATTCTGCTGTCCATCGACACCACCCTGCGGATGGCGGGCATGAACAACCTGCTCACCTGTTCGGACAGTCGACAGGTCATGGATATCTTTTCCAAGCAGGTGATTGAGGTGCTGCTTTTGGACCTGTCTATGCCTCATATCACCGGAAAGGAACTTCTGGAGCGGGTCAGCCACGATTTTCCGGATGTTCCTGTGATCGTGGTCACCGGTGCGGTGGATGTGGATACGGCGGTCCTGTGCATGAAATCGGGGGCCTTCGATTATGTGATCAAACCGGTGGAATCCGACCGTCTGGTCACTTCGGTCAACCGGGCCTTGGCCTTCAAGGAATTGAAGCGGGAAAATTTCGCCCTGAAGCAGCACATCCTCTCCCCGTCCCTGGAAAACCCCAAGGCCTTCAGCGAAATCATCACCAACAACAAGAAAATGCTCTCCATTTTCCAGTATATCGAATCCATTGCCCAGTCTTCCCAGGGGGTCCTGATTCGAGGCGAAACCGGGGTGGGCAAGGAACTGGTGGCCCGGGCGATTCACCGGATCAGCGGGTTGACCGGGCAGTTCGTGGTGGTGAACGTGGCCGGCCTCGACGACAATATCTTTTCGGACACCCTCTTCGGCCATGTCAAGGGCGCCTTTACCGGCGCGGACCAGGACCGGCCCGGCATGATCGAACGGGCCTCCGGCGGCACCCTCTCCCTAGATGAAATCGGCGACCTGAGCCCCGCCTCTCAGGTGAAACTGTTGAGGCTGCTGCAGGAAGGCGAATACCTGCCCCTGGGCATGGATGTCCACAAAAAGACCAATGCCCGGATCATCACCTCCACCAACATGGATCTCTGGGCCTTACAGAAAGCGGGAAAATTCAGAAAAGATCTCAATTACCGGCTTCGCACCCATCGGGTCTACATTCCGCCCCTGCGGGAACGGCTGGACGACATTCCGCTGCTCACCGAGCATTTTCTGGAACAGGCGGCCCGGTCTCTGAAGAAGCCGACGCCCTCGCCGCCCAAGGAACTGTTTACCCTGCTCAGAAACTACACCTTCCCCGGAAATGTCCGGGAGCTTCAGGCCATGGTGTTTGATGCGGTTAGCACCCATAAATCGGGGATTCTGTCCCTGGAAGTATTTAAAAACCACATCCGCACCTATCGTAAACGGGAGCATGGCGAGGCGGAAATTTCCGAAGAAACAGCCCCCCCCGAAGACGGCGACCTGATTATATTCCCCTCCAAACTGCCGACCATCAAGCAGGCCACCCACCTATTGGTGGAGGAAGCTTTGAAGCGGGCCGACAGCAATCAGTCCATCGCCGCTGAAATGCTGGGCATTTCTCAACAAGCATTGAGCAAACGGTTGAAAAAAAAGAGCGGCAAAGGCGATTAGCAATCCATTTTGGGCCATACCCCTACAACCTTGGTTGTGCCTACAACCGTAGTTGTAATCCTCGGATTTCTTATGGGTTTTAAGGGCTTTAGGCTGAAAAAAGGCTATTTTACAACCTATATTGTAGGGGTTTTTTATCTATGCAATATCACAAAATCAATTTTTAGTCTACTAAAGCAGATACTTAAAATATATTTTCAGATCTTGGTACATGTATTGCATATCCATATGATCAGAATCAGAAAGGGTCCATTAGTCAAAAAACAGTACACAGCTAATAAATGAGGTTCATTCAATCGCCATCCCTGTGAAACTGTTTTTTTTAAAAGGATTCAACAGGCGACCAACCAAAATTATTTTTAATAAATCAATATAATAGGAGGTAAAACACCATGGCAGAACAGACCAAAATGGGAAATCCCGCGGTAGTCGGACTGGCCGGATTCGGATTAACCACTCTGATCCTTCAAATTCACAACCTCGGACTTTGCGGCCTCGGCCCCATTGTGGCACTCGGACTGATGTTCGGCGGCGCAGCCCAACTGATCGCCGGCTACCAGGAATTCAAATGCGGCAACAATTTCGGCTACAGCGCCTTTGTCTCCTACGGCGCCTTCTGGATCGCCCTGTGTCTTATCCTTCTCATGAATTATTTCGGAATTTATAAATCCAGCGGAACCGACATCGGCTGGTTCCTGGTGGTCTGGACCCTCTATACCGCCATCATGTGGGTCGGCGCGCTCAAGATTCACGGCGCCATGTCCTCCACCTTCACCCTTTTGCTTCTCGGCTTCATCCTGCTGGATCTGGCCCATTTCGGCTATCCCCAGATGACCGAACCGGCCGCCTATGTCCTGATCCTCTGCGCCCTCAATGCGTGGTACATGATGGCCCATGTGATCTTCATGGATGTCTTCGGCCGGGACGTACTTCCGGTGGGACGGCCCTGGATGGAATTTATCAAAGAGCTTCCTGAAAAACTCGACATGGCCTCCCGGCAGCCCGCCGATGTGGATCTGGGCGCACGCCACCTGTAAAAACAAGGGGG
>JBKHDE010000055.1:0-23232 GCA_046541495.1 Desulfococcaceae bacterium
CCTCCATAAACGGAAGGCGGGGCAGGGGATCTTTTCCGCAGTAATTATTCGGCCTCGATCGGGGTCAAAACGGCCTCGATGGAGGTGTAGTATAAGCTGGTTGTGCCTTCAAAACCCGAGTCGGTACCCACGATCAGCCAGAGTTCGCCGTTTTCGTCGGTTTGAGCCTCAAACCCCTCGTATTCCAAGGTTTTGATTTCCCATATCCAGTCGTGGCAGTCGCTGATCGTATTGCCTACATGGCCGATGGTGACCATGTCCAGCTTTTCGTCCGGATCGAGACCCCTGTCTTTTCGGATGTTCATAACATAGGCTTCGTCCACCACCACTGCCTCGGGTTCCTGGGTGGTGGCGCCCGCCTTCACCCGGACCGCCTCACCCGGGGGGCCGCCGATGCCGACACAGCCCGACGGTGAGTCGGTGGCGAACTCGATATAAAAATCGATTCGGTAGAGGGTGTCGGGCAGAAGGCCGAAAGAGGAATCCAAACGCCGTTTCATGAACATGAAGAGATCATCCGATGAATTGGCGCCGGAAAGGAAAGGGGCCTTGCCCGGCATATTCAGACTTTCCGGGAGGTCCCGGTATTCGTAAGTCAGTGAATCCAAATCAGCGAATTCAAAGCCGTAATCGGAAAAGTCGCCTTCCCACCCCTGAAGGCCCTCTTCAAAGCCGAAGGCCGCGGTGACGGTTGCGGGTGCATCCGGCGATGCGGCATCCCGATCATTATCGTCATCGCTGTCCGAACAACCCCAGGTCAACAGAACACAAAGCAAAAGAACAGCCGTCATCCAAGTCGCACGTTTCGTCCAAGTCCTTTCCATGTCGAATCCTCCTCAAAAAGAGTTGATGAAGTAAGGTGAAAGTAAGTGATTCTCAAATCGGTTTGGACTTATGCGCCAAAACCCACCACATGTCAAGACCATGGATGAATTTCCGTATTCAGCTGTATTCTCGAATCTTGGATTCATTCATCGCTTTCACGGTTCGATTGTTTTGGCTATCAGAATACAGATATCAGGGCGGTTGCACTCGATTGGAGCTTTCAAATATTTCTTTAATACAGGGGATGGGAATGGTATAGGTTTGACCTGCCTTTTTTAAAGGATTGATAAACGCTAAAACTAAGAGTGGATACGGGCGGACTCACATATGTGAGGAGAAATTGTTATGCTAAAAAGAATTTACGCAAATAATTACAGATGCTTGGTTAATTTCGATACCGACCTTGATCGGTTGACCTTGCTCGTTGGGCCAAATGGTGGAGGCAAATCGACTTTATTTGATTTGCTGCTAAAAATACGATACCTGATTGTGGATAATGCAAAAGTAGCCGATGTTTTTCCTCAATCGGATTGTACAGCCTGGATTACTAAGGCTTCTCAATCTTTTGAACTCGATGTGCTGGGTCGTCATGGCCTTTACTCATACAAGTTGGTCCTTTCACAGGATCAGGATTTTAATAAACAGCATGTGGAAATAGAGGAATTGCTGATCGATGGAAAACCCTTGTTGGAATTTCGGCGGGGAGAAGTAGCTCTATTTCGGGACGATAACAAAGCCGGAGCACAATACTCTTTCGATTCGTCGGTTTCCGCCTTGGCCACTATCGCTCCGCGGCAGGATAACAACAAATTGATATGGTTTAAAAACTGGCTGAAGAACCTTTTTATCCTCAATCTTCACCCCAAAGGGATGACTTCCGAAAGCCGAGAGGAATCGGACTGGCTGAATCATAATGGAACTAATTTTGCTTCTTGGTACCGCTTTATATCTCAAGAATATCAAGATAAAATATTCGGCCTTACCGAAGAATTACGTGAAGTTCTTCCCGGATTTCATGCTTTTAAACTTGAGTTGGCCGGTAAACACCGAATTTTAAAAGCAGGATTCGTCGGAGAAGATAGCAGTAGCACTCCCATCTACTTTGATTTCGAACAACTCTCAGACGGCCAGCGGACTCTGATAGTCCTTTATGGCCTAATGCTGGGCTTGCGAGAGATGGGACATACCATTTTCATTGATGAACCGGATAATTATATCGCTCTGACCGAAATACAGCCTTGGCTTATGGATCTGTCCGATGCCTGTGCAGATGGATTTTCCCAGGCGGTCTTAATCAGCCATCACCCGGAACTGATCGACTATTTGGGTCCCGAGTGTGGCAAATGGATAGAGCGGGACCCACTCGGTCCCGCTCGGATCAAAAAGTTACCTGAACGAATTGGCAAGGGGCTTAAACTCTCAGAACAGATCGCCAGGGGGTGGACGGAATGACCAAACGTCGGGTTAGACTGGTCATTCTTTGTGAAGATTCCCAACACGAGGCATTCATCAGACGTTTCCTTAAGGGAATGGGTTGGAATACCAGGGAACTCCGGGTTGAAAAAAGCCCCTCCGCCGGTGGTGCAGCGGAACAATGGGTGCGCGAACGATTTCCAGATGAACTCACGATATATCGTCAACGCCGAAAAAGGGCGGCATCCGCTTTGATTTTGATGATCGATGCCGACCGAAAAAAGGTGGAGGATCGAATTTCCGAGGTAAGATCTGAATGCCTGTCACGGCAGATTCCTTTCCGAGAGGATGGTGAGGCTGTCGGGATAGCGATTCCCAAACGGAACATTGAAACCTGGATACATCATCTCAACGGAGCCACTGTTAATGAGCGGGATGTTTTTCCCAAATTGGATAGAGAGCGGGAATGCAGGACGGCAGTAGCAAATTTGGTTTTGCAATGCCGCACCACGGGGCTTTCCCACGATGCACCGCCCGCCTTGGCTGCGGCATGTGATGAATACACGGGTAGAATACAATTAGTGGAGTAAGCAAGGCGTTCAAGTTTATCCGAAGCATTACTTTTTCGGAAACCAGGGAATGAACGCACTGGTGTTCCGAACATATTCGGCATACCCTTCCCGCCGGTCTTTTAAATCCTCTTCCAGCAGGGTGACGCCGGAGACCTTAAGGAGCATAAAGGTGATCAGGAGCGGTCCGATGAGGGTCACCCAGCCGTGGGGAGCGGACAGCGCGATGCAGAAGATTCCCCACCAGATCAGGGTTTCGCCGAAGTAGTTGGGGTGGCGGGTATATCGCCAGAGACCGTATTTCATCACCTTGCCCCGGTTTTCGGGTTCGGACAGAAACTGTTTCAGCTGAAGGTCCCCCAATGCTTCGAAGATGAACCCGGTCATCCAGAGGGCGGTTCCCAGAAGATCGGTCCAGACGATATGGCGGGGAAAAGGCGCCGACCCGACAAACATAAGCGGAAAAGCGATGATGAGCAGGAGCATGGCCTGGAGCAAGAAGACATTGTACAGGCTGGTGATCCAGAACTTGTCCCCGGCGTTTTCACGGAATTTTCGGTACCGGAAATCCTCCCCCTTCCCCCGGTTTCGAATCAGGATATGGATGGACAGGCGAAGCCCCCAGACTACGGTCAGGAGCAGGATCAGCACCTTGCGACCGGTCCAGCCGTCGCCGAAATAAACGGAGACGGCGGCGACCAGAATGAACCCCGATCCCCAAAAGGTGTCCACAATGCTCGCATCTTTTTTAACAACGCTGACGGCCCAGATGAGGACGAAAAAGGCGTTTACGATAATCAGGTTGACCCCGATGACTTGAAAAAGAGACGGCCAGTTCATGACAAAACCTCCTTTACGGGTTGGGTGGCTAAATGGTTCAGCGATTTTCCCCGAACCAGAACCGGCGCCAGTCGCCGCGGCTGGACCGCAAATTGCGCCAGACATAAATGCAGGAGACCAGATTCCCGAGCAGCAGGAGCAGGATAATCCAGAGAACGGCATGGCCCCCTGAGGATTCACGAAACCAGATCCAGCCGGAAAATAGAAAGAAGCCGACATAGACATCCACCATGAGCACCTGACTCCAGGCATTGTTCAACAAATCTGCTCGCCATCGGGCAAAATCCCCGGCGGCGAATCCGTAAAGAATGGCGATCGCCATCACAATGATGCCGATGCCCGACAAAAGTTCGGCGCGATCCGTCATTGGATTCCTCCTTTCAAACTGTTTTTATCCGCGGTTGCGAAATCGATAGTGAGACACCAGCCACTCCTGACCTTTGCGAAAGCCCCAAAGTCCGGCGCAGGCCATAAAGAATATTCGCCACCGCTGAAACCAGCGCCGTTCTTCCCCGGGGCCGTATACCTCAGACAGGACCGGGAGCAAAGATTCCTGATGCGCATCCAGGTTTTGAAGCCAGGCTTCGGCGGTTTTCCGGTAATGGGTTCCGTCGACCCGCCAGTGTTTTTCCAGAACGACATGCTCCTGAAAATAGAGAAACAGATCGTCGGAGGGCATCATGCCGCCGGTGAAAAAATGGCGTCCCATCCAGTCTTCGGCGCCCTGGGTTCGGTACAGATAAGGGTAGTTGAGGTGGGTGAAGATATGAACGAAGAGTTTGCCGCCGGGTTTGAGCCAGCGGCTGATCCGCTCCAGCAGCCGACCCCAGTTGCGCATGTGCTCAAACATCTCCACGGAGATGATTCGGTCGAATCGACGGTCGGTGGCAAAGTCGTTGATGTCCGCGGTGACCACCTCCAGGTTGTCGAGGTCCCGCTCTGAGCACCGGTTTCGAATAAAGGCCCCCTGGGGTTTGGAATTGGACATCGACAGGATTCGGCTGTTGGGATAGTTTTCGGCCATCCACAGGGAGACCGCGCCCCATCCGCATCCCAGTTCGAGAATGTCCATGCCGTCCGAGAGCTGGGCCCGGTCGCAGGTCAGCCGAAGCATGGCCGTTTCGGCGTCGTCCAGCGAGGTCATTCCCGGCGGCCAGTAGCAGCCGCTGTATTTCATTCGCCGACCCAAAACCTTCTGAAAAAAAGCCGGGGGGAGCTCGTAATGTTGTTCATTGGCTTTTCGGGTCTCCACCGCAATGGGGCTGCGGCGGATTTCTTCGATGAACAGCTCTTTGGCCTGCTGCTGAGACACGATATCCTCCCGTTTCTCAGAGGAAAGCCGTTTGCGGTTGAGGAGGTGTATTCCCCAGCGGATCAGGAAATCGGGCAGGATGGACCGGTCGGCCAATTCGATCAGGTATGAAAAGCTGTTGGATAGCATGGTGCGGCTCCTCATTCGTAAGTATCAGATGAAAAAAGGCTTTCAATCCTATCGTCTATTGAAACCATAAGACTTTTTGGGGAGAAGTGTAGGGGGGGAGATTGCCCCGAACATATTTTTCTTGAGTCCTCCTCCGATTTATGGCTTACAATTTCCTCACTAGTTTTTACATTCCTACCACCCCGTTTTTTGAAAGATGAGGGCGAATTGCCGCAATTGTTGCCGGCTATTGGATCAAGGAGACATGAGAAGGTTTTTTCTTTTGAAACCGAAAAAAGATCCGGGGGCGGTTTTCGTCCGAAGCTCGGGAATGGACATGAAATCGAATTGAAGAACGGCATTTACAAAAGGAGCAATCGGTGACCCATTGGCATGAAACCACCGATGTGGCCGTGATCGGCAGCGGGGCCGCCGGCCTGTCGGCGGCCGTTGAGGCCGGGGAGGCGGGGGCCTCGGTCATTGTATTCGAAAAGATGAAGGTGACCGGCGGCAATACCCGTCTGGCCGATGGGGCATTGGCCGGGGCCGGCAATTATCTTCAGCGTGAACGCGGTATTGAGGATTCGCCGGATCTCTTTTGCAAAGACCTGCGAAAGGCGGGCCTGGGGCTCAACCATCCGCGCCTGGTTCGAATTCTCGCCGAACAGGCGGCGGATGCCATTGCCTGGACCCGGACCCGTCTCGGGGTCCGCTACCTGGACCGTCTCGACCGGTTCGGAGGGCATTCCGTGCCCAGATCCGTCACGATTCGGAATTTTTCCGGCCTGGCGCTGGTCAGAGCCTTAACCGCTGCGGCAACGGAGGCGGGCGCAGAGATTCGAACCCGCTGCTTATTGGCCGGTTTTCATACCGAACCGGCGGGCGGTGTGATCGGGGTTCGGATTCGATCCGGTTACGGCTTTCCAGACAACGGGAGCGGGGAACTGCGCAACATTCAGGTCCGCCGGGGAATCGTTCTGGCCACCGGTGGATTCGGCAATGACGTCGCTTTCCGCATGCTCCAGGATCCGAGATTGAATCATCGGGTTTCATCCACAAATCATCGGGGCGCCACCGCTGAGGGGCTGTGTGCGGCTTTGAAAATCCATGCGGCCCCGGTGCATCTCTCCTGGATTCAGACCGGGCCTTGGAGCTGTGCCGATGAGGCGGGCTACGGCATGGGATCGCGGTTTGCCGCATACGGGGTGTTTATCGCCGGTATTTTGGTAAACCCGGCCACCGGTCGTCGCATCGTGAATGAATGGGCCGATCGAAAAGCCCGTTCCGAAGCCATCTTCAATACCGGTCATCCCTGTGTGGGGATCACCGACACGCGAGGGGCGGATCAGGAAGCGGAAAGCCTTGCACACTGCCTGAAATATGGAAAGATCCTGGCGTTCGACACCCTTCCCGAATTGGGCCGGGCCTATGAAATGCCCTCCGGTGAATTGGAAAACACGATCGAAGCCTACAATCGAATCATTGAAAGGGGAGGGCGGGACGAATTCGGCAAGGACCTGTCCCAAAGCGCCGAACCGCTGAACCGGCCGCCGTTTTACGGCATCCGCCTCTGGCCCAAAGTTCATTATACCCCCGGCGGCATCTGTATCGATGAACATGCCCGGGTAATCAACCTGGAAGCGGCCCCCATCCCCGGTCTTTTCGCAGCCGGTGAAGTCTGCGGCGGCATACACGGCGCCGGTCGGCTGGGTAGCTGCGCCCTGCCGGAATGTATCGTCTTCGGACGCATCGCCGGGAGATCGGCGGCAAGATTCGGAAATTAAGTGGTGGCCGGGAACAGGACGCTGTCGGTTGATAATCCAACCCGTTATTCTGAAGGGGTTCTTTATCGAAAGACAGTATCCAGATCGATTTTCAACTCCGGAAATATCCCCACCGACAGTTCGCCTTTACCTTCGTGAAACACCGGGGCTTTATAGGTTCCCTCTGTGCCGAGGATGAAGGTGGTGATGATATGATCCACCGGATGAACCAGCCAGTATTCCTGCACGCCGCTTTTTTCGTATAAGGATCGTTTGGTGGTGAAATCCTTGGCGGCTGTGCCGGGAGACAGGATTTCAATGATCCAGTCGGGTGCGCCCCGGCACCCCCGGTCGTCGATTTTGGATGGTTCGCAGACGATCGCCAGATCCGGCTGGACGACACTGGCAATGGCTTCGTCCGCTTCATCTTCTTCGGGTAGACGGACATCGAAGGGCGCAATAAATACTTCACAATCGGCCATCTCGGGAAAAAAAGAATGGATCTGAACGAAAAGCTCTCCCAATATTCTTTGATGCCGGGTGGAAGGGGCGGGGCTCATGTCATAGGGAACTCCATTAATAATTTCCCACCGTTCTTCATCCGGCCACTTTAGATAATCACCGTAGGTGATGGGGGCATCCCCGGGATTTACTTGCGGTAGTGACATGAACACCTCCTTTTGAAGCCCTTTAACGACAGGTTCTGTCGCGAGAGAATGACACCCTGGACCGATACCCCGGATTATAGAAAACTCGTTCTGAAACTGCAACGGGGATCTGCATGAGCTTCATGTTCGATAAGACCGGGGCCGGTTCACAGAGTGCGGGATGACGGCAAAATGATCGATTCGGCGGTGATCGGAATCATAAATCGATCCGGGTCATTCTATTGCGGCTTCTTTTTGAAGAGTGCAAACAGGAGTCCGATAAACAGGATGAAAAAGAGCCCGGTCACCAGGGACACTGCGGGTTGCGGATTCAGCGGCAGGGCCTCCCGGCGTCGGCTCAACAGGGAGACATTTTCTCCGGGCAGGGCCGGATCGATGGTCTCGGTGAGGCCGGTGCCGGCCACCAGCTTTTTTTTGAGGGCCAGCGGAATCGGCTGCCGTTTGGTTCTCAGGCCCGACATCGGGTCGCCGTCGCCGAGGGCGACCTGCTCCGGCATGCGCGGTCCGGCGATGACCACCTGGGTGTGAACGGTATCCACCGGTCTTTCCAGCTCCGGATAGATGGACGGGGTGATCCGACCCTCATGAATAAAGGGGTAGCGAAACCGGCGGTCCCGGTGTCGCCAGGCGCCTATCGACTGCAGGTCAAGGTCGGAATCTTCAAGGATTTGGGCGACATGGAAATCGCCCGGAATGGTCATGATGAAAACGGCATCCAGGCGGTCTTTTTTCAAGGCCTCGATCAGCGTGTTCAGGGGGCCCGTCACTTGAGTCACCCGGCTCAAGGCATCATAGGCATCCAGAAGAATTCGGGCCATTCGGGCAGAACTGCTGTTCTCGACACCTACGCCCAGCCGGTCCATCCCCGCAAAGGGGCCTTGCGTCGAATCCGAATTTTCGCCGATGACAGCGCTCTTTTTCCGAATCAGGTGCCCAAATCGGTGTCCCACCGGTGCGATGGCCTCGATCTGATCGGAGCGTTCGGGAAGCTGTTTCGGCTGAAGTTTGAAAAAATGCTCCGCGCCTAAAACGGCCGCAAAAGCGCCCCCTTCGGAGAGCGTCTGCACCGGATCTTCAAAGGACCGAATCTCCAGTTCCCGATTGGGCACCGCGGAACGAACCGCTTCGGAGACCAGTGCCGTCAGCTCGGTACGGTGGTCGGCCGGCGGGGCTGCGATCACCAGCTCCCGCTGCTTGGGAAGGGTTTCGGATAGGGTGATCAATCCTTGCTTTCTCAGGAACCGTTCCGCCACGATCCCCTCGTCCACGCCGGAAATATCGGCCCAATGATTCAGTATCCGCATGGTCTTCACGTCCAGAACGCCGCCCAGTTTTTCCAGGGCCGGACCGAGAGATTCATATTTCTCCAGTGCATCCTGTCGGACCACCGGCGCGGGTTCATAGACCGAGAAAAAATCAAGGTCGTCTTCCAGGATGACCAGACCATATTCCAGAATCTGGGGATCGGTTTTCTGGGCCACCGCCACCCGGGTTTTTCCCTGAATCAGGTCCCGAAAAATCTCCTTTCGGGTCTCCTCCCGCACGATGTCGGGTTCGGGACTGATGCCGTACCGGCGGATCAGGGAGCTGAACCCGTCCACCGGACGGGCCATGAATTCCGGATCGGCGCCGAACACCAGCCTTTGTTCCAATGCGGCCAGATCGCTGATGGTCTTCACACCGAGGGATACCGCCCGTTGGTTGGTCATCACCAGGGTGTAGGCGTTGTCGAATCCGAACCGCTTTTGCCAGACCAGTCCGAACGGTTCGAACAGTTCCTGTACCCGGGTGTAGGACGCCTCTCTTTCTTCAGCGGGGGCGGAGCCCATCAGGAGCGCCCCGGTGCCGGTGTATTCCGGATAGACCTGGATTTCCCCCCGCTTGATCGCTTCCTGAAGATCGAAGGTGTTTCCGTAAACGATGGACGGGTGCACCGGCAGTTTCTCCTGCTTGGCCACCAGCCGGATCATGTGGGCCAGGATTTTGTTTTCGGAGAAGTTTTTCGATCCCACCCGAATCGGTTCGGTCTTTTGGCAGGAAACCGAAGACACCAGCAGAACAAAAGCGAGCGATCCAAAGAGAATTCGCTTCATGACAACTCCTTTTCTCCGTCTATGCCGGATTTGGCGGCCAGGTTGCCGGGGATTCGCCTCTCCTCGGCTTCACCGCCCCCGGTCGCCTTCTGGGAAATGCGTTCCCAGGAGAGGGCGCGCAGCAGCAAAAACACCTGGGCGATCATGATCAGGGTAAAAGGAATGGCCCCGCAGATGGCGATGGCCCGAAAAACCTCGATGCTTCCGCCCGCGAACAGCCCGGCGGCGGTGATGACGGCCACGGCCGCGCCCCAGAACAGTTTGCGGAACAGGGGCGGGTTGAGATCCCCTTCGCTGGTCATCATTCCCAGCACAAAGGCTCCGCTGTCGGCGCTGGTGACCAGAAAGATGAAGATGAGGAATACCGCCGCGACCGACAGGAGGTTCGAACCCGGAAAATAGGTGAACAGTGAAAACAGGGCCTCGGAAGGGTTCTCCACCACCACGGAGCCGAGATTCACCTGTCCGAACAGCTCCAGATACATGCTGGTGCCGCCGAGAACGGAAAACCACAAGACCGAAAAAAGGGTGGGGATCAGCATCACCATGAGTACGAACTGCCGAATGGTTCTGCCGCGGCTGATTCGGGCGATGAAGACGCCCACGAAGGGGGCCCAGGCGATCCACCAGATCATCCAGGTGAGGGTCCAGGTGCGGATCCATTCGGACTCGCCGGTGAAGGGATAGAGTTTCAATGAAAGAGCGGGCAGGGCGGCCAGATAGCCGCCCAGGCTGGTGGCGAAGGTCGACAGAATGAACCGGGTGGGACCGACGAAAAGCACGAACAGCATGAGAAGTACGACCAGAGACATGTTCAGGTTCGACAGAAACCGAATGCCTTTGTCGAGGCCGGTAGAGGCGGACAGAATGTAGCAGGCGGTAAGAACCCCCAGGATGTTCATCAGGATCAGATCGGATTCGCCTGAGGTGCCGAATACCTCGGCCATGCCCGCGCTGATCTGCTTGACCCCCAGCCCCAGAGATCCGGAAATCCCGAACACGACCGCCAGCACGGCGATGATGTTGGCGATTCGCGCGATAAGGTGGCCGGTTTTGCCGGTGAATACGGCCAGAAACGGGGACCCGGCCAGCATCGGATAGCCGTGTCGGAATCCGAAAAACCCCATGATCAGGGCGAACAGACCGTAGATGCACCAGGCATGCAGGCCCCAGTGAAAGTTGGTCACCACAAAGGCCCAGCGGGCCGCTTCCGGGGTCATGGCCTCCTTGCCCGGGGGCGGCACCATATAATGGCTCAAGGGTTCGGCCACCCCCCAGAACAAAAGCCCCGCCCCCATTCCGGCGGCAAACAGCATGGAGAGCCAAGAGATCATGCTGAACTCGGGTTCATCCTCCTCTTTTCCCAACTTCAGATCGCCGTAATCGCTCAGGGCCAGCAGAAGGCTGAGAACGATAAAAAAGGTGACCGACAGCAGAAAGACCCAATCAAAGGCGTCGAGCACATAGGTGGTGATACTGCGAATGGCGTCCGCGGCGGCGTCCGGACGGATAATGCCGATGGCGGCGACCAGAAGACAGATCAGGAGGGAAATGGTAAAAACGGAGCCCCATCCGCCGATGAGACCGCCTCGTTTGAATAATGATCCCGGATCGATACGCTTCATTTCGCACTCCCCATTCAGGTGGTGGTTCAGGATAAAGAAGTTCCTGGAATGAAAGCGTATTCAGAGAGCGGGTTCAATACACCAAAATACGTAGATCGTGATGGGAAAGAATGTAAAACTCGAATCGGAGGGCCGAAGCGCGGTTTCTATCCCGTCAAAAAAAGCGGTGCGGGATCGATTGGGAAATGAAAAGCCGGTGTAAAAAATGGCTGGCGAATCTTTTTCATGCCCGCGTCGATCGATCCTTGAGCACTTGAACCAGCATTTCGCTCAGGGTCTGTTTCTGAAAAGGTTTGTGCAAGAATCCTGCAAACCCCTTTTCTCCGTGTTGCGTTCTGAGCTGGGCTTCGCTGTATCCACTGGCCAGCACCACCGGTATGTCGCATCCGGCGCGTTGAAGGGCCTGAAATGTATCTACGCCGCCCATGCCGGGCATGGTCAAATCCATTACAATCAGGGCGAGGGCGTCGGAACGGGCATGATATATACGGACCGCTTCATTCCCGTCTGCGGCGGTGATCACCTCGTAGCCCATTTTTTCGAGCATCATTCGAATCAGTCTTCGAACCGAGGGTTCGTCGTCTACCACCAGGATCAAGCCTTCGCCCGCCAAGACCTCTCTGGCTGCCAAAGAGAGTTCCGCCGAAGACGGATTGTCAACCTGTTCGGGCACCGGCAACAGAACCCGAATGACCGTACCCTGACTCACCTGCGTATCCACGCGAATAAATCCCTGGTGGCCTCGAATGATGCCGAGCACTGAAGGAAGCCCCAGTCCGCGGCCCTGGAATTTGGTGGAGAAAAAAGGTTCGAATATTCGTCTTCGGGTTTCCGGGTCCATGCCGCACCCCTCGTCCTTCACCTCCAAAAATGCATACCGGCCTTCCTTCAGCGGCTCGTCGTAGCCAAGCCATGCATCGGATAAGGTGGCCTTCAGACAGGCGGTATCGCAGATCTCCACGCCGGTGGAAATCGTCACCCGTCCCCCATCGGTCTGGTCCAGGGATTCACAAGCGTTGATGATCAGGTTCATGATAATTTGTGTCAACTGGGATTTGTCCGCATCGATCACCGGGCTTTCAGAGCTTGGTCGGATTTTAAGCTCCGCATGAGAACCACAGGTGGTTTTCAGCAGTTCCGCTGTTTCCTGAATGGCTTCATTCAGACGCACCGGTTCGACCACGAAGTGGCCTCTGCCGGAATAGGCGAGCATCTGTTTCACCAGCTCCGCGGCCCGAAGCGCCGCATTTTTGGATTCCATCAGATTTTTCAGGGCCTGGGGCGACAGGCCGGGATCATCCATTCCGATTTCCATATTTCCGATCACGACCATCAGAATGTTGTTGAAATCATGGGCGATGCCGCCGGCCATAACCATTAGGCTTTCCATTCGCTGAAGGGTTTGAATGCGGTTTTCCATCTGCCGCCGGTCCGCTTCGGCCTGTTTACGTTCCGAAATGTCCCGGACCAGCGATAAAACGCAAAGGCTTCCATCCAGTTGAAAGGCATTGGCATGAACTTCCGCAAAAATCCGGCCGCCGTTTTGGATCCTGTGAATCTGCTCAAAAATCACATTCCCGCCCCCGGACAGTTTTTCGACGATCCATTCCAGGTCGGTTTCCGTTTCCGGTGCAACGATATCGGCCGGGCGCATGTTCAGCAGTTCCTCCCGGGAATACCCGTACCGTTCGCAGGCGACCTCATTGACCTCGGTGAAGCGGCCCATGGCGCCGTCATCCGCCATGGGATGGACGAACAACGCATCGGTGATCGCCTCGTACAGGGTCCGATAGCGGGCCTGACTTCTCTGAAGGTCTCTTTCGGCCTGTCGCCTGTCGCCGACCTGACGAATGAAGGCCAGCAGACGGTCCACGTCCAGCGGCTTGGTTTCATACCCGACGATCTGTCTGCGTGAAACGGCGGCGGAGGCGCTTTCGACGGAGGCATACCCGGTGACGATGATGAAATCGGCTGGGGTCAGGGAGGATAAATGCTTTTGCACCTGAAGCCCGTCCATATCCGGAAGATTGTAATCCAGTAGCACCAGATCGAAGGATTCTTTCCCGCAAAGATTTATGGCGGCGGCGCCGTCCAGGGCCGTTTTGGCCTGATATCCTTTTTCATGAAGAATATCCTGTAAATTGATCGCCAGGTCTTCGTTGTCGTCCACCACCAGAATGTTCAATTCGGGGGTCATGTCTGCTTTTCCTCCTTCCGAGTCCTCGGCAGGGAGACGGTGAATGCCGCACCGCCGCCGTGTTTTTCGATGATCATGTTTGCGATGGACAGACCGAACCCGATGCCGTGGACCATGGTCAGGAATGAAATCATCTTATGGCGCAATCGTTTTCCTTTCAGGATCGATTGCAAACACCCGGAACCCTTGATTACCGAAACAATAGATCACATGCTGGGAAATGTCGGCCTCCGGATATTCCCGTCTCAATCCTTCGACGTATCCGGCGATTTGTTCAACGTCTTCTTCTTTCAGCGTAAAACCTTCAATGGTTTCTCCAAGCTTGTTGAAAGCCGCGTTCGAATAATATTTAAACTCGATGACCATCCGCTTTCCGGCGAACTTTTCGTGGAATTTCCCGACAAATTCCAGATCCGTCCGTCCCTGGGGATAGGATCGTTCCACGTTCCAGAAAAACCATTTGGACAGATGCCGGCTGCACAGTTCGTAAAACGTGGTGCGATAGAAATTTTCGTTGACCTGCCGGAACACGGCTTCGGGCAGTTGGGAGACGTAAAGCGCCCAGTAGTTCGCGAACAACCTCGGCAAGTCGGGATTGTTCACGAAATCCTGCATCATTTCCGCGTATTTCATGGACACGTCGATGCGGTGCAGTTCATTGAAGTATTCCACAAAAATCCGGCGCATGTTCAAATTGGGAAGTTTGAGATAAAAATCGTCCTTTCGGGTCAACATGCCCAAATAAAAAAAGGAGACCGGAAAATATTCCGGGTCGAAAAACTGGTTCATGTCGAATTTTTCCGTCAACAGCGCGTCGTCGTAGCGGAGACGGTTTTGCATGGTCAGTTGATCGACGAATTTTTCGGTTTGGACGGAGTTGGCGCCGGTCAACCGCCTGACCCACGAGATGTCGGTTTTCAAATTTACATCGGTCAGATGCTTGCGGATTTGTTTGTACCGGGTGAAATAATCCAGAAAATACAGGAGAATGGTAGGATTGTAGATAGCTTCCGCCGATGGATCGACAAAATGGTAGCCGTTGTATTGATTTTTGATCAATTCATCGACCTGGCCGCGCGTGGCGGGGTCGATCTCGTGATCCCCGTAAATTTCATCCAGCAGCCGGTCCGTTTCTTCCTGGGTGAAGCCCATCATGGTCTCGAATTCCGGCTCAAGGGTGATAAACGACGCGATGTTGAAGCCGGAGGCCAGCTCGTCCATGGTGATGGGCAACACGCCGGTGACGAACACGTTGGCGACGGCGCCGGTCTTGCGGCCTTCTTTCAGGGTCTTGAAAAAGGTTTTCAGAAATCCGTCGCTTCGGGTCAGCTCACGATACAACCGGTCTTTGTTTTCGACAATCAATTGGTTGGCGAAATTGTCATATTCGTCGATGATGGCATATAGTGCGGGCAACTGATGCTTTCGAATCAAATTCAATATCCCTTCAAGATTGGCGGCCGCGCTTTTTTCAAAATCGATTTCAATTCTTTTCCGGAACCAGTTTTCAGTAAGTCCAATCAGGGCGTCCATAACTAAATTGCATGTGTAATTAAAACTTTTTTCGATTCGGGCGATTTCTCCGCTGGATTCGATTACCGAGAAATCCAAATGAAGCACAAAAAACGCGTTTTTTAGCGGCGTCGGATGCGTTCCGATCCAGGTATGCCCGAACAGCCTTTCGAAATCATCTTTCTGGTTGATGTTGTAATAACATTCCAAGATGCGGCACCACAAGGATTTGCCGAAGCGCCGGGGACGGAGAAACACCGGATTTCCGATCTTTTCCAGCTTTTCGATATAATGGGTTTTATCGACAAAATAGCCGTTTTCCGAAACGATTTCCTCGTAGTTCGCGTTTGCGTATAAAATTCGTTTTTTCATAGACGACCGCCTCCTTGTTTTTTTGAGACAAACCATTCACCCGCCGGCCGGTCCCCCGCGACACCTCCGAGGTTTTGAAAATATAGGAGGTCTGGCCTGGGGAAGCGTGATCACAAAGCGGGCCCCGCCATCCGTCGGCGATTCCGCCCGAATCGACCCCCCGTGATTTTCCACGATCATCCTGGCGATGGACAACCCGAACCCGATGCCGTGGACCTTGGTGCTGAAGAGCGGCTGAAATATCGTTTCGAGGTTTTCCGGCGGGATGCCGGGACCGGTGTCGGATATCGCGATCTCGATCTGATCTTCATCTCCCGGCCGGACCGAGACCGTCAGATTCCCATCGCCCTCCATGGCCTGCACCGCGTTGTGGAGGATGTTTTTCAGGGCCATGCGGATCTGGTCGGCGTCCACTTCGACCACCACTTCGTTTTCCGGAAAAATCGTTTCGGTCCGGACCGTCTCCGGAATTTTGGCGGCCCGCAGGATGTCGGACATCAGCTGCGACACGGCATGGGGCCGTGTCCTGGGCTTTTCCATCCGGGAGAGATTGAGCAGGCTCTCGATGATGGCGGTGGACCGGGCGATGTTCGTCCGCACCCGCTCGAGGTGATTCGCGATCTTTTCGTCGTCGGTTCCCAGTTTCATTCGCAGGTAATAGATGGACGAATCGATGGCGCCCAGCGGGTTGCGCAGTTCGTGGGAGACGCTGCCCGCGAAATGGCCCAGGACAGCGAGGCGTTCCCGGATCAGGAGCGCCTCCTGGGCTTTTTCGAGTTCCCGGGTGCGTTCGGCGACCATTTCCTCCAAATGGTCGGCGTATTGCCGGATTTTGTCTTCCGCCAGCTTCAATTCGGTAATGTCTCTCGTATTGGCGACGATGCCCCTGACGACCTTTTCATCGTCCCTGAATGGAAAATAGGTGATTTGAACATACCGCCGGCCCAGGGTCGGATATTCAAACCAGTCCTCATACTGAATGGTTTCGCCTTCCAGGCATCTGTCAAAATGGGGTTTGATTTTTTCCCGAAATATATCCTCGCCCAGGTATTCGGGAACCGTCTTTCCGATAAACGCTTCTCGTTTCGTATCCGAAAACCTTTCGTAGGCGTCGTTGACGATTCGGTAGCGATATTCCTGGTCGAGATAGGCCATGGCGTCCGGGTTCGCCGACACGATCCGCCGGTATATCAGCAGTTCCTCTTCCGCCCGCTTTCGATCCGTCTGATCGTATCCGGTCACGACAAGACATTCCCTGCCGCCGATGGCGACGACATCCCCGAACCACAGCAGATGATATTCCTGGCCGGTTTTCGACCGGATTTCGATCTCCTGGTGGTGGGCATGTCCCTTCTGTTTCAGCTCCGCCAGAACAGGCCCTCTCCCGGTTTTATCCCAGAGACCGACATCGACGGCTTTTCGCCCGACAACCTCTTCCCTGGAAAACCCCGTCAATTTCAGGAATTCAGAATTCACTTCGAGAAACCGGCCCTCATCGAGGGTCGATATGGACATGAAAGCGGGGCAGGAATGGAAGGCTTTCTGGAATTTTTCTTCGCTCTCCTTCAATAACCGCTCGGCGTCTTTTCTTTGGGTAATGTCTTCAGCGACCACCAGGACCCTGTCCGGGGGGATGGGGACGAAACTCATTTTAAGGAAAACCTGTCGGGCGGTGGAGCGAAGGCTGGATATACGCTCCACCTGAACCGTCGCATCTTCCCTGTGAGCGCGGCGGATGGCGTCGATGAGCCAGGGGGTGTCCGCGTAGAAAACAGACAAGGGGGCCCCCAACCATTCCCTGATTTTGGCGTCCGACAATTCGATGGAGGCCGTGTTCACATCGGAGAGGACGAATTCGTCGCCCTCGATTCGCCAGAGGGCCAGATTTAGCGGCATTGCGTCGTAGAGGGTTTTGAATAACGCTTCGCTGTCGCGAAGTTCTTTTTCGACGCGACGCCGGCGAACGATGTTGACCAGTAGGGCGGTGGTAAACGCCATCAGCCCGAGGACGCCGACAACCGCCCACAATACAGCGGTGCGGTGGCGATCCAGAAAATGGGTCGGCGCAAAGGCGACGACGCCGCCATCGGGCAGACGGGATTCGGGGATGGAAAACCGCCGGAGCTGGCGATAGTCGAAGACGTAGCGATTCGAACTCTCCACGCTCACCGGTACCTGGGAAACGGGCGTCCCCTTCAGCACTCGCAGGGCCTTTTCCGCGGTGGACCGGCCGTGGATCTCGGCGCTCAGCAATTTACCGCCCAGGGTTCCATAACCGAAATAGGCGTCCGCGTGGGTATAGACCGGCACGGGCGACGCCTGGGATATAAGGGGGATGATGTGATTCAGGGGCAGGGGTTTGTCCAGCCGGTCGCGGGAGAAGCCGAGGAAATAGACCGCCGATCGCGCATCGAGCCCGTTGAGGAACGAAAGCAGTTCGGCCTCGCTGAGACCGTGGCCGGAATTCGGATAAATGAATTCAACCGCATCGCCGTAACGCGGCGCCAAGGATTCCATGTTTCGCCTGTGGACCCGGCCGGAGGTGGTCCAGTCATGAACGACGGCGATGCGCTCCACCGCCGGCTGCAAATCGAGAATCAGGTCGATGGTTCCGGTCAGGTCGAGGCGCTCCACCACGCCGGTGTACCCTTGCCGGTCCTTGAGCAGGGACGGATCGTAGCTTTCCACATCGAGGCCGCAGAAGACCACGGGCGTCCCCGGGTAAATGCGGTCCCGGTATTCAAAAAGGAAATTCAGCGCATCGTCGTCGCAGGAAATGATCAGGTCCGGCCGCCAGCGCCCATATTTGAATTCATAGAGGTCCGCCAGCCGATCGAACATCCGCCGGGCCGGCTGCCGCTTGGCGTCCATGTATTCCACGGCGATCTCGATGTCTTTCCCAATCTCTTTGAACACCGCTTCGATTCCCTGCTGCACATCGTCGGTCCAGGAAAACCCCTTGTGATAGGACTGGAGCACCAGGACCCGGCGGGCCGGTTGGTCCCGTTGCGTCGCGGCCGAAACGGGCCAAAACGGCCAGAGGATGGCGGCGGTCAGCAGGCACAGGCCCAACGCCCGCCAGGCGTGCCGGTCAGCGGCGCCGTTCATGGGTCGCCTCCGGGTCCGGTCGTCCTCCGACTGTCCGCGACCGCTTGTATCCGGGACAACAGCCGGTCCATGTTCGACGGCTTGGTCTCCAGGGCGATGATCCGGCCGTCCCGGACGGCTTCCTCCGTCCATTCCTCCGGCGTGACGCCGGTGATGAGGATGAACGCCGCGGTCGTCGTCTCAGCCAGCCGATCCCGCAATTGCAGACCATCCATGTCCGGCAGTTTGTAATCCAGCGGCGCCGGATCAAAAGGGGTCGTTTCAGAAAAGGCGAGGGCCTCCGCGCCGGAAAGGGCCACGGATGCGCCGTACCCGAATTCGATCAGGATGTCCTTCAGATTTTCCGCCAGATCCTCGTTGTCGTCAACGATGAGAATGTTGATGGGGTCTGTCATTGGATCGTCCTCCTTCCTTAGACCTGCGAGGTTTTCAAAACCTCGCAGATCTGTTGCCGCGGAAATGTCATCACGACACGCGCGCCGCCGCCGGGAGGCGATTCGGCCCGGATCTTCCCGCCGTGCTTTTCGACGATCATTTTGGCGGTGGAAAGCCCGAAACCGACGACCTGGGTTTCGGTGGTGAAAAGGGGGTTGAAACAAAATAACCATTTTTTCTCACAATTCCATCATAATTCGTGTTGGCGTAAACGATTCGCTTTTTCATCTTTGCCTCCCCCGTCGGCTGTAAGTTCAAAAACGCGAAAGTCTTTATTCCCGAAACAATAGATCACATGCTGTGAAATATCGGCCTCCGGATATTCCCGCCTCAGTCCTTCGACATATCCGGCGATCTGCCGGAGGTCTTCTTCTTTCAGGGTAAAATTTTCGATGGTTTCACTTAAGTTTTCAAACGCCGCGTTCGAATAATATTTAAACTCGATGACCATCCGCTTTCCGGCGAATTTTTCGTGGAATTTCCCGACAAATTCCAGATCCGTCCGGCCCTGGGGATAGGATCGCTCCACATTCCAGACGAACCATTTGGACAGATAACGGCTGCACAGTTCATAAAACGTGGTGCGATAAAAATTTTCGTTGACCTGCCGGAACACGGCTTCGGGCAGTTGGGAAACATAAAGTTCCCAGTAATTCGCGAACAACGTCGGCAGGTCGGGGTCGTTCACGAAATCCTGCATCATTTCCGCGTATTTCGTGGACACGTCGATGCGGTGCAGTTCATTGAAGTATTCCACAAATATCCGGCGCATGTTCAGATTCGGCAGCTTTAAATAAAATGAATCCTTCCGCGTCAGCATCCCCAGATAAAAAAATGATACGGGATAAAACCCCTTTTCAAAAAACTGGAACATATTGAATTTTGAAACCAGAAAATTTTTATCGTAAGCTATCGCGTTTTCCGTCGTCAATTGATCAACGAATTCTTCGGTATTGGCGGGATTGGCCCCCGTAATTCGTCTGACCCAGGATAAATCCGTTCGCAGATTCATGTCCGTCAGCATTTCCGGAATTTGCCCATACCGCGTAAAATAGTCCAAAAAATACATGAGGATGGTCGGGTTGTAGACGGGGTCGCCAGAAGGATCGACAAAATGATAGCCGTTATATTGATTTTTGATCAATTCGTCGATTTGTCCTCGCGTGGAAGGATGAAACCCGCAATCCCGGTAAACCTCGTCCAAAAGCCGGTCCGTTTCATCCTGGGTAAACCCCAGCATGGCCTCGAATCCCGGTTCGAGGGTGATGAAAGAAGCGATGTTGAACCCGGAGGCCAGATCATCCATGGTGATGGGCAGCACGCCTGTTATAAAAACATTGCCAATCAAACCTGTTTTGCGCCCCTCTTTAAGGGTTTTGAAAAATGCTTTTAGAAAATTGTCATCTTTCGTCAATTCGCGGTAAAGATCATCTTTGTGGGCGGTAATGAGTTGATTGGCGAAGTTGTCGTACTCATCGATGATGATGTACAGACGAGGCAGATGAAAACCATCTGTTGCGTAAAGAATGTTTTGCAAATTCGCGGCGGCGGAAATTTCATTTGAAGCTGAAACCCGATCTTCAAACCACTTAGCGTAACGTCTGATGATATTTTGCAGCGCCATGTTGCAAATTCGGTTGAAATTATTTTCAATATCCTTGATGGAACCCGATGAATCGACCACCGAAAAATCCAGATGCAGCACAAAAAAGGAGTTCCTGAGCGGCGTCGGATGGGCGCCGATCCAGGTGTGCCCGAACAATCTTTCGAAATCATCTTTCTGGTTGATGTTGTAATAACATTCCAGAATGCGGCACCATAAGGATTTGCCGAAGCGCCGGGGCCGGAGAAACACGGGATTCCCGATTTTTTCCAGCTTTTCGATGTAGTGGGTTTTATCTACAAAATAACCGTTTTCCGACACGATTTCCTCGTAATTCGCGTTTGCGTATAAAATTCGCTTTTTCATTGATGACGCCTCCTTGTTTTTGAAACGCTCCATTCACTCCCCCCCGGCCCGCCGCGAGACCTGCGAGGTTTTTAACAACTCGCAGGTCTGTCTTTGGGAAGCGTGATCACGAACCGGGCCCCGCCCTCCGCGGGCGATTCCGCCCGAACCGTCCCCCCGTGATTTTCCACGATCATTTTCGTGAGGGACAGCCCGAACCCGATGCCGTGGGTCTTGGTGGAGAACAGCGGATCGAACACCTTTTCGAGATAATCAGGGGCGATGCCGGGGCCGGTGTCGGCGATGACCAGTTCGGCCCGCCCCGCCCCGGCGTCGCGGATCGATATCGAGAGGGTCCCGGAACCGTTCCCGGCCTGAATCGCGTTTTGAACGATGTTTTTGACCGCCATCCGGATTTGTTCAGGGTCGATGTCCTTGTAAACCGGGGTCTCGGGCAGGTCCAGGACCGTTTCCACCGTGGAGGGAATCTTCGCGGACCGGAGGGCTTCGGGAAGAAACGTCGTCAGGTCGGTCCGCACCGCTTTGGGCTTTTCCATGCGGGAGAGATTGAGCAGGCTTTCGATGATGGCGTCGGATTTGGCGACGTTGGATTGGATGCGGCCGGCGTGCTCCCGGATTTTTTCGTCCGCCGCGCCGAATTTCATCCTGAGCAGATAAGCCGACGTTCCGATGGCCCCTAAAGGGTTGCGGAGTTCATGGGAGACGTTGCCCGCGAAATGGCCCAGGACCGCCAGCCGCTCCTTGACGATCAGTTCCGCCTGGGCCTCTCTCAAATCCCGGGTGCGTGCTTCGACCATCTCTTCCAGATGCTGCGAATATGCCTTGAGTTGTTCTTCCACTTCCTTTCTTTCGGTAATGTCGTAATAATGCTCGATGCGCCCGCCCCGATACAGTCCTTGCTCGATGGGCTGACTCCAGTGTTGAAGCCAGCGCTCTTGTCTGCCGTCGCCCGGCAGCACATGGCATTCGAAACGCTCCATATAAGTGTTGTTTTCGTAGGTCGCGACCACCTTTTCCATATACACTTCAGGATCATCGAAAATGAACCGGATGCGGTTCCTGATGGCCTGTTTTTTGTCCCTGCCGATAACGCCTTCCCGATCCAGTCCGAAATACTCGGCAATGGCTTTGTTGATCCACACGACCCGGAACGCGGAATCCAGTATAAAGATGCCCACCTTGGAGCTGTCCAGTACATCGTCGATCAGCGTCTTGAATTTCTGCTCACTTTCCCGCAGCGCCGCCTGGGAAAGCCTCAGATCCCGAAATAGAATCGAAAACGGATTTCGCAACCCGGCTTCGACCAATGCCAGGTAGATGAGATAAAACGATCCCAGTTTGAAAAAATGGCCGATGAGGTTGGACAGGCCATAGACGCTCACATAAAAGGTAAACGCCAGTTCGGCCCCGATGGTGAGCCCGATGGAAGCCGCCAGCAGCCGGAACACATAAGGGTCGAAGTCCGCGCGCCGCCGCAGCAGCAGTCCGGCCGCCGCCAGAAGGATCAGGCAGATGACGTATTCGCTGACCACCTTGAAGGATGTCAGCCCGACGCCTTCCACATAACAATCCGGAAACACGCCGCCGAGAGCGGCGCCCGCCGCCGCCGTGGATACAACCCCGTACAGCGGCATCAGGATGTCGGCTTTCGGGGCCCGGTCAATCAGGCCCAGGGCCGCCAACAGGGACAGCCCCTCCAGATACCGGGCCGCGATCCAGATCTGGGTGGGCAGGTTGGCGTCATAGCCGGGAAACAGCCCCATGCCCTTGTAGGACAGCGTATGGAGCAGATCCAGCCCGCCGATCCACAGGTAGGCGACGCCGATGGTGAGAAAAAAGGCGCTTTTAGCAATGTCCCGCGTGTTCCACGCGATCATGAAAATGCACCAGGCCACGGCGATGCTGATCAGTTCAGCCAGCGTGTGAAAGAGCAGATAATTCTGGAAGCCGATGACGAAACATCCGATCGCGGTGATCAGGAAAAAGAGATGACCGGCATAGGCGGGTCGCGTTTTCATCGGATCTCCTGGTGGTTGAGGGATTCGGGTGCCGGGCGATCCGTTCCAAAGCGCGATCAAGTCGATCCGCCCGCTTTTTCGAGATGGCTGTAAATGGTCTCGCGAAGCTGTTCCGGCTTGATCGGTTTGATGAGATGGCCGTTCATGCCGGCCGCCAGCCAGATGTCTTGCTGTTCCGGCATGGCGTGGGCCGTAAGGGCGACGATGGGGATGCCGGCGATCTCCGGTGTGCTGCGTATGCGGGAGGTGGCGCTGAGACCATCCATGCCCGGCATCTGGATATCCATCAGGATCAGATCGGGCCGGGTCTCCAGCGCCATCTGAATGCCTGTCACAGCGTCGCCCGCCTCCAACACCTCGAAATCGGAAGCCATCAGGATGCGGCGCACCAGCATCCGGTTGTTG
>JBKHDE010000056.1:0-23049 GCA_046541495.1 Desulfococcaceae bacterium
TTTTCCAGAAAATGGCGGAAAAGATAACCGGTATAGAGGGTGGTCTCGTTGTTTTCGGCGGAGAGGACGATTCGCCCCTTGGACAGCCCCGATTCACACACCCGGTCCACCACACAGGAGACAAACGGGGTTTGGGGTTCCGCGCTGGTGCACTTACGGCCTCTGCATCTGAAGTTGACCGTATTGAAGTTGGCGCACAGCGCCCCATTGGGTGAATCATAGGGATTGAAAGAGGAGGTCACCCCCGGGATAACCACTTCTGCGAAATAGGAATCGTCCAGAACCAGGTCCCCGCAATGCTCGACCTTTGGTGCGAGGGTTTCGGCGATATCGGAAATCACCTCGGAAATCAGGAAAGGATCGCCGTACCCTTTGATCTTCAGGTTGTTTTCCGCATCCAGGTAAAATTCGGTCATAAACCGGTGATCCGACCCAAGATGATGGCGGGCCGCCAGGGAGGTGAGAAGCTTGAGGGTGGAGGCCGGGATCAGGCTTTGATCGGCATTTCGGCTGAACAGAATATTCCCCCGCGGATCGGCCACCAGGACCGCGTCCCGTTCGCCGATCAGCTCTTGGACCGGATTCCAATTTTTCGCGAAAAGCGGATTCGCTGAGAAAAGCCAAATTAGCGCAATGAAAAACAGGATGAAAGAACGGAGTCGTGGAGAAAATTTCATAAAAACGTTATTTGCTCTCCAGGATCAGGGTCACCGGGCCGTCATTGATCAGGGCGACATCCATCATGGCTCGAAACCGACCGGTTTCCACAATAACACCGTTTTCTTTGGCTCTTTCCACAAAGTATTCATACAATTCTTCGGCTTTTTTGGGACCCGCCGCCTGAACAAACGAGGGGCGTCGGCCTTTGCGGCAATCCCCCAGAAGAGTGAATTGGGAGACCACCAGGAGCGCACCGCCGGTGTTTTTTAGAGAGAGATTCATCTTTCCATTTTCATCTTCGAAAATCCGCAGGTTGAGGATTTTATCCACCAGAAAATCGGCCTCCCGGCGGGTGTCTTCTTCAGCGACGCCCAGAAGCACCATCAGGCCCCTGCCGATTTTTCCGATACAGGCGCCGTCGACGGCGACCGAGCTCTCCTTCACCCGCTGAACCACCGCCCTCATCGCTTTCGTCCTCGAAAAGCATCCGCAAAGGGATTGTTGAAGGGGCGGTTTTCTTTTTTCCCGGTAGATTTGGGCTTCTTGCCCGACGGCTTGGCGGGCGCCGACGGTTTCCGACCGGGTGTGGTCCGCATGGACAGGGAGATCCGCTTACGATCCGCATCCACATCCAAAACCGTGACCTTTACCTTTTGCTGCACTTTCACGATTTCAGCCGGATCTTTGACGAATCGGTCGGCCAGTTCGCTGATGTGGACCAGCCCGTCCTGATGCACCCCCACATCCACGAACGCTCCGAAGGCGGTAACATTGGTGACGATGCCCGGAAGGCGCATGCCGGGTGTAAGATCCGAAAGAGTCTGAACCCCGGCCTCGAAGGCGAACACTTCGAACTGCTCTCTCGGGTCCCGGCCCGGCTTGGCCAGTTCATCCAGAATATCTTTGAGGGTGGGCAGTCCCACGGTATCGCTGACATAGTCTGATAATTGAATCCGCCGTCGCAGTTCGGCACGCTTGATCAGGTCCGATACGGCGCAGTCGAGATCTCCGGCCATGCGATGAACGATGTAATAGCTCTCCGGATGAACGGCACTGGCGTCCAGGGGATTGTCTCCGTCGGTGATCCGCAGAAATCCGGCGCTCTGTTCAAATGCCTTGGGACCCAGCCGGGATACCTTCTTCAATGCCTCCCGGGTGGGGAATGGGCCGTGTTCATCCCGATACTGAACAATGTTTTTGGCCAGCTGCGGCCCGAGCCCCGACACATAGGCAAGGAGCTGAATACTGGCGCGGTTGGCATCCACCCCCACCGCATTCACGCAGCTCATGACCACGTCGTCAAGGGAATCCTTCAGCGCGTTCTGATCCACATCGTGCTGGTACTGGCCGACACCGATCGATTTGGGATCGATTTTGACCAGCTCCGCCAGCGGGTCCATCAGACGGCGGCCGATGGAAACCGCTCCCCGGACGGTCAGGTCGAGGTCCGGAAATTCTTCCCGGGCCGTCTCCGAGGCCGAATAGATCGAGGCCCCGCTTTCATTGACCATAATGATCTGAATCCCCGCGGGCAGATCGATTTCCCGAAGGAAGGTTTCGGTTTCCCGGCCTGCGGTGCCGTTTCCGACGGCGACGGCCTCGATTGCAAACTCGGAGCAGAGGCGTCGGGTCAGATCCGCCGCCTTTTCGGGCTGGTGCAGGTAGAAGGTGTCATGATGAAGGAGTTTTCCCTGGCGGTCCAGGCAAGCGAGTTTGCAGCCGGTTCGGAACCCGGGGTCCACCCCCATGACCCGTTTGGCCCCCAGGGGAGGCGCCAGCAGCAGTTGCCGAAGGTTTTCGGCGAATACCCGAATAGCTTCGGCATCGGCCCGTTCTTTGGCGGCCAGGCGAACCTCCGTCTCCATGGAGCGGGAGAGGAGCCGTTTGTAACTGTCCCGCACCGCCGTTTCCACCTGCCGGGAGTCTTCTCCCCGGCCGGTGACGAACCGCTGAATCAGCAAGCCGACCGCCTCTTCTTCGGGCGGGGCGATGCCGAGGTTGAGGATGTCTTCTTTTTCCCCCCGCCGCATGGCCAATACTCGATGAGAAGGGGCTTGGGTAACCGGCTCTTGCCAGTCGAAATAATCCCGGTATTTGGCTCCCATTTCCTCCATATCGGCCACCACCCGGCTGTGAATAATGCCTTTGGCGGCAAACAGCCGCCGCAGCTCGGCTCGGGCCTCGGCGTCTTCGTTGATCATTTCGGCCATGATATGGCGGGCACCTTCCAAAGCATCTTCCCCGGAGGGGACGCCCTTTGCCGGGTCGACGAAGGCGGCGGCTGCCTGAAGGGGGTCCGCTCCGGACTGCTCCCACAGGATTTGGGCCAGGGGATCGAGGCCTTTTTCCCGGGCGATGGTGGCTTTGGTTCGCCGTTTGGGTTTGTATGGCAGGTAAATATCTTCGAGAACCGCCAGGGTATCTGCGGCCTCTACGGTCGCACGCAGTTCGTCGGTCAGATGGCCGTGTTGTTCAAGGGATTTCAGGACCGTTTCTTTTCGGGATTCCAGTTCCTGAATTCGGTTCAACCGGTCTCGAATGTCGGAGACGATGACCTCGTCGAGGCTGCCGGTGGCTTCTTTACGGTACCGGGCGATGAAGGGAATGGTGGCGCCTTCTTCCAAAAGACCTATTGTGGACAGCACCTGGGCTTCTTTCAGGTCGAGTTCTCGGGCGATGGTTCGAATATGCGGCGGGTTTACGGTCATCTGTTTCCTCACTGTGCCACGGCCGGAAAAACGGGCTTGGAATATTCAGGTTGTGGTAAAAAACGCCCCGCTCTCATAGTGGGCCGACAAAAGAAAGTCAAGTCCGAAGCGGGTAGGGGATTGACCCTCCCCCTGATTTCTGGTATGCCTCAGAAATTGAATTCATTGAACATTCTTCAACTTTCACAGGAATATTCCATGCATACCTTTTTTGATCTTCCCTCCCGCCGTTTTAGCCTTTGCCTGCTTTTGGCGCTGCTCTTTTTTCTGGTCGGATGCGGGGGCGATTCGCTGCCCATTCAGAATATTCAGGCGACCCTGTCCGACGCGCCTTCCTACTCTATCATACTGGAGAATATGAAGGAAGAAGGGAATTTCTTCAAAGACCACTACCACCGGTATCGTGTCGTTCAGGGAGACGACGCCGCGGTCACCGACTGGCTGCGGGTGCCCGAGGAGTTTTACCAGGCCAATGAGCCTTTCATGGGGATGGTGCTCGCCGCTAAGAAAGAAGGCGAAAACATCACCGAGCCCATTCCGCCGGGCTATCAATATGTCGGAGACACCCGATATGGGAACTGGCGGACCGACGACAGAGGCCGGTCCTTTTGGGAATTTTATGGAAAATATGCCTTGTTGAGCAACCTTTTCGGGGGCTGGTACCGACCCGTCTACCGGGATGATTATGATGCGTATCGATACAATCGGTCCCGGAACATTCCCTATTTCGGGCGTAATAATCAATACGGAACCAGCGGCGCCATCGTCAAACAGGCCAAACCCGATTTTTACCAAAGGCGCATGGCCCGGGACCGTCTTCAGAGCGCTTCTTTCATGGACAAGGTCAGCAAAAGAGTCGGCCGAACCCGTTCCAATCTTCGGGGGCGGTCCGGCGGACGGGGGAAATAGAAATGTACATACTGGATGATCTTGTAACGGCGCTGATCTACATAGCGGTCTTCTATCTGCTCTTCCTCCTCGGCAAAGTGGTGAATGATCTTCTGCACCGGGAATACAACCTCACTTATGAACTGGTGGAACGGGACAATCCGGCCCTCTGCCTGGCTGTGGCCGGGTATTATTTCGGTCTGGTGCTGGCTATCGGCGGCGCGCTGGCCGGACCGACCCGAGGAATGGTGGATGATCTCATCGATCTATGCATCTACGGGGTTCTGGCTGTCATTTTATTGAATATTTCATGGTATGTCTGCGACAAACTGATTCTGTACACCTTCAACACCAGTGATGAGCTGATTCGGGATCAGAACCCCGGCACCGGCGCGGTGTCGGCCGGGGTCAGCGTCGCTTCGGGGGTCATCGTCTTCGGCTCCGTCACCGGAACCGGGGGGAATATCTGGACCGCCATCGCGTTCTGGGCCATCGGCCAGTTGATGCTGATCATCGCCGCATGGGTTTACAACCGGATCACACCCTACAATATTCATGAACAGATCGAAAAAGACAATATCGCCGCCGGGGTGAGTTTCGCCGGCGCCCTGATTTCCATGGGGATCGTGGTGGGTCTGGCCGCGGAGCGGGATTTTGTCGCGTGGTCGGAGGACCTTCCGGTCTACCTGTTCATCGCTCTGTCCGGGCTGATCATGCTGCCCCTGGTTCGCCTCTTGACCGATAGGCTCTTGCTTCCGACGGTCAAGCTGACGGATGAAATCGCCACCCAGGAAAAGCCGAATGTCGGCGCCGCCTATATCGAAGCTCTCTCTTACATCGGTGCATCGTTTGTCATCAGTTGGTGTGTCTAAACCGCTCGGTATCGGTTTCATCCTAAAAGTCGCTCTTTTTGCCACCGGTTGCGCCGGAATCGTCGCCGAATTCGTTCTTTCCACCCTGGCGACCTATCTGGTGGGGAACGCCGTCTTTCAGTGGACCATCATCATGTCCCTGATGCTCTTCGCCATGGGGGTGGGCAGCCGTATCAGCCGGCATTTTCATCACCGGCTTCTGGACGCCTTTATTCTGACCGAGTTTTCACTCTCCGTCCTGTGTGCGATATCCGCCGTGGTGGCGTACAGCTTTGCCGCTTTCACCGATTACATCGAGTTGATCATCTATTTTCAGGCCTTTGTGATCGGAAATCTGATCGGTTTCGAGATCCCCTTGGTGACCCGAATCAACGAAGCCTATGAGGAGCTTCGGGTCAACATCTCCGGGGTGATGGAAAAGGATTATTACGGCGCCCTTCTGGGCGGTCTGATTTTCGCCTTCGTGGCTCTGCCTCATATGGGATTGACCTACACACCGATCCTTTTGGGAGCAGTCAACTTCACCGTTGCTTCGATTATCCTGTGGCGGTTTTACGGGTTGCTTTACAGGAAACGGCTTCTCGTATTCGCCTTTGGAACGGTTTTGGCCTTTCTGGTGGTGCTCGGGATTGTGGCCAAACCATTGATCCTATTCGGGGAACAGGTAAAATACCGGGACAAGGTGGTCTATTCGGCCCAAACCCCTTATCAGAATATCGTGATGACCCGGTGGAAGGAGTATTACTGGCTCTACATCAATGGTCAGGAGCAGTTTTCGACCTTTGACGAGGAAAAATACCATGAACCCCTGGTGCATCCGGCCGTAAAGCTTTCTCCGGACCCTCGGAACGTCCTGATCCTGGGGGGCGGAGACGGCCTTGCCGCCCGGGAAGTTTTGAAGCATTCGGGGGTGGAGAATCTTCGCCTGGTGGATCTCGACCCGGCCATGACGGAGCTGGCGAAAACCCACCCCGTCTTGTTGTCCATCAATCGGGGTTCCTTTCATGACCCCCGGGTCGAGGTGATCAACGCCGATGCATCGACATTTCTGGATACCGATACCCAACTATACGGCGTCATTATCGTCGATCTGCCGGACCCGGATACCGTCGATTTGATGCACGTCTATTCCAGAAATTTTTATGAGAAACTTCGCAGGCATCTGGTTCGGGGCGGGGTAATGGTGACCCAGGCCACCAGTCCCTATTTTTCCAGAAAAGCCTTTTTGTGTATCCTGAAAACGGTTCGTTCCGCCGGATTTTCGGCGCTCCCCTATCACAATCAAATCCCCACCATGGGGGAGTGGGGTTGGGTTTTGGGCGTGGATAGGGAAGAAATAGGAGAGGAAGATCTTAAATCCCGGGTGATCGATATGACCTTTTCTGTTCCTACCCGATTTCTGAACCGGGATGCGGTGCTGTCCATGGTCCATTTCGGGAAAGGGGTGCTGGAAACCGATTTCCCGGACGAGATTCAAATCAACACCGAAGTCAATCCGGTCTTGTATCGATATTACCTCTCCGGAACCTGGGGCTTCTATTGAATTTTGCAAAGAAAACGCACCCCGGAAGTAGGGTATTTCTACCCCCGGTATTCGTCTTTTCTTCCAGTTGCTTGATTTTTCTATGGTTCAGAAGAATCGATGTGAGGAATTCACTTGACAAGTGGGGCGGGATTTGAATAGGTAGTATGAGAAAAATCCATATGAAAAAAGCCGGAACGAAATCCGTTCATCCAGGGTATCCGGATGAGGATCGAAAATGCTCGATTTTCAGTGTTTAGTATTTGGAATTGCGAGGGAATCAGCTCAGGAAAGGAAATAATATAAATGCCAGCCAAGAGGACGGAGAAACTTATGGGTGAAAGAAAAAAAACGGACAAGTTTTTTCGGTTGTGGGGAACGGGAAAGGTTTTTCTGCTGCTGTGCATGGTTTTGATTTCGGCTGTGATGTTAAGCAGTTGTGCACAAATGCCGACGCCTCAACAGATGGAGGCCCAGCGGGAGGAAAATGCCCGGCAAGATGTGGAACTCATCAAACCCGCTATGGAATATGGCAATTTCGGGGAGCAGCCGCTGACCCTGGAAGATGCCATTTTATATGCCCTGGAGAACAACCTTGAGTTGCGTGTGGCCAAGTTGAACGAGGATATTACAGACAAGGAAACCCTTGTTGAAAAGCTTCGAATGCTGCCCAGCCTGAGGGCGGATGCCTCTTGGCGTCGCCGGGACGTGCTTCGAAAGAGCGATGCCTACAACTGGCTGATTGATGAAGATCAGCCGGATTTTACGGTTTCCGAACTCAAGGAAAATTCATTTGCCAATCTGGTCCTGACCTGGAATGTGCTGGATACCCTGATGCAGTACGTTCGGGCGGGGGCTTCCGAAATGCAGGAAGAGGTTCTGAGACAGCAGCGCATGCGGCAGGCCCAGCAGCTGGCCTTGGATGTGACCCGGGCCTACTGGAATGCGGCCGCGGTGGAGGACGCCCTCGACTATATTCATGTGGTGGAGGACAATCTCAAACGGGTGAAGCGGAATATGGAACGTTCCGTGGCCGGCGGCGCCATGGACCGGATGGCCGCCGCCGATGCCGAAATGCGGCTCAAGGAACTGGAATTGACGATTCGGCAGCTTCAGGCCAATCTTTCCCGTGAGCGGTTGGAACTCGCCCGGCTGATGGGTCTGAATCAGAATGTTCAGTTCACACTGGCCCGTCCGCCCCTGAAACCGGTGATCGCCAAACTGCCCCACACCAAAGAACTGAATATCGACACCCTCGAAGAATATGCATTGCTTCACAGGCCGGAGCTGTTCGCCAGCGACATGCAGGTGCTGATCCAGAAAGAAGAGGCCAAAAACAAAGTGCTTGCGATGTTCCCGGGCCTCAGCATTTTTGCCGGAACCCATTATGAAGACAACCGTCTTCTGCTGTCCAACAACTGGAACACCATCGGCGCCGGTGTCGGGCTGGAATTGTTGGATCTGCCCGCCAAGTATGTGGCGCTTCAGGGGCAGAAGAAAGCGGTGGAAATGGCCAATGCGCAACGGCTGATGACTACCGTGGGGGTGATCACTCAGGTTCATATCGCGCTTCTCGATTATGCCATCAAGGTGGATCGATTCCGGCTTTTGGATGAGACCTATAAGTTGTCCTCTGATTTGTTTGGTATGGCTGAAGAGAAGAATCGGGCCGGGCGGCTGCCCGAACTGGCAGTGACCCAGCGCAATCTGGAAGAGATGGCGGCCAAGCTGCGCCGGGATGAAGCGGTGGTGGATCTGCTGGTGGCTCATAAACGGTTGTGCGTCAGCATCGGCATGGACCCATTGGAATGCGACAACGGTCTGTTGGCATCGGCCAATTCCGAGGGCGGCGGTTATGAATACACCGCCGGCACCGGAATGAAAAAATGGCGCTGCGAGGAATGCGGGTATGTCCACACCGGGACCGAACCGCCCGAGATTTGTCCGATTTGCGGTGTCGGGAGCGAGGCGTTTGTGGAAAGCACAAACGGAGGGCAGGGTGAAGGCACTTTGGTCGCATCCACCGGGGCCAGCGATGTCATGTCGGTGAGCGATATCAGCGGCGGCCAAGGTATGGCGCCCATGGAACAAGATCTCCAGACCTGGGGGGAAGCGGCCCCGCCTTTTATGACCGGGGAAGAAGTCGCCAGAGAAGAATTTCCGCCGGGCTATGCCGGACCGGCTTCGGATCGTTTTCTCTGGAAGGTTCAGATGGGCGCTTTCGTCAAACCGGCCGGACCGACCAAACGGCTGGCGGAGGTCGGAGGGCTTCCCACCCGTCTGATGGATAGTCGGGACGCTATCATCACCACCAAGCGAGTTCACGGCCAATTGTTCAACCGGGTTCGGGTACTCGGGCTTACGGAAAACCAGGCCAAGAATCTGGCCCAGGAACTGGAGACGCACGGAATGGATTCATGGGTGATCGCTCCTCACAGCGTCCACTGGTAATCATTCATACATACGGAAGACATCCGGCGGTTGTCGGTCTGCTCTCGACATAGCCGACAACCGATTCCAGATAGCTGATATGGGAAACCGGTAATCGAGACAGGGAGGTGAAGACATGCTGAATCTTATCAAACTCGAAAACAGGATCGTTCTGGACGGCGCCGGGGTAGGCGAAGCTGCCGACCATGCCGATGCTCAGGATGCCGTTGCCGACGGACAGGGCCAAGACCATATTCCCGATCACGAGAATAGCGGAGCTCAAAAAGCCATTGTGGCCGAAACGGCCGCCCTCTTGGCCGATTCCCCCGAAGCTTCGTCCGAAACTCTGGATATCGTGCTCGTCTCGGATAATCTTCCCGATTACCAAATGTTTGTGGATGCCGCCCATCCGGATGCTCAAGTTATTGTTTATGACGGTGATACGGAATCGGCTGAGGATGTGATCAAACGGGTATCCGCGGTATCTATAGAAAATGACCGTCCTGTTAACTCACTGACCGTTTTTTCCCATGGTGAAGAGGGGGCTTTCAATCTGGGAAATGAGGAGATCAGCGCTAAAAATATTGACGAGAACGCGAATGCATGGGCTGAACTCGACGCCGTCATGGCGGATGACGGACATATTTATGTCTTCGGATGTAATGTGGGGGGCGAATCCGATGAAAACATTAAAGTGCTGGATCGACTCGCGGAGGCGACCGGAGCCCACGTATTTGCATCGGATGATATCACCGGCAGGGACGGAGATTGGGATTTGGAATCCGCCTCAGATGGTGCGGATTCGGATGAAGCGGACCCTCCGGTGGATCTGGATGTTCTGGATGATTATGCCTTCAATCTGACCTCCATCAGTGTTCCTGTTCAGATTGCCTCCTTTGAAGATCAGCCGGGAAGTTACGGCATTTTTATTTACGGGCAAGGAGAAAATGCCGGCAGTCGAACGGCCGGCAGCGTTAGTTTGGAGGGCTCAACACCCGCTCTTTTTACCAATGCCACTGTTGAATATAATGGGTGGATAACCAATGACCCTAGAACCATTGACGGCCAATTGGTAAGCGCGTACCACCAATGGTCCGTAGACTTCGATCCTGTTCAGCATCAGAACGGTCAGGCGACACTCAATTTTGACGTGGACGGTTCTGATTTCGATACGTTAGTAACGATTCTTCCGGTAAATGATCCTCCCGTCGCTTTTGACGATTCCATTACCACGCCCGAGGATACCCCGATCACGGATACTCTCCAAGGTGATGATCCGGTTGAAGGAGATCCCATTACCTTTGAAATTGTGACCGGCCCCGAACACGGAACGATCACCAACTTTAATCCGAACACAGGGCAATATACGTATGTCCCCGACCAGGATTATTTTGGTCCGGACAGTTTTACATTTAGGGTGGATGACAATCAGAGCCAAAATAATCTGTCCGAAATAGCAACTATTGATATAACGGTTACTCCTGTGCCGGATAAACCTGAGGTGGAAACATCCGAAGGAAATGCCGACTATATTGAAAACGACCCTCCTGTGGTTGTAGATCCATTGGTCGAATTGTCGGATGTAGATAGCGACACGCTTACGGGCGCCACGGTCCAAATCACTCAAAACTACCAAAATGATGCGAGGGGACAGGATATCTTAAGGTTCACGGATCAAAGCGGGATTACCGGAACCTGGCAGGCCGGAACCGGTACCCTGACCCTCACCGGAACCGCCACTCTGGCCCAATATCAGGCTGCATTGCGTACCGTCAGCTTCGAACATATCGGGGGAGTTCAAGACGGTGATGATCCGAATGAAAATGTGCGAACCGTATCCTTTACCGTCACGGATGACACCGACCTGACCAGTGATCCCGCTACCCGAGGTGTCTTTGTTGATGCCATTAACGACGCTCCCGATCTGACGCCGGAAACGGGGATTGTCACATATCTTGAAAATTGCGGGCCCATTGACCTGGGAGATTTTCAGGTCGATGATGTCGATGATGAGAATATGACACGTGCTGAAATCCGGATTACAGAGGGGTATGTCCGCGGTGAAGATATTCTTCAGTTCAATGATACAGCGGATATTACCGGCACCTGGAATTCATCCACCGGCACCCTCACCTTGACTGGAACCGCAAGTGAAGCGGCTTATGCAGCCGCATTGGCATCCGTGACCTATAACAATACGGGGGATGAAGTCGATCCGGGTTCCCGTCAGATCACCATCACCATACGGGATGCGAACTCCCGCGGCGTAGGAGACGGCCCGGGCGGCGGGTTCAAAACCGATTCGGTTACCAGAACTCTCGATATTGAAATCAATGAACCTCCGGTTCTGGATTTGGATTCCACCGATGGAACTCCCGAAGACGGCACACCGCCTCCCCCGGTCGATTTTCAGACAACCTACCCAGTGGGATCCGATGGCGTTCTTTTGACGGACAGCGGCATAGTGCTCGACAGCGATGACACCCAATTGAGTGCATTGCAGGTTGAAATCAGAAACATGGGCAACGGCGATGTTTTGAATTTCAATGCCGACGGAACCAATATATCCGGAAATTACAATCCTTCAACCGGGACCCTGTTGTTGTCAGGGGTGGATTCAATACAGAACTATCAGCAGGTATTGAATACCATTACGTATTCAAACTCCAATGATACCTTCTCCGAGGATCAGATATACACCCGGGAAATCGAGTTCCAGGCGACTGATAATGGAGGGAATACCTGTGCCATCAAAGACTCCAATGTTGCGGTCGCTTTCGTGGACATACTTCCGGGTCCAACTGTCGAGGATGTAGATGATATCAATACCTTTATCGAAAACTGCGGACCGGTATTGATCGCTGAAACCGCCTTGGTGGAATCGCCGACCGGCAGCATGATTCAAGAACTCAGGGTTGCAATAACCAATGTTCAACCGGACGATGTCCTGAACGCGGATGTGTCGGGGACCAATATTTCAATGAATTATCAAAACGGCGTTCTGGCCCTGACGGGGGCGGCTACTGCTGAAACCTACCAGCAGGTATTGCGGACCGTCACCTTTGAAAACACCTCCGAAGCGCCAAACTCGGTCCAACGGACCATTACCTACCAGGTCACGGACACGGAAGGGAGAACTGGTGGAGAAGAAGCCCTGGCAAACGTCGTGCCGGTCAACGATGCGCCCATCAATGAACTCCCCGGCCAAATCGTCGCACCGACCAACACTTCCATAGATATCGATAACATCTCCATCCGTGATGTGGATGTCGGAAACGGAGAAGTACTGGTGACGCTTCGATCCGATTTCGGAGTCATTCAAATTGCCGGAGACGGCAGCGGCGCTGAAATCAATAACAACGGCGGTTCCATTGTGACCATTGAGGGAACCGTTACCCAGGTCAATGCGGCGCTTCAAGGCTTGACCTATGCCCCGTTGACCGATTTTTCCGGAGAGGACCGTCTTACGATCACGGTGAATGACCAGGGCTTTTCAGGCGTTCATCCAATAAACAATGTTCAGCCGGATTGCAGCGGACTCATTGGAATTGAATTGACGGATGACGGCCAGGTTCCACCGTTTCCCAACGAAGGCACTCCTCAAGATCCGACAGCGTTAGAGGATCAAGATGTCATCATCATTCAGGTGACCGAAACCGATATCAACGTCGTCCCCGAAATCCCGGGAACCCCCGATGTCCCCTTCTTACCGATTACTCGACCAGAAGGCCGCGATATCGACGGCATTGCTCTGGAGGCGGTGAGATTGCCGGGTCCGGTCGGCATTACCGAAGGCGTCGGAAGACCGCTTTTTGAAGCCCGAGCGCTGGCCGGCCGGGATTTCTATGACTTCTGCTCCATCGAGGAATCGCTGCGCTCTCATCTCGGCTGCCGGTTCGCCAATACCCGTGATCCCGAGGCCCAGTTCGGTTCCATTACCTGGGAAGATTTTACCGATCTGGGTTGGATACCCCCTTATGAACACCTGGATGAGGAATACGATCTCTACTCACAACTCTTTCTGCGTGAGCAGGGCGACCCGGGCTTTAATGTGCAGGCGAACGCATTCCAACGGGATCTCGGCGGCATGACCGAACAACCCCGCGAGGTTTTTGAAGAGAAAGCCGGAAAAGAAGGGTTCAATGAATTGGACCCGGGCGAGGTGAAACGGACCTTTTTCGCCGGTAGAGAACACCTCGACAAAACCGGCAGATAGCGAGCGGATATTTCAAAGAATGGGGGGTCAAGTCCGGGTTCACCAATCAATTCGATCGACGGCGATCACGCCAATGAAGCGGACGTGTATCCATTCGAATTAACCGGATTTGACCCATGAACCCAACCGATACAAGCCACAGTGCGGCATCGCCCGCACCCAAAACGCAATCCGGCGGTACACAACCGATCGATTCCCTCCTGGAACATCCGTGGATGGGCCTTCGTCCCGATCTGGTGTTGTATCCGGGGCCCCTCGATTTTGACGGACAGCGCTCCTGGGTGCTGGAAGATCCGGTCCGGGGCAACAACTTTCGGCTGGGCCATGCCGAAGGAGAATTGCTCTACCGGTTGACGACCGAGCCCGACCTCGAATCGGCGGTCCGCAAGCTCTATAACACCACCACCCTTCGACCCTCCATTCAGGAAATCGTCGGTTTCATCACCATGCTTCAGCGGGAGCACTTGGCGGTGTTGCCGGCGGATCGGGTCATCGAGCAGGAAACCGGGTCGCAAGCCCGGACGAATCCCTCTCTCCTTCATCAGATTTTTCAAGGTCAAATCTTTTTCAGGATTCCGCTGCTGAGGCCAGATGCCTTTCTCCGGCGCACCCTGCCGATGGTTTCGATTCTCTGGACCGCGCCCCTGAAATGGGTATACCTGATTTGCGGCATTGTCGGGCTCGGTCTGACCCTTCAGGAAATTGAGCAATACCTCAGCACCGCCAGTTACCTCTTTACACCCCAGGGAAGCCTCGCCTTTATTTTCTGTCTGGTCTTGTTGAAAGTCGGTCATGAATTCGCCCATGCCTATACCGCCAAATCCTATGGCCTTCATGTACGCAGCATGGGGCTGTTTTTCATCGTCATCTGGCCGCTGCTTTACACCGACACCACCGACGCCTGGAAAATTCCGGATCGCCGCCAACGCATAAGGGTCAGTGCGGCGGGGGTGCTTTTTGAGCTGGCGGTCGGCGGTATCGCGCTGTCGGCGTGGGCTTTCCTGCCGGACGGCATCTTGCGAAGCCTGATGTTTTTCCTGTCGGGCACCTCATTGTTGTCGACGGTCTTTATCAACCTCAATCCCTTTATGCGGTATGACGGGTACTATGTCCTCATGGATTACTGGGGGGTGGACAACCTACGCCCCCGAGCTTTCGCCATGTTTCGCCACGCGCTTCGACGCCTGATATTGGATTGGCAGGGCCCGATCCCCGAAATTCATCCCAACCGCCGGGGTTTGATCGTTTACGGCTTTCTGGCCGGCGTGTATCGACTCTTTGTGGGGTTTTCCATCGCCGTCGCCGTCTACTACCTTTTTTTTCCCGCTCTTGGGCTCCTGATCCTTCTGGCGCAGGTGTGGCTGTTCCTGATTCGTCCCCTGTGGATGGAGGCTCAGGCGGTCGCACGCAACCGGCGCTTTCTGGGGTCTAAATTGAGGCTGGGGGCCAGTGCGGCCGTTTTCTTCGGATTGATCAGTCTGTTGGTCATTCCCATTTCCTACACGGCACATGTACCCGCCATATTGTTACATAAAAATGCCACACGGATCGAGGCCGCCTCCGCCGGTCGACTCGCCATGGATTTGCCCGAAGAAGGGCAGGGGATTCAAGCGGGGGAACTCCTGACCCGAATCAGCAGCGATCAGCTGAGATACGAATTGCAACAGGCGCAATTCGATCTGGCCCGGGTTCGGGTTTCCATTCGAAGCCTGGGCGGGGGCGGAGAACAAGGGGCATATCGGCAGTGGCTGATGGCGGAAGAAGAGCGAATGATGGCCGCCATCGACAAATACCGTCAGGCGATCGCCCAATTGGAAATTCATTCTCCGGTTACCGGACGGGTTGTGGAAGTGAACAAAGACCTCTATCCTGAGGCGTATGTCGCCAAAGGGACCTACCTGTTTACGGTAGCCGATCCGGATGCCCATGAACTCAAAGCCTTTGTCCATGAGAAACGGAGGCGTCGACTGAAGGTAGAAGCCGACCGGCCGGCGACCGTCCATTTTGCCGGACCGGAAGCCCCTGTTTTGGAAGCCCGCATCCTTGAAAAGGGGGTTTTTCCGATTCAGACCCTTCCCAACGAAAGCATTCTGGATGTCGCGGGCGGGCCGATCGCTTCCATACAGGATTCTTTCGGCCGAAGGGCCCGGGATGCCTATTTTGCCTTCACCTTCGCCGTCGATGAAGTCCCGCCCTGGATGTCCCACGGCATGCCGGGATGGATCTGGCTGAAGAGCGAAGGGCGTTCGATTCTCAAGCAGGGGTGGGAATGGGCATGGCAAAACCTATCTGAAAGAGGACTCTTGTAAAAAGGAATATGATAATGATGAATTCAAAATCTCGCTTTCGATTTTCAGCTTTGATTCTAACCTCTGCGGTATGTCTGCTGATGATTCTGCCGAATACGGGTTTCGCCCAGGAGAGGCTCATCCAAAACCAGCCGTTGGAGCAGACGTCCGCCACCGATCGAACCGTTTATCCGGCCATTTTTGAGGCGAAATCCAAGGCGGTTCTCTCTGCCGAACGAGCCGGGGTGTTGTCCAAGCTGGATTATGAGGTGGGCAGCCCGGTTAAAAAGGGCAGCGTCATCGCCAAAGTGGATACCGGGGAACTGGCGCTGCGCAAGAGACGGGAAGAACAGGCAATCAGCCATCTGGATGTCCAGGTCCAAGATTTGACCAATCTGAAACAGCGGGGGTTGGCGACCAACGAGGATGTGGCCAAATCTCGAATGGAGCGTGACGTCACCCGCACCGATCTGGAGCTTGTGCAGCGGCTGATCAATCAGTCCTATATTCGGGCGCCCTTCGGGTGCGTGATCGTACGCCGTCACATGCAACCCCATGAATGGGTGACCGCCGGTCAGCCGGTAGTGGATGTGGTCAACCTGGAGCATATTCGGGCGGTGGCCAATATCCCGGCCCATCTGGCGGTCACGCTGGAAAAAGGGGCTTCCCACCCTTTCTATGTCCACGATCTGGGGGTTGAGGTGGTGGGAAAGGTTTTTGCCGTGGCCCCGGAGGTGGATGAGCGAAGCAATACCGCCCAGGTCGTATGGACAATCGAAAAAGGGGATCAGAAACTGTTGCCCGGAATGAAAGGAGAAGTTCGGATTGACCAATAGACCTCCGAGATTCCAAATTTCCCGAAACAATCCCGGAAAGGGTTCCGGCGGTCAATCGGTCCCGCCCGGTTCCGTAACGCCGCCCACCGGCCCCGGATCGAATGAAATGAACCGGGAAAAGGTCCTGGCCCGATTCATACGACTCTGCTCGGCGGTCTTCTCCACCCCGGTGCCTCAGGAGGCGGCCGCCCTCACCGTGAACCGGATATCCGAACTGGTGAGGGTGGACCGGGCGGTACTGGTTCGGACCAAGGGAAAGAACCCGATTCTTGCAGTCACCGGCGGAGGCGGGGCAGCCCAGGACAGTGTTTTTGCGGATGCGGTTGAAACGGTTCGACGCCGGTTCCGAGAACGTCCCGAAGCGGTGGTGGTTCCTGCGGTGCCCGATCAGGGAAAAGAGGCGGCCCCTTATCTTCGAAAAATTCAGCAGGCGATGGGCGGCACTCGAATTTTGTGGCTGCCGCTCTGGCTCAGCCGGGATGCCGATGTACCGGCAAAATACGCCCTCTGGCTGGAACGCTGGCACAATCAGCCTTGGGAAAAGGCGGACATTGAATTGCTTCAACATGCCGCTCTTTTTCTGGGCCACGGCCTGAACCGATCCCGGCCCGAAACCCGTACCCGAAAGCGATTCACCAAGGCCGCGGTGATTCTGGCGCTGTTGATATTTCTGGCGCTGCCGGTGACCTCGAGCGTTACCGCCCCGTCCCGGGTCGTGCCGGACCGACCGCACCATATTTTTGCACCCATGGAGGGGATTTTAAAAGAGCTCTATGTTCGCCCCGGGCAATGGGTGGAAAAGGGGGATATTCTTTTCCGATACGATTCCCGGGTCCTGGATAAACGGCTGGACGAGGCGTTCCGCAATGTATCCGTGGCCAAAGCCAAATTTTTACGTTTGGAAGGGGCGGCCCATCGGGACCCTGAAGCCCGGGCCGAATTGCCGGTGGCGGAACTGGAGGTAGAACGGGCCGAAGCCGATGTGCAGTTTTTCGCCAACCAGCAAAAACGGGCGGACGTGCGAAGCGCTGAACCCGGAGTGGTGGTTCTGGATGATCCGGATTCCCTGATCGGAGCCGCTGTTCAGACCGGGCAAGCGGTCATGAGCGTGGCCGATCCTTCCCAGACCAAAATCCGCATCATGGTGCCGGCCGGGGATGTCGGCTTCCTGAAAAAAGGGGCCCGGGTATCCATTCGCCTGGACAGTGATCCGCTCAACAGCCATCCGGCCGTCATCACCCGAATCGGTTTCGAGGTGAACCTGTCGGAAAATCAGGTGCCTTCGGTTCTGGCCGAGGCCATCTGGGTGGGGGATTCGCCCGAAGTTCAGCCGGGTCAGAAGGGCGCCTCCAAGGTGTACGGCCCTTCCACGGTGATGGCCATGCAGATTCTTCGAAAACCGCTGATTGCCTTGAGATCGGTCACCGGGTTATAGCCTCCCGGATAATATTTTCGCAACCGCATGCCATACGGATTCATAAGAGATTGATGCCATACAATAGTTGGTATCCAAGGGGCAATGCTTTTGAGAATGACCGCAGGGCCGACAGGGATATTCTGCTGCCAGTACTTGATCGGTAGGCCGTCTGGGTGCCCAATCCTCCCATCGTGTAGGGCCGAAAAGGGAGACGGTTGGCGTTTTTACGGACGTAGCGATGTGAATGGGCGCAGAATCGTTTCCGATGAGGCAGAGCCCCCTTTGGATAAGTGCTGGAAGATCGCGAAGCGGAACTTTGCCGGCAAGGTTGAAAGCTTCCAATTTCATGTAACTAATTAATTTGTCACAAAGCTCCAGATCTCCCGGCCCTCCACCGATGATAACCCGAAAATGAAATTTTCGAATAATGTCATCTCCCAACTGGCTGAAGCGTTCTATTGGCCATCTTTTATATGGTTTCCGGGCACCCGGGTGAATCAAAACAAAGGGATCATTGGGATTGATACCCGCATCGAAGAGCCTCTTTTCCACCGCTTCTGCACGACTTCTTTCGACTAAAATTTCAGGATGTCGATTTTTAATCGAAAGCCCCAGGAATCGAGCCACTTTTAAATGATGGTCCACTGTGTGTGTTTCGCCCAAGGCCGACTGGATGAAATGGGTGTAGACCAGTTTTTTCCTTATCCGATATGCTCTTTGATATCCGATCCGCATCTGTGCTCTTGTCAGTAATGAAAGGAGGGCGCTTCGATCATTGTTTGTCAAGTCGATGGTCAGATCATATCCTTCCCGCTGAAGGTTGCGAATAAAATGAATAGCATAAAGAAAATTTGTTTTGAAGGTTCGATAATCCAACGTCCATATTTTTCCGATGAAAGGATGGCCCCAGAGCATCGGCTCGGTGCCCCGATTGACCGCAATATCGATTTGAGCATCCGGAATTCCCTCCTTCAGTGCACGAATAAGCGGAGTGGTCAGGACCGTATCTCCGATGTACCTAAATTTTATGATTAGAATTTTTCGTATTTTTGATTTATTAGGCATACACGTTCGTCAGCTCCTTTTTTATGTTTCATCAAGGGCCAATATGGATTGTCATATATTACTTTTTGTGGGAATAAATTCCCCGAGGACTGCTTCGGTTGTTATATGGTAAGAGTCAAATATTGGCGACTTCGTTTTTGGCGAATAATAAATTGCTCGAAATGGATCACATCAAAAAAAATTCGATTTCGAACATTCAGATTTAATTGTGTTCCTTGATTTTTAGGGGAGGGTTAGGTTATGAATTCAATTTATTGTATTCGGATCTGGGTTTTGCATCCGTTTTGTTTGCTCCATTCTTGCCAAATTGGTTTTGCTTTTGGGTAAGACGGGGTTACTTTGAACCAAAAGGCAAAAATGAGGGTCGTTTCTATTAGGCGTATGATTCCAATTATCAGAAGGATCAAAATGACCCTTTTCTAATTTTCCGCTTTCTTGGTGATGATTCCAATTTTATGATGAGGATTTTATACTCCTCTCTTCAAAGTAATCAACAGAAAGAAGGTGGAAGATGGTGGAGCCAATGATTTTTTTTAAGGATCGAATACACAGGCTTCCAAGAGTTTGGACGAATCGGGAACTTAAAAAGTTTGCGCATTTCTTTCACGGTGAAATAGCGAATGTTAGCGGCTGGAAAGACATTGATAAAGAAGGAAAGCGATATCGAGATTATTTTATAAATGCAAGCGCCTATACAATAACAAATTATAAGACAGATAAAAGAGGATTTCAGGGATTTAAAAATGAAGTTTTTTTGGATCTTGAGAAAACTCTTCCGGAAAGCCTTTATCAGAAATTCGATGTCGTTTTTAACCATACGACGCTTGAGCATATTTATAATATCAAAAAGGCATTCCAGAACTTGTGCAACTTGTCAAAGGATATTGTGATCATTGTCGTTCCTTTTTTACAACAATATCATTCTGATTATGGGGATTATTGGCGATTCACTCCTTTAGCGATACAAAGGATGTTTAGAGATAATGATTTTGAATTACTCTATCAAAGCTTTAACAGCAATAAAAAGACTTCTGTATACATTTTTACAATAGCTTCTAGGAATCCAGAAAAATGGAAAGATAAATTTGATTGGTCATTCACGTGCAGAGATCCGAAAGGGAAAGGGGTAGAACCTTTCATTGGTTGTAATGCTATACCGAATACTGCCCATAAGTATTACCGTTTTTTCAGTCGACTAATGAAGCTTTCTAAACCATAGCCAGGTACAATTCGGCAGTGAGAGTTTGTCTTTTTTGTTTATAAAACTAAGAAAAATATTGCCGGAACAGTTATTTATGTCAGATCCTGAAGCATTGCGGCTAAATGGCCGATTGGCGGCAGGGTTTGAGACGTTTTGGTATGGTAATCTCGATTTTCCAAATGTCGCCCACAGTCTTAGATCGATATTTGTACTTCAACCAACTGTATCCGTTCTAATATATCTCGCATTGAAAATTAATTTGTCGACGCAGAAAATCAAATAAACCGGCAGAAAGAGTGGAATAATTTCTTTCCTTCATAATTTTCTGTCGTCCTCTTTTGCCCATTTGACAAATTTCTTCTTGCGGTATGTTGCCTATTCTATTTATGCAGGCCGAAATTGATTCTCGTTTGAATTCGCAAAAAAAAGCGGTTTTAGAATCGAAGAGAGTGCTATATTCCGGTAGTCTGCTGATAACAGCCGGCAACCCCAAAGCATAGTATTCTAATGTTTTTGTAGGAGATGAAGAACGGTAAAGAGGGGTTTCTGGTATCAGGCCAATCCCGATATCAAAATGAGCCATTATCTGTAAAAGTTCCTTTCTAGGCAGGTGCTTTTTAACTACGATTCTGGGATCTCTAAGTTCCTGAATCTGATTCACCTGAGAATTGTTATTCGAGGTATAAATATGAAACTCAAATTTGGTTTTACACTCCAAGAAAGCGGAAACCACTACATCTAATTGGCGCATTCCGTCTACGGCACCGGTATAAATAAATCGGCGAATACTCTCTGAGCGGTTGGCTGGTCGCAGACTTTCAATGGGTATTTTTGAAAAATCGACGCCCATGGGTAGCGGATAAAATGGAATATTTAAGTCTCCGTAAAATTGGTTTTTATAGGATTCCGTTATCGGCAGGTAAAAATCACATTTCTGAAGACTCTTTCTTTCCCTTATTCGCTTTAGGTGATATTCAAGAGTTTTTCTGAATAAATGTTTTTGTTCGAAGCGAGCTTGATAAATCCTTCTGAAATTATGGGGAAAAGATTCCCAAAAACCCACTATGAATTGAAATTTATGCCGATATTTTAGGATTTTGTTTAGGGTTTGGAAAAAATTCCGAACAATTACCACGTCGATGGCAGTCAAATCGATTCGATCTCCCAACGGCTTGACAACATCAATGTACTTAAATCGCCATGGCAGAACGATTTTGTTTTCGCTCATGGAGACGGTTTTGGACTTACGACTAAAATAGACGATATATACCTGTTCTGCCATACTTTTGAAAGAACCGTTGAAAATTCCTTCGACCGCGGAATGATCTGAATCAGGGGATTTGTCAGAAATGCATAGAACATTCATAAGGCCATCGCATCTGTGGGATTGGAGATATCACGAAAATTGGGAGTAGCTTAACTGGCGTCTGGTTTGCGGCAAAATCATCTCTCCGGCAGCCCCAATCTGCGTCTTTCCGCCCTTTTGGCCATCATATGATCAGTATGCCGGCTGATACGGCCGGTCTTTTTTTGTACCCATAGATATTGGAATTGATTCCATACGCTTAAACTGGGTTTTCCATGGTAAGCTTGGAAAAGCCGCAGGCGGTCCTTCGGGGTGAACAGACCCTCGGGGAGGCTGTAATTGAGCTCGGCAAGGGCTTTAATAATCCACCGAAATCGAAATATCCTTTTCCGGTCCACCCGCTGAAGGTCAAAGAGCGCCGGTTCATGAAGTTCTCCGTCCTCGGTGTACCGAAGTAGAATATGGGTGGCATTGAAATCCCGATGATTAAACCCGGATCGGTGCATCTTTTTGGCCAGCTGACCGAGTTTATCCAGGAGCACTTTTTTGCGTCCTTCCCCTTCATGACCTTTGAAAAATCCAGGCTGATCGCGAATCATTTCTTCCAGAGAAATCCAGGGATGAAAATCCTCCGTCAGAACAAAGGATTCGACTCGGTTGGAATGAATTCGATGTTCTCCGCAGGCCACGGGCGTCACTGTGGGAATTGAATTTTGTCTGAAATCGCAAATGTTTTCAAATTCCAAACGGCCTTGAGAAGGGGTCCCTGAGAAATCAAGAAATGAGGGCGATATAAAAGCGCTGATCCTTTCCGGCACATGCCGTTTCAGATAAAGGATATGTTTTTCGGGTGCATATAGTTCGATTCGAACAATGGTGCGGTTCGAAATTTTTTTTACGATTTGCCCCCCCTTAAATCGGTAAATCGCATCGAAATCCAACAGGCCGTTTGATTTCAGCAGGTCCCGAAATGCCTGATTCAGGAGCAGGCCGTTTTCTTTTCGGCGGATGATCGAGCCGGTGAACTCATTCATTTCTGTTCCTTTTGAATGCGCACCCGGTCGTACAAGGCCATTAGTTCGCTCATATACCGTTCTCCGGTGAAGGCGGCGGCTCTGGTGAAGGCATTTTTTCCCATTTCAGAGAGAGTTGCATCGGATGTGCATCGGTCGATTTTTGCCGATAGTTCTTCGGGTTCCCAGGTTTCGAGCACATACCCCTGAATTCCGTTGTCGATGATCTCGCCGGCGCCGTTCGTCCGGGTGGTGATGACCGGGACTCCGCAGGCCATCGCTTCCAAACAGACATTGGCGAAGGCGTCATAACGGGTAGGCAAAATCAGGAGGTCGGCGGCGCCATAGTATTTTTCAATTCGGGTTTGAGAGCCTAAAAAAAATATTCGCTCGTCCAATTGGTTCTTCGCGGTACGTTTTAGATGACTTCCTGCCCGATCATGCCCATGTCCCACGACCACCAGCTTCAGTCGAGGATTTCGGAGCCGGTTCAGGGATTGTACCAAAAGGGGCAGGCCCTTTCGCTTAAAATCATTTCCCACAAACAGGAGGAGTAAATCGTTCTCTGGAATTCCAAGTTCTGTTCGAACTGCTTCACGGTGCTTTTCTCGTACCGAGGGATGGAAT
>JBKHDE010000057.1:0-23025 GCA_046541495.1 Desulfococcaceae bacterium
CCGGCGGTCAGGTGGCGAGCACCGCTTCTTCTTCCGAGTCGTAGATATTAAAAAGGGAGTAAAATCCCGACACCTTGAATACCTCCTGAACCACTCCCCGCAAGCCGACAATGGCCATTTCTCCGCCGGTGATCTCCATTTTTTTGGCCGCCTTCATGATCACCCGAAGCCCGGCGCTGCTGATGTACTCGAGTCGACTCAGATCGAGTATGATTTTGTCCCTTCCGGTGGAGATCTGTTTCTCCAGGGACTGGTCGAATTCCGAAGCGGTATCGGCATCGATACTGCCTTGGACCGAAAGAATCCGAATTTCGTTTTTCTCTTTGGTGTCGATTTCCATGTATCCTCCTCAAATCCGCTGACGTACAGGCCATGATGTTCTAATGGTCCCCCTGATACCGAACCATCAGCATCGTGATGTCGTCCGATTGGGGGTGGTGTCCGGCGAAAGCCTTGATTTCCGACATGATACCTTCCACGATATTCCGGGCCGGTTCATCGGCGAGGTGGGCGATCGTCGCCTCGAGTTTTTCCCGAGAAAAGGGAACCTTGTCGGCATTCATGGCTTCGGTCACCCCGTCGGTGTAAAAAAACAACCCTTCACCCGGTTTCAGGGTCAAGCTCAGGTTGTGATATCGAACACCCTTTTTGATTCCTACGATGAGTTCATACAGCAGTTCCGTCTGGGTGACTTTGGGATCTGCGGCCAGAAGAAAGGGTGCGTCATGCCCGCCGCTGGCGTATTGAACGGCGCCGGTCTTCAAATCCAGAACCGCGATCACCAGGGTCACGAACATATTCCGGGGATTGTCCCTTTCCAGAAGCCGGTTCAGTTCGGTCATCAGGGCCGCCGGATCATGGTACCTGCGGCGGTCCGCCAGCACCTTGATCAGGGCCTTGGCGGTAACCATGAAAAGGGCCGCCGGAACCCCCTTGTCGGAGACATCCCCCAGCACGATGCAGAGCTTGTGATCGTCCAGAAAAAAGAAATCATAGAGATCGCCCCCCACCATTCGAGCCGGTTCCATGACGGCGTACAGATCGAAAGCCGGACGATCGTTCAGGAATTCTTTGGGAAGCACGCTCATCTGAATGCCTCGGGCCACCTCCAGTTCCCGATTGACCGCCTCCCGCTCCGCCGAGGTGCGGGCCAGTTCATGTGCGGTCCGAATCAGCCGGATATGGGTGTTGATGCGGCTGACCAGTTCGTCCTTGATAAAGGGCTTGGTCACATAATCATTGGCGCCGGACTGAAAGCCCTTGACCAGGTCATTGACCTGATTCTTGGCCGTCAGAATGATGATCGGCATCTCCGCGATGCTGATTTTTTTTCGAACCTGTTGGCAGACCTCGAAACCCGAGATCAGCGGCATCATGACATCCAGAAGGATGCAGTCCGGCCGGAACCCCCCTGCAATGAGTTCGAGGCACTCCGGACCGTTGTGGGCCTTGGTGACCCGAATATTGCCGACGTTCAGCAGCAGATTGGAAATCACCTGAAGATTGGTGAAATCATCGTCCACGGCCAGGATATGGATCGCCTCCCCTTCGCCGGTCTCAGGAAGCTGAATCTCTTCCGCGGGGCGGCCCCCGTTCATGGGAATGAGTGCGGCGGTACGGGATTCCCTCGGGGCGATTTCCGCGGGCTGTTCCCCGCTATGGGACACCGGCAGGGTGAAGATAAAAACCGAGCCTTGGCCCGATTCACTCTCTATCCAGATTCTTCCGCCGTGCAGTTCCACGATGCTCTTGGCGATGGCCAGACCGATACCGGTGCCGTCGAACTGGCGTTTTTCGTGTCCTTCCACCTGCTTGAAAGGCTCAAAAATGGTCTCGTGTTTTTCCTTGACGATTCCGATGCCGGTATCCGCCACCCGCACCTCGAGCATGCCGTCCGGCCGCAACCCGGCATCCACCTTGACGTGCCCCTTGTCGGTGAACTTAACGGAATTGCCCACCAGATTGTACAGAATATGTTCGATCTTGCCGTAATCGGCATGGGCCATGGGCAAAGACCGGTCCACCGCATTGATCAATTTGAGATCCTTGTCCCCCACCAGCCCCTGACACAACTGAAGCACCTGATCCGTCACCTGAGAGATGTCGACCGGTTCCGGTTCGAGGGTCATCTCCTGTTTTTTCAGCTTGCTGAAATCCAGAATGTCGTTGATCAATCGCAGCAGTCGCCGGCTCGACCCGGAAATCAGCAGCAGGTTGTCCTCGATTTGCGGCTTCAGTTCGCCGGCCGCCCCGTCCAGAAGCGAATCGGTAATACCGATAATGCCGTTCAAGGGGGTGCGAAGCTCATGACTGGTGTTGGCCAGAAAATCATCCTTGAGGCTGTCCAGCTCCAGCTGCTTTTCGTACAATGTCTGAAGTCGCTCCCGTTCCGCCTCGCTCTTCCGGACCCGCCGTCGGCTGACCAGATGGACCGTGAGGGCCACAAAGAGCAATGCCAGAGCGATTTCAAGGGCGATGAACCACCATTCCAGCCAGAACGGCTTTAAAATCCGAAAGCCTACCGTCTTCACGGCGCTTTCTTTTCCGGCCTCCGCCAGGGCCTGCACCTGAAAGGTGTACTCTCCGGGCCCCAGGTTGGTATAGGTCGCCTGCTCCATGCGGGTTTGCCGCCAGTCCGAATCCATCCCCTGCAAATGGTAAAGATATTGAATCGCTTCGGGAAGATAGGCATAAACGGCATTGAAATGAAAGGTAAGGTTGTTCTGATGGTGCTGAAGCACGTCCAGGGTATGGACCGGCTGCCGGTTCAATTCGATGCGGTTGATATCCAGCAGCGGGGGAACGGTCTTGTTCTTTTGAATCGACAGATCGATGCGGGCCAGCCCTTTGGAGGTGCCGAAATAGGCGTGTTCCCCATCGATCAAAACCGATTTGATATAGGTGCTGTTGGAGGGAAGTCCCCGGGCCTTATCCAGAAACAGATCGATCCGTGCATCGGCGTTGAAGCGGTAGATTCCGTGGTCGGTGGCGGCCCACAACCGCTGTTTCCCATCCACCGCCAGGCTGGTGATGAACCGATTCGCCAGGGCGAACAACTCGAACCCCTCCCCTTTCCGCCGGCTGATGCCCGAAGAGGTCGCCGCCAGCAATCCCCACTCCGGGTGATGCACCAGATGCCAGACCGAATTGTTGCTCAACCCGTCTTGCACGGTGTACCGGGTCCAGGTGTCTTTCAGGCGATGCAGACCGTCTTCGGTGGCCGCCCAGAGCCCGGTGTCGGTCTCATAGAGATGCCAGACCGTGGCGGTCTCTTTTTCCAGCTTCGGTTTCTGATCCCCGTCAACGGTGGCCAGGCCGTTATAGGCGCCTACCCACAAACGGTCTTGGGAATCCCGAAGGGCGCAGGTGTAATTCTCAAAGGTCTCCCGGGTCCGGCGAATCTCACCGGTTTTCGAATCGGCCGTGACCAGTTGATTGGACGGGAAAATCAGCATGCGATCGTCTTCGATATAAAAATCTTCCACGAAGGGCAGCGAAATATGGGTCAGCACCGTCCCGTCTTTCCGAATCCGGGTCATGCCCTTGTTGCCGGATACCCAGAAGGTATCCCCGATCTCCTGAATTCGCGTAATAATGGTCGAAGGAAGTTTCAGGGTGGCGATGGAATGATTCATGATCATTCGAATGCCGGACCAGGTGGTCAGCCAGATATTCCCTTCCCGGTCTTCCAATACCCCGGACAGGGCCGGTTCCTGCAATTCGGTGCCGGTATAAATCCGGCCGGTCTCGACATTCCAGAGTTCGGACTCGGATACGGCCCAGATCGCGTCCTGACCGATGTGAAAATCGATCAGATCCGATGTCAACGGATTGTCCGCAAACCGGGCCACCCGGCGATCCCGGTACCGGTAAAGATGAGCGGGAGTCAGAAGATACAGGGCCTGTTCGGCCGCATGATAGTCGACGGAGATGATCATCCCCGAAAGCTGAAACAGAAAATCGAATTCAGCCGCGTCGGGTGCGAGATGATGCAATCCGAATCGGGTGACGGCGTAGACGTCGCCTTTCGGTGATCCGCTGAGAAAGGATGAAAAATAGCTGACTTCCACCCCTTCCAGGGGATAAACCCGGGAGAAGGCGCCGGTGTCCGGATCAAAATAGCTGACCCCGTCTCCGGACAGCACCCACATGCCTTTTTCCGGATCGGGCCACAGATCGATCACATTTTCCCCGAGAAGCCCTTCTTTCGAAGTATAATTATCGAAATGGCCGTTCTGAAATCGGCCGATTCCGCCGGTGAACGCGACCCAGATGTTGCCGAAGGCGTCTTCTTCGATATCACGAATGATGGAACCGCCCAGACCCGAGTTTTGCTCGGTAAAATTCCGAAAAGAGGAGCCGTCGAAACGGGACACGCCGGCATAGGTGCCGAACCAGAGATATCCCCTGCTGTCCTGAAAACCGCAGGTGACTTCGTTGAAGACCAGCCCCTCATCCGTGGTGTGAATCCGAAGCGGAAGCACGGTCCCGAAAGCGCCGGTCGCCGGCAACAGAAGAAGCAAAAAGAGCGTAATCGTCTTTAAAAAGACCATATCAGGATAGGAATAGGAATCATTTTTCGGCCGATCATTCCGGTTTTCGCCCAAGAAAAAACAGCCGGTCTCATTTCGAGCTAGAATCGAAATAGAACCCCGACCTGCACCGCCAGGCCCGACAGGTCCAGATCCTCATTGGTCACCGGAAGCCGGTCGGATTCGACTTCAAAAGAGGCATCCACATAATCGATGGAGGCGGCAAAAGAAAAGGGCTTGGTTCCCACCGTGAAAGCCAGGCCGGCCACATACCCGGTGGTGTCGGCCAGAGAAACATCGGCATCCCCGTCCCAGTCGGGTTGAAATTCCAGAAGGCTCACATGGGGCCCCAGGGTCATCACCTCAGTAGGCAGTTTAAACCGAAGCGCCAGATCCCCCATATACACAAAGCTGGTGAAGGTGGAATTATACAGGTATCCGACCCCGCCGGTCAGATCCAGGTAGAACATTTTGGCGTCCCAGGCGATGCCCGCGTTCAGGGTGGCCAGGTTGCTGAGATAACCGTCGATCTCTTCGGTTTTCAGCCCGTCGCTGACCTCATGCCCGTCCGCATCGGGGCTGTAGAGAAAAATGCCGGGGGTGACGCCGACCACCAGGCCCGCCTGGGCGAAACCGGATGCCGGAAATAGGACCATCGCCGCCAGAAAGATCATCCATACACATTTTTTCATGTTTCACATCCGCTGTGCTTTAAGAAGTTAATCATCTTCAAATCACCTGAATATTCATCTCGGAATCAGAACCAGCCGAGACAGGAAGATCCCGAAGCCTCTTCGGGCTCGCCGGGCACCAGGGACCGGGGCATCACCGTAATTCCGACACTGCGATCGGCGGAGGCATCCAGAATGATCTGCTGAGAATAGGGAACACTCACATCCTTGAAATCGGCATAGATCACGATAAACTTGGTATTGGCCAGCCACCGCCGGTTCAACTGCAGGGTCTTTTCCTCACCGCCCGTCAGCCCGAGGGTCTGTTTTTCTTCCCACCGGTCCCGCTCGATGTGATCGAACCATTGGTCCGGCCCCAGAGAAATCACCTGACTGGGCATGTGGTATCGCTGAATGTAGATTACATCCACCGGCAACAGCTGCCCCTGATTGATCCGCTCGTCACAGTAAAAGGTGATCCGCCGGGTCGGAATCAGACCGTAATCGACTACTTCCGTTTCCGTGGATGCGCAGCCGCCCGCCGTCAGCAACAATACGATCAGCACCAGATTCTTCGCCGAAACCTTTCCCCTCATCGTCGTCCTTTTTGCACGGTTCTCAATGATACACCCGATCGGCCCCCACCCAGATCACCGCTTTTTCGGCGGCGTCGGTTTCCAGAATCACCTGCTGGTGGTCCCGTTCCTCCACCTGGTAAAAGGAAAAAAAAATCACCACCGCGGTGGTTTCAGGCGGTTTTTCCAACCGAAGCCGGTATTCATGGCCGCCTTGCAGCATAAACGTCTCTTTATAGGGCCATTTTTCCCGTTCTTCGGAATCGAACCAGGCATCCGGCCCGATGTCGACCACCTGTTTGGGATCTTCGTCGGCCCGAATATAGATCAATTCCACCGGAAGCTGCATGCCGCTGTTGATCCGCTGGTCGCACAAGAACAGGATCTCCTGAGTCTTGTTGCGCGGCGGCGGCGGAATATCCGAGGAAAACAGACCACAGGCCGCCAGAACCAGACAAATTCCCACCACACCACCCACTTTACCGAGGACGTTCCGAATTGATTTTAAGCTCAACCCCCCGGCCTCGAGGGGTATTCTCATCTTAAAAATAGATCGGCCTCCTCCATAAAGTCCGATACCTCATCAAACAGCTTTCGGACCTCGAACAAACGGTTCAAGCGGTCCCTTTCCACCTCGATTCGGGCGTGAAGGCTTTCCGGGTCCATTCCACAGGCTTCGGTCTCCTTTTTTCCGAACCATTTTCCCAATCCGGTCCGCTCGGATCGATTTTCCGGGTCCCGGGCCGTGGCCAGGTCCCCCTCCAGGGCGCCGATGGTATCCGTCAGGTCGGTCAGAACCTGTTCCAGTTCCTCCCGAATACGAGGCAGTTCCGATCCGACTTCCCGATGCTTGCGCTTCAGGAGTCGATGCCGGTGCAGGTATGGACCCGATTGCAGGGCGCCTCGGTTCCGTATCCGCTCTCCGAAAAAAGCGGCGTCTCTCAAAAACTGGTCCCGAGCCGGTTTGTCATCGAACCCCGAGGATTTGACGTAGCCGGTCTGGGTCAGAATCAATCCGTTGTAGACGAGGACGTCTTCATCCCGGTCTTCCAGATACTTTCCCCCGCCCCCTTGGGCGAATACAAAGGCCAAGTGAGTATTCAAGGCCACCAGCCCGTGGGTGAACCGGTACCGGTCCAGCATCTCCTGAATGGCCGGATCCAGATACAGTTTACGAATTTCATTGGGCCAATTCCGCTGTACTTCCTGATTGAAGAGGATAAATTCCTTTTTCAATTTGGTATAGGCATCGGTTCCGGTGATTTTGCTTTCGGTCTGCTGAGCCGCATAATGGACATAGGCCAGAATATTGATATGGTCCAAGGCATCGTTCAGCTGACCGTTCAGCAGTGATTTGATGATATTGGCCCAGGCGTAGGGGATCAGCTCTTCCGGATGGTCCCCCAGCTGAAGGGCCGAATCGCTCATCTCCCGAATCAGGAGCAGTTCTTTTAATTTGGTGAACAGATCGGAAAGAATCTCAAACGACATCTCCCGAACCGGATAGAGATATCCGATCCGTATGGCCTCGGTATCGGTGACATTGTCCAGGAGCTTGACCAGAAGCGGGGATTTTTTCACCTGATCCCGGCTGCACGACATGGCCAGAATCCGTTCCATTTCCTCGGGGGTGAAAATCTCCTCGGACCGGGCCACCGCCCGATTGTACCATTCCTGAAAATCCGCCAGATCCGATTGGATGAAGACCTGCTTTCCGGCGTCCCAGAAGGAGTAAAACCGCTGGGAATAGGTGTTCAATACCGACAAGGTGGACGGCGGCAGACCCCGGACCAGCCCCTGATACCGCTCCCGCTGCCGAATCCGTTCCGCCAGCAGCCGATCCCCGGTGATCTCGGCGATTTGGTGCACCCGGCGGACGAATTCCGCATTCGAGCAGGTGGCCGAATCGATGGCTTCGCTTCGCTCGGGGTCGGGTTCCGCACCAAAGGCTTCGGCCGCCAGAAACAGATTCGCCTCCCGCAGCTTTTGACGGATCCGGTCGTCGGTGGGTTTCCGTTTTCTATCGTTCATTCCGGTTTTCCGAGGGGGCTGTCCATCAGTTTTCAACAATAAACTCCAGGCTTTCGGAATAGCTGTCATAGGTGACCGTCACCACCCCGACGCCTTCATCCCCGGCCTGAGCTTTCAGAAAGAGACCCGCTTCCCCGGTGCTGTCGGTGACCTCGCTGCCGGTTTGGGCGTTTTCCGGTGTGAAGTTTCCCAGGGTGGTGGAAAAGGTAGCGGTAGCCCCGGCCAGGGGAAGTCCGTCCCGGTCGGTGACCGTGGCGACGACCTGAACGGGCGTGCCGCCGGTCTTGACCACGAGGGTCTCCTGCTGGGTGGCGGAATCGACCAGCCGCAGTGAGATCGACACGGCCGGATCATCGGTTTCGATGAAAAAACTCCAGTTGTCGGATACATTTTCAGAGGTGGCGGTGATCACCCCCGCCCCCTCGTCTCCGTCGGCCAGCAGAAACACCGAGGCACTGCCGCTGTCTCCGGTGACAACACTGCCGCTGCCGGGTTGAAGGGTTCCCAGGGTGGTGCTGAAGGTGACGATTCTGGCGGGCAGCGGATCTCCGTTTTGGTCGGTCAGGGTGGCCACCGCCTTTCCGGTGGTATCGGCGGTAAGCAGGTTGATCTCTTCGTCGGTGGCCGCGTCCACCAGCCGAAGCAGAAGATCCACCGTTTCTTTCTGAATGTCCACAAAATAGCTGGCGGTGTCGGAGAGCCCTTCCCAGTCGGCGGTGACCACCCCCGCCCCCGAAGCGGTTCCGGCCTGAAGAAAGACGGAGGCGTTTCCGCTGCTGTCGGTCACCGCCTGCCCGTCGGCCGGCAAAAGGCCGCCCAGGGTGGCGCTGAACTGAATGGTTTCTCCGGCCCGGGGTTCACCCGCTTCATCGGTCAAGGTGGCGATTACCTTCCCGGGCGAGGCCGAGGTGACGATGCTGGCCTCCTCGCCGGTGGCGGCGTCGGTCAGCATCAACGATAAAGAGAGGGAGGCCTCCGTGACATCCATAAAATAGCTGACACTGTCCGAAACCGCTTCCAGGGAGGCCAAGGCGGTGCCGGCGCCCGGTTCCTTCCCGGCCAGCAGGAATACCGAGGCCTTTCCCTTGCTGTCGGTCACCGCTTCGCCGGATTCCGGCTGAAGAATACCCAGAGTCGCTGAAAACCGGATGATCTTACCCGCCACCGGCTGGCCCGCTTCATCGGTCAGGGTGGCGACCAGACCGGCCGGGGTGTCCGAGGTCACGATCCGAATCGCTTCTCCGGTGGCGGCATCCACCAGCCCGAGAGACAGGTGAAGGGCGTCTTCTTCGATATCGATCAAATAGCTGACGGTGTCGGTAAACCCTTCAATGGAATCCAGGGTCGCGGTGGCCACACCGGCCCCCGGCACCGATCCCGGTTTCAGAAAAACCGAAGCCTTCCCGTGGCTGTCGGTCACCGCAATGCCCTCCGCCGGGTCCATATCCCCCCGGTTCACCGCGAAGCGGATCACCTGGTTGGGGACGGGAGCGCCCTCCGCCGTCGGGGTTTCCTCCTCAGCGCCTTCTCCAGCCGGTTCCGGGGGCTCATCCAGGTCCAGAAGTGTGGCCACCAGCCGGGCCCGGGTATCCTCGGTGAGGATAAAGATCTCCTCCCCCGTTTCGGCATTCAACAGCTGAATCGAGAGTTGATAGTTTTTGTCGTCGCCCCGGCTGAAGAAGGTGAGGCCGGCGGTCACCCCTTCAAACTCGGCGTCGGCGGTTCCCACCCCTTCCACGGAACCGGCCGACAACCGGACCCGGGCCTGTCCGTTTTCATCGGTAACCGCCGTAGCCGATTCGGGTTCGATCACCCCTGTGGATTGGGTGCTGAAACGGACCGTGCCGTTGACGATGGGATGTCCTTCCAAATCGGTGACGGTGGCGGTGAGCCGGGCCGGATCGGCTTTGGAGACGGTATCGGTCTCGGCCCCGGTTTCCGGATCGGTCATGACCAGGGTCACCGCCGCTTCGGTGCGGGTATCCTGCTCGATGCCGCCGGAACAACCGGCAAAAAGAATTCCGAAAAGCAGCACACAACAAACATATCGAACACAATGCATGGGTCAGCGATCTCCTGATGAACCCGTCGGGTCCTCTTGACTCGGTTTCAGTCCGGAACGGATGATGACGCCGTGGCGAATGGAAAACCCTCCCTTCTCCCCCTCGGCTTCAATGATTTCGACACCGAGAATTTCCAGTGGAGAACCGTCGTAAGCGGCCGCAAACAGCGCTTTGTCCTCCGCGGCCTCGGCCCCGAGGATCACATGATCGATCAGGTTCGAATTTCGATACTCGAGCCGGAGTTTTTCCGGTTTCGGCGCACCGCCCTGAAAATCCTGAAGGGTCACCCAGACCGGAATTTCACAAAGGGTGCCCTTGTCGCCGGTCCAATACCCGTAAACCGCCGCCGATGGAGGGGATTCGAAAGTCTCCCGCCCCGTTTTGTTCCGCCAATAGGAAAAAGAGGGCACCGGTTTCGAGGTGGTCCATCCCTTCAGCCCGTCCAGAATCAGAAGGCCGAACACCGCCGGACCGGTCTCCTTTCCGCCGAATCGATCGCTCGACCGCGGATCATAGAGACGCCCCCGGGCCTGGACCGCATCCGTTGCAAAAAAGGCCACATCCGTCACCGGCGCCACCGCCGGTCCGGCGGCACAGGACACCAGCAGACCGACTGCACCCGACAAAGCCGTCGCGATAAACAACCGAGCCGTGTTCCTTAGAAACATCACTGCGTCTGCCGTGCAAAATCCCGCCAGTCGGGCAGCGCGGGCAATCCCTCATCAAAAACGAATTGAAAGGGGCATTGAACTTCATGGGCCGGGTTGATGCTCAAGGGGATCTCGATTTCCGTGATCCAGGTGGTTCGGGCCGGGTCTTCGGGCCTGCCGAACAGATAGACCATCTGGAAAAAGGCCAGGTCCCCCTTGGCCGCCACCGCCGAGGCCTGGGGCATTCGGGCGGCATCCAGGCCGTGGATCGTCACCGACCCCTCGCCGGCCAGTACCGTCATCTCCTTGACCGGCACCCCGTAGACATTCAAGTCGGTGATATCCCCGTTGCCGAAAACCAGGCGAAGCCAGTGAAAATGGCTTCCCACCGGGCCCGGAATCACCGAAGCCTGAACCTTGTGCGGTTTGGGTTGGCGGTCATCGAACAGGAATGCGCCGAAGGCACTGAAATCTTGATAGAAATCCTGTTGACCGCCCCGGGTCATTTCATTTAGGATTTTTTGGGAAATGCTCGACACCGGGGTTTTCCGCCCGTCGGCGGTGACCACGTAAATGCCCTCATCCAGTTCAAACCGCCGCTGCAGAGTATTCATTTCGTCGAGCATTCCCAGCAGCAGGGAATTGTCCATTTGGTCGCCGTCGACCCGAAAGGGAAATTTCTCCCCGATATTCATCTCGGCGTATCGATCCGCCAGGCGGTCCACCGTGGTCGAGTAGGACTTCAGCAGGGCGTCTTTGTAGACCCCGAACACATGGGATTCGATTTCGACGAACTGCCGCGTGACCGGCTGAACAATGGGTCCGGCCTCTATCTCGATCTTTTTTTTGAAATCGCTGAAACTCAGCAGATTCTTCCAGCTGACCGGCTGGTTGGTGGGATCATCCACCGCCGAGGATTCCCGAAGCACCCGCCAGGCCGCCACCGGATCGGCATCCATCTGGTTGACGCAGGTGGCGAATTTATCGGCGCTCTCCCGAAACGCCTGCATATAGCTGTTTTGAAGGGTTTTATAGGCCTTCATCATTTCCTCAAAATGGGCCAGTTCGGCGAAATGGGCGACTTCGCCGGCCTGTTCCACCATGGCGCGGATGGGCTGAGGAATATCATTGAGCCATTGGGTCACCATCCGGTTCACCGGTTCCACCAGGGCGACCCCGTCCGCCCGCTGAAACAGGGCAATGCTTTTCATCTCCCGCCATCCGGTCACGGCGGGGATTCCCTGCCGAAACTCGGCCCGTTGAATCACTTCCCGAAGGTAAAGGCTCTGGCCGTTCATCTTAATCCGATTCTGGACCGTATGCCACGATTTGAGTCCCTCCAGAAGATCCGACACCCGCCAGAAGGCCGCCACCGCTTTTTTACGCTCCTCCAAGGCCTCGTCGGTTTCGGTGTCGGCGGGCGGTGCGCCCGCTGCGGCCCCGTTCCGGGAGGATTCGGCCGGGGCCGCCCGCTCCTCCAGGGAGGTCAGGCCGGTGGCGATATCATGGCTTTTCCGCCGAAACTCGGGCAGATGAAGCGGCGGGGTCTGATACGCGGCCGGGGTGATCCGCTCCGGCAGGTTCGACCGCCAGGCGTCCCAGCGGGTGTAATAGCCTTCGGTCAAGGTATCGAAAGCGGCCAGGGTCCGCAGCAGATCCAGAACCCCGCCGCCGATCCCGAAATCATAGGAAACGCCCATGTGTTCGGCCCCCAGCGGCCGTGATACCAGATCGGTCAGCCAGGTCTCGGAGGGGTATTCGGTCAGCATGTTGACCACCGGCAGATTCCGGTCGATGGGAACCGTCACCCGGGACCGGTAATCATGAAGGACCACCTGCCGGTCTTTTTCCACCGCCGTTTCCAGCCGGGTCATGCCGCCGGCGGCCGCTCCCAATCGGCTGTAGATGGTTTCGGGATTCAACCAGGTGATGCGGTTGGCCTGTCCGGTCCGCAGATGGGCCAGCAGATAGTCCTTCTGAGACAATATTTCCTTTAAAAAGGTGGTAAAGGCTCGGTATTCGGAAAACATCGTCTCGGTCGGAGTGACCGCGGCCGGAATATCGGCTTTCAGCAGAGCGCGGTAGTTTTGACGAATCGACTCCAGAAGCATGGCCAGCTTCAGCCACCACTGGGCATCGGTCAGATTTTCGCTGTCGGCCGTCATGTCCGAGACCACCGGCTGCATATACCCGGTCACCGTGGTCAGGGCTTTTTGAATGATCTCCGCCGAGGCGGCGTCGACCAAAGGGCCTTTCATTCCCCCTTCCTGCAAAAAGGCATCGTATTCGCTCAGGTACTGATATTTCAGCTGCTGAGGGAACTGAAGCAGATCAAGAAAGGGCCGGATTTCATAGGCGGACAAAGAAAGCGGGTCGGGATTGCTCCACTGAATGTATTCGGTGAGGGCGTCGGCGAACCGGGGAAATCCGGCGCCGCCCAAGGCGCGGTTCCCGGTCCATTCCCGCAGCCGGGTTTCGGTCCTGCCGATGAGCGGAGCCAGCAGGGTCTGCTGAAAGACGCTTCGATGAACGCTCCCGATCTCCTTGACCAGCTCTTCATACCGCCCCAGCCCCACCACCCGGGTCAGAAGCCCTTTTTGTTGCAGCTGCTTTTTGTGGTCGGTCAGCCGAATGCACAGGGGCAGGGTGTCGATGTCGGCCCGCCGGGTCTCGAGAATCTCCCGGGCCTGGTTGAGATCGGCTTCCAGGGCCGTCACCGTTTTCAGGGTGCCTGCGGAAAAATCCCAGAGATAGGCCCCGCCCACGAAAATCAGAAGCCCGAAGGCCAGCAGGGCGGCCAAGGCGATTCTTCGGTTCTTCCGCTTCACCGAGGGAGGCCGGCGGACCAGTCCCGGCTCCGCGAATATCTTCTTAGAGAAGAGATCCCGGGTGAACAGCGGTTTTCGAATGGGCGGATAATCGTCCGCTTGGGAGATGGATTCCAGAATCCCCGAGGGCAGAAAATGCTTGCCGTACAGGGAGACCGGGGTGGTGAAGTCCCTTCCCCCGGTAAAATAGATCCCCCGAAAGATCAGCGGGTCTTCGAACCGGCTTTTGGTGAAGATCACTTTTACCGTATCTTCGACCGGGCGCATCAGGCGCTGGAATTCATCGGGAAAGAATGCGGCCCGATTGGCGGTATCCGGGGACACGCCGCCGCCGCTGCCCCGCACGAACCGCTGCTGATCCAGGATGTCGGCCAGTTCGGTCAGAGCTTTGGAAAAACGATTCAGAGAAAACTCGCCCCCCGGCGGGCCGGGATCGGACCATCCGAAGATCTGTTCCCGTTCCGTTTCATCGAGGTCCCCGAAAAAATCGGAAAACCCGAGCACCCTTTCCATGCCGGTCACCACGAGGTAGATGGGGGCCCGCACCGCGAGCAGGTCGGTGATGCGGCGCAGCTGCCGTTTGTAAGCACGGGCCTTTTCTCTCAGCAGATCCTCGGACCCCAGCGCCAGATCCACGGCCGTCAGCACCAGAAGGATGCCGTTGACCGGGCATCGCCGCCGCTTTTCGGCCAGCACAGTGAGCAGGGCCTCCTGCTCCAGGGCCTCGGTATCGGCGTCGATCCCCTTGCGGTTTCGAAAGGTGGTATCGACAAAGACCGCTTCCCGGGAGAAGATCCAGTGATCCACCGCCTCCGGATCGGAATTCAGGGGTTCGACGGCCCCCGAATCCGGAAAGGTGAGATCGGACCCCTCCAGCAGCGACAGGGTATCGGCCTCTGACTCCCCGATGATCAAATACCAGGGCATGTCGTAGAGGCCGACATGGGCCGATTTGTGGAGGTATTCGACCGCTTCCCATCGGGACAGAATCCCTTCGGTGATCTCCCGCAGTTCGGCGCTGCCCATTCGGGTTTCCTGCTTCTTGATCCGCCGCCGCTGAAGCAGGTAGTTGACCAGCCGCAGACAGACATACAACACCAGAATTCCCGATACAATGCCGATCAGAACCAGGCCCAGAAAACGGGGATCCACAGTGAACCGGCCGAGGGTGAGGCTGTGGGGAACAAGGTAGTAAACCAGGAGCGCGGCGATTCCCAGAAGGGGCAGGTAGATCAAGGGCTTGAACACCCGCAGGAGGGTTTTGGATTTGGCTTTGAATCCGCCGCCGGGAATCTTGGCGGATTTGACCACCTCGGGGGCTTTGGGCACCTTCGGGGCCTTGGGCATTTTGGGAGCGGAGGGTATGTCGGGTTTCAGGCTCATGATCTCTCAGGGTATCAAATGGCGTTGGTCACGAAGACTTTCATGTTTTCTTTTCGGGCGAACTCAGCGGCCGCGGCCCGGGCCCGGTCGAGGGAACCGCGCTCGAAATGGCCCAGGCGGACATAATACCAGGTTCTCCCCTCCGAATGGGGGGCGGTGGCGATATAGGGATCGTATCCCCGTTCCTTTAATTCACTCAGCAGGGCCTTGGCCGGATCTTCGGAGAAATAGGCGGCGATCTGGATGGTGTAGCCCGGGGTATCCGGTGCGGTCGATTCCGGCGGCGAATCTTCCGCTTGGGGCTCGGCCCCTTGTAGGATCTGTGGCGGCGGTTCGCCGCTATCGGCCGACGCGGTCTGAGGGGAGACCGCACTGGAAATCGCCCAATCCGGGGTTTCAGAGGCCGGTTCCGACGGCATCGGAATCGGGGCCGGTATCTGTGATGGCGAGGCGGAAATCGGTGTTTGAAGCGCGCTTCGGTTCAGAACCCGGTCGGCCAGACGGCCCACCTCGGATACCGGCGCCGAAATCACCTCCCAGATGACCAGCCGATCCAGTACGACACCCAAAAAGAACACCAGGAGCAGTCCGAAGAGGACATGACGCCAATGAAAAATGCGGGATAAGGGCTTCACCTTTTTGGCCGGGCTGAGCGCATAGGCCTGGGGGAACATCGGCCCGCCCCTGTGTTCGGCATCGGTTTCGAATTTTTCCAGAAGCGATTCCCTCAACCGTCTCAGCTCTTCGGATTCTCGATCGTACCGCCCCTTGAAGCCCATGTTGAGGCAGGTGTAATAGATTGCAGCCACCTCCGGATCATCGATCCGGTAGTCTTCACACAGCTCGAAAAACCGGTCCCCGCCCACCTCGGAATTGAAAAACCGATGCTCCAGAAGCATATTCTCCCATTCCCCGGCGTATTCCCATCGGGAGTTGAGAATCACCTCGTCCGCAAAAACCGCCAGCGGATACCGGACCTCCTCATATTTGTTCTTCAACTCGGGATGGCGGCGCACCCGCATCTCCTGCTCACGAAAAATGTTCAGCAGATCGTTTTGCACCTCCTCGGGCATGAGACGGGTGCCGGCGGCCACCTTCCAGCGAAACGCCGTCAGATAGTTGAAGAGATCTTTGGAGATGTCGTAAAGCTTCATATTTATTAGACGACGAACAGCTCGAATTTATAGCTCAGGTCCTTGGCCCCGGCGATGACGATGACCCGGTCCTCCTCGATGCTCTCCCAGAAGGGGCCTTCCATGTTGATCTGAAGATAATGGGTGCCTTCCCGCTCCGGCAGGGTGGAAGGCACCATGCGAAGGCGGCGGCACCCCAGCCCTCCCAGGCGCTTCTGGGTAATGGCGGCAAAATCGCTCGGGGCGCAGATCTTCAAGCGGGAAATATTGCGATCCAGTCGGGAGGTGTTCTCCTCGCCCTTCACCCCGATGTAAAACAGGCGATGCCCGGTGATCCAGCTCTCCTCCAGGTCCGCCTCCAGCCGGTCGTTTCGCAGCTGAAAGGAGCGCTGAATAAAGGTGCTGGTGCCGATCCGGTCCAGAAGCCCGTCGATGATCTCTTTCATTTCCAGAAAGCATTTGCCCAGGTCGTCATGGCGATAATCGGGGAACGAAGGCGCGGTCCTTTTTCCGCGGAAGATCCCCAGGGTGGCCCCCAGCCGCAACAGCTCCAGGTAGATCAGGAAGGGGTGCATATGCGGGGTCTTGCACATCTGATCCAGGCTGGCCACATGCCGGTTGGTGGCGACCATTTTGATCACCGCTTCGATCCCCCGGGGGATGCCGAGCAGTTCGGTGAACTCTCGATCCGAAAAATCACGAATCAGGGCGTAGTTGGCCATGGCCAGGCCGTTGTTGACGTCCTCGCACACCCCCAGCAGCGGCTGCCAGACGGCGATATCCAGGACCGGCGGAAAATAGGCCGGGTCCAGGGAGACGGCGGCCCCCGAGGAGGCCTGCTTGAGCCGGGCGATGCGCATGACGTCGTAGCCGGTCATGTCCTCGGTTCCCCAGAAGATTCGGCCCCGAAACCGCTTGATCTGCAAAGGCGAGGGGTCATCCCCGGTGTGTTCGTCCACCACCGTGGTCTCTTCGGATCGGTACCGCCGAATTTGACCGCCGCCCTCCTCCTCGCCGACCGTATTGGCCGCGTCCGGCCGCCAGGTGGGGACCCCGAGGAAAACATCCAGGTACTCCAGCCCGGCCACCGCTTCGCGAAAGGAGCGCCGGTCCAGATCGAGGTTTCCGGGCATGTTGAGCTGAAGCCCGTCTTCCATGAGAATCCGGCAGGTGCGCACCGAAAAGGTATGATTGCTCACCGCGGCGGTGTCGATCTCCAGCAGTTTGAACCCCCAGTTGTGGGGGCACAGGTGCTCGGTGGCCTGGCGCAGCTTGGCTTCGGCGGCCCGGTCCGCGAACTGAAAATGGTGGGGCCGCAGGAACATCCCTTCCGACCACATGATGTCTCGGTACTCACTCGACATAGATCCTCATATCCGTCCGTGATGGGGTTGTCGTCAGATGTCTATCCAATGGTTTCCCGTATGATTTCCCATTCACCCGTCGGCTTGCGGCGGCAGGTCATGGTGAAGGGCTCGACGGTGGTCTCTTTTTTGAGTTCCGGCGGAAAGATGGAAAACCTCACCAGGCGAGCCAGTCGGGTCTGTTTGACGCCCTTGGCGACCGCCACCCCCGGCTGGGGAATATACACCGTGCGAACCTGATAGGCGACCCGGTATTCCTGATACTCATGAAAGGTCCACCTTCGCCGCTCCCGGGTGGGATTGCCGCCGTGCCATTCGGGATAGACCTCGTCCAGAATGCCGAAGCGGGGACGGTCTTTCGGCGTTTGGATGGTCAGGGCATTCGACAGCCGATCCTCGATCAGGGTGATGATAGCCCGCTTGTCGGCCCGGTCCGGCGGTTCCGAGGCCTGAATCCCCAACACCGGCACCATGATCGCCCAGAACACCCCGGCCCCCGCACACCACCGTATAAAGCTTAGCGAATCCATCTCCTACTTCAGATTCAATACAAAAACCTCGGCGTCATCCCCTTCGGAAAGGGGGCCCAGCACCAGGGAGTCGGGTTCGCCCTTCACCCGCACAAAATAGGAGGTCTTCGAATCGAGCCGGTTCTGGACGGCCCAGGCGGTGTATTCTCGCTCTGCCAGCGTCAGCCTGAGCCCCTGCATCGGGTACTCCAGGACCGCCTTTTCAGGAAGCCTTCCGGCGGGCCCCACCCCGTGGGCGTCGATCTCTCCGCCGGCGGCGCCGACCATGGCGCCGCTCCATTCCGAGACCGCCGGGCCGACCTCGATCCATTGCCCGATCTGAGGCATGGCGTAAACATCCAGCCGATATTCCGAGGTCTCGGATTTCGGCGGCATGTTGGCTTTGGCCACGATCTTGGCGCCCAGGATCGGGTTGTCGTCTTTCAGCAGGACGGCGTTTTGCAGCGGCGTCGGCAGCGATTCCGCCGCCGGCGGATCGCCCTGGTGGACCATCATCAGCGGAAACCCGTGCCCCCGCACCCCCTGCACCGACAAGGCCAGCAGAGACAATCCGTAGCGAACATCGGGTGCGGCCAGCTGGTGGTCATCGGACAGAATCATCCACAAGGCGGTTTCCGGCTCGGTGAGCGGCTCCCGGGGCCCCAGCCATTTCATCTGTTTGAGGTCATCTTCCCAGAAATGGCCGTTGGCGTCCAGGCCGTATTTTTTGAGCATCTCCATCGTCCGTTGGACCCGTTTCGGGTCCTTGGCGAGCGAGGTGATCCAGATTTTTTTCATGATGCGGCTTTCTCCCTTCCGGTCTTCAATGGTCGTCCCATGCGATCCTCCCCCGCGACATCGCGGATCGACCCGGGATCCGGGGCGGCCGAAGCGGTTCCGGTCCCCTTGTCTCGATCCCTCATTCCCGCTCCTTCTTTCGGGCCTGTAGCTGCCGCTGAAGCTTCATCTGGGCATCCTGAAGGGTCTGCTGCAACCGGCTCTGAAGATCATAGGCGTTGGCGATGGACAATACGATTCGATTCGAAATGGTGACATGCTCCGGCATCGACCGATGGCGGTTTCCGAATTCGAACACCACGTCCCCTGCGCCGACAAAGATATTGACCACATCCCGATAGACATAATCGAGTTCCGGCGAGACATGGACCTGAATTCGTTCCTCTTCCGGCGTTTCCGCCATGGGTTCCTCCTTTTCCGATTCCGATGTTCAGCTCAAGACCATGACTTTGACCTGGCTGGGGGCCAGGCTGGCGCCGAATGCGCCCGGCGACATCCCGTTCTGCCCGGTGGGGCTCAGCATTTTGGTGACCGGCATCCCGCCGAACAGGGTTTTCACGCTCCCCATGAGGTGGCGGCAGGGCCCCATCACCATGCCGGAAACCGGGTTCAATGCCACCCCGGCGTTGTCCCCGTTGCTCATCGGCACCGTGGTCGCGAGGTTGTGGGCGGGCATCGCCTGGACCAGGACCTTGACCTGAGAGGGAATGGCGGTATTGGGCAGCGCCATGTTGGGATAGGGAGTCGGCACCGGACCCGCCGGCGTGGGGGTCTGGCATACATCCGGAAATGCGAAGTGCAGCCCGGCCATCTGGGTATTGACAAACGGCATGATTTTCCTCCTCAGCCCATGTGAATTCGTTCGGCGTCGATTTTGATGTCTTTTCTGGCCGTGATCACCGCGTGATGGGAATGGCTGGTCAGGATTTTGCGCACATTCTGAATCAGGCTGCCGATGCTCAGGGTTTCCACCCCCTCCACCCAGCGCATGAGGGTATCGACCCGCTGGGTAATCCGCTTGGCGACGGTGTCGATGCTGTCGGCGAAGACCTGGACGGCCCCGAGGCGGGTCTCGGTTTTATCGGCCCGGGCGCTCAATGTGTCGGCATGGACGCCGACACGGCCGGACACGATCTGCGTATCCGCCGACACCATTCGGGTTTTTTGTGCGCCGATCAGGTTCAGTTCGGTGCCGGAAGCAAGATTCATCCGGCCGTTGGGGGCGCTCAATCGCGCATCCCCGGGAAACTCGATCGTCGTCTCCCGACCGGCCGATCTCTCCAGGACGGCCAGGACATGGCATTCCCGCTCCGACCGGGCCACCAGCACCTTGTCTCCGGCAACGGGTCTGACCAGACAACTGAAGGCGATCGCGGCATTGACCGCGCCGCCGTTGAATTCGATCATGGCCGAATCCCCGGTCGCGCCCTTGACCCATGCGGTCGTCAGGATGCAGTCGGCGGTCGATCCGGCAAAGGGTACGACATTGGTTTTCATGGCGTCATCTCCCGATGAATCATTCAAAATTCTTCTCTATCATACCGAGGCGTCATGGGACAAACTGTTCCGCCTTGGCCCGTTTTTCGTCCGTCTCCAATGCTGCGGATCGGGTCGAACCGGACCAGATGCTCTGGTCCTCGACGATCTCATGCAGGTTGGCCCGGTAGAGCTGTGTGTAAGACAGATCGGCCCGGGTCAGGTCGGCATGGGAAAAGTCTACATAGGTCAGGTCCGCGCCCACGAAGGTCGCACCGCCGCACCGGGCCCGGGTCAACTGGGCCTGCTCCATTTTGGCCCCGGAAAAATCACAGCCCGAGAGGTCGGCATCCACAAACAGGGCCTGTTTTGCCTGTGCGTTCGAGAAAAAACTTCCGGCCATTCGGGCTTTGATGAAAAGACAATTGTCTGCAATCGTGTTGGTGAAATCCGCCCCGGTCAGGTCGGCCTCCATGAATCCGCACTGGGTGATATCCAGGCCGGTGAACCGGGCTCCGGCCAATCGGGCCTGTTGAAACTGGCACATGATCAACTGCAGATCGGAAAAATCATACCCCTCAAAATCGGGTTTCAAAAAAAAGGCGGTGTTCAAAACCGCACCGGATAGGATGATCCCCTCCAGCTCCGGTTCGATGAAATTGGGGCGGTAGTGGGTCGATCCGCTCAGATCCGCTCCCTGAAACTTGCCGTTCAAAAAATGGCAATTCTCCGTCTGAATGTTGCGCAAAGTCGCGTTTTGAAAGTCCGGACTGATGAAGCTGGTGTTGGTCATCACCGATTCGGTGAAATCGGCCCCCGGGAACCGCCCCTCTATGAAATTGCTGAGCCGCATCACCGCTTTTCTCATGCGAATACCGGATGCGACCGGATTGACGAATGAGGCCATACTGGCATCACACGCATCCAGGCACGCATCGGTGAAATCACAATCCACGAAATAGCATTCTTTTAGATATGCACCCGTCAGATTTGAATTGCAAAACTTCACCTGGTGAAATACACCCCCCGCCAGGTCGGCGCCGGAAAAGTCGCTATTGGATAAATCCTGATCGGAAACTCCGGGCAGTTCACCATACCCTTTGATGATCGATTCCAGTTCCGCTTTATCCATTATCCGCTCCCGCCATTCGTTTACCCCAGATACGCGTCGGTAAAATCGGCCTGATCGATATCTTCTTCGCCGATAATCGTGTTCAAAAAATTCACCATATAGAGGTTGGCTTCGGTGAATACTGCTCCGGAAAGCCTGGCCTTGAGCAGAGACCCTTCCATCAGATTGATGCGGTGCAGGTCGGCAAACACCAGATTGGATTTTTGAAATTGCGCCTGAACGGCGTCGGCTCGAATAAACCTCGACCGAATCAGACTGGAACCGCTGAAATCGGCTTTCATGAGAAAGGCTTCGGAAAAATCGGTATCATCCAGGCGGCAATCCCTGAAATTGGCCTCAGCCGCTTCGGCGCCGGAAAAATCCGAGCGGGGAAGACCGCACCCGCCGACAAAACGCACATTGTTCATGTCCGCCTGTCTGAAAGAGACGTTCTCTCCCCGGGCCTTGACAAAATTGACGTTGTGCAACACCGCCCGGTCAAACACCGCATCGGTCATTTCGGGATTGAGAAAGCTGGATTCCGTCAAATCGACTTCCGCGAAACAGCATCCGGAGATATCGGCATCAATGAAATTGCTCCTTCTCATATCAGAGCCGGTAAAATCCACCTGTTCGAATTCCGTCTCCAGAAACATTTCCATTCTTTCGATCAATTTACACCGATGAAATTTTGTATATCGGATACTGGCCTTCCCCAAAATCACGCCGGTCAGATTCGAATCGATAAATCTTGCACCGTCGATTCGGCTCGCACCGAGATTGGCTCCGCTCAGATCGGCGTTCGTCAAATCGGTTTCGACGAGAACGGCATGAGATAAAACGGCGTTGCTCAGGTTTGCCCCGGCCAATTTGGCATGGCTCAGATCGGCATATTCCAGATAGGCCCCGCTGAGGTCTATGCCGGACAAGTCCATTCCGGAAAGATCCGTAAACGCATAATCGCCGCCGGTCGTTTCTCCGCCTTCCTGATGCCGTTTCAACAAATCCGAGGCGATTTCCGCTTCTTTTCCTTCATGGGGGGATCTGGCTTCTTCAATGTAATGCGCCCCGATGCGATATCCCCCGCAGGCTTTTTCCCGGGCCGCTGAAATCTGCGCCTCAATCTGGCCGGCATCGGGAACAGCGTCTTTGAGTTTGGCCAAATCCGCTTCTTCGATCCCGAGCGAGTGGAGAACCATGGTCTCTTGGCGAAGCACCGCTTCGATCTGTTCCCGGGCGTTTTTTAAATGGGAATCGAAATCGAACCTGGGCAGTACCGGCGGCAGCTGAATATCCTCCAGCATCTTTTCAAACTGCAAAACAGCGATCTCTCGGCCGGGAAGATCTTCATCGAGTTCGTTCAGCCGGTCCAACTCGCCCCGCAGCATGTCCAGGGTTTCTTTTTTTTTGTCGGCGGCCATTTGCTGCATATGGGCGTTCAGATCATCTATTCCTTTCAAATTGATTCGGGTGATATCGATGTCGGCCGGATCTTCATGGATTCCCGGAGCGATATTTTCAAGAAGGTCCTTGATTTTTCGAGTATCATCGGACTCCTCGGGTGTTTTTTGGGCGGCATCGAAAGATTCGACCAGAAGAGCGGCGTCCATATCCGTCTCTTCCATCTGTTTCAATGCTTCCTGTTTATGTTTTTCCACCTCGTCTTCAATCTGCTTCCGTTTTTCTTCTCCGTAGGTGTCCATGTTCTTTCGCCCGATTCCCTCCAAAGCAAAACCGCCCTCTTTTTCAAGAATTTTGAATCCGCACCGGCATCCCCCGGGAATCAAAGGCGATGAATCCATCATATACTTGAACCCTTCTTCCGGATCCATCCGCTTGGTCAATTCGGTTTCATACTGTTCGGGGCTGCGGGGCGGGTCCGACAGATTTTCATGGGCAAT
>JBKHDE010000058.1:0-22962 GCA_046541495.1 Desulfococcaceae bacterium
ATAGCCCATCACCCAAAATTAAATCCTTCCCCCCTGAAACACAAGCCTTTTCCCCAACCGCCCGCCCGATACCGTCCCGAATTCTATCGATTCTTTTTATTCGGAAGGGTGATCCCCAGGGCCTTGATTTTTCGAAACAGGGTGGATTTGTGGATGCCCAACTCCCGTGCCGCGGCCAGCCGGTTGAACCGGTTCCGTTCCAAAGCATCCCGAATGAGCTGGGCCTCCACCAATTTTCGGGCCTCACCCATTTCCACGGCCGAATCGGGGGACGGCGTCTGCCGGGGGTTCAGTTCCTCCGGAAGATGGGCCGCACCGATGGGGCCGCGCTCACACAGCACAAAAGCGCGTTCGATGACATTCTCCAGTTCTCGGACATTGCCGGGCCAGTCATGGGCCATCAGCAGCCCCATCACATCGGCCCGCAGTCCGGTGACCGACTTGGACTGCATGCGGTTGAACCGGGCGATGAAGTGGTCGGCCAGCAGCGGAATATCTTCCTTTCGCCGGCGCAGGGGCGGCAGATCCAGCCGAATGACATGAATTCGGTAGTAGAGGTCCTGGCGGAATTCGCCGGTGCGGACCCGATCCGCCAGATCCCGGTTGGTGGCGGCGATGATGCGGACATCCGCCGGAATGGAATGAACCGACCCCAGAGGCTCGTACACCCGTTCCTGCAAGACCCGAAGCAGCCGGACCTGAAGGGCCGGGGTGACTTCACCGATTTCATCCAGAAACAGGGTTCCTCCCTCGGCCAGGGCGAAGCGGCCCGGCTTGTCCCGGTTCGCCCCGGTGAAGGCGCCGGCCCGGTAGCCGAACAGTTCACTCTCCAGAAGGGTATCGGGCAGGGCCCCGCAGTTGACCGCCACAAACGGCTTTTCCCGGCGGGGCCCCAGGTCATGGACCGCCCGGGCCAGCAGCTCCTTTCCGGTGCCGGTTTCGCCCTGTATCAGAAGGGTGCTTTCGCTGGCGGCGATGGACGGCAGCACATCGAAAATCTCCCGCATGGCGGTGCTGCGGCTCACCAGGTCCCCCACCTGAAAGCGCCCCTCCAGCTCTTTTCGCAGCTCCTCCACTTCACTCAGATCGCGAAATGTTTCAGCAGCCCCGATCACTTCGCCGCCGTCATTCCGAAGCACGGCCGTGGAAACGCTGATCGGGATCCGGCGCCCCTCGGCATCGATGATGTATCCGGATTTATCGATCACCGGCCGGCCGTTGTCCAGGGTATGGCAGAGGGCGCAGTCGGTTTCGCACATGTTGGACCGAAAGACCTCGGAGCACAGCCGCCCGATGGCCTCCTCCCGGGGAATTCCGGTAATCGTCTCCGCGGCCCGGTTGAAGCTGGTGATGCGCCAGTTCAGGTCGACGGTGAAAACCCCGTCGGAAATGCTTTCGAGAATCGCTTCGGTGGGCGTGACGCTGATTGTTTGGGACTGTTTGAAACGGCTCATGTCGGGTTCCTTCGGGTATACCATACCCCTTTTGCTGCAAAATTTCGCCTTAGACTATCACAGAGCACAAAATAATCAAGACAAATCCTTTTTCTGAGATGATATCCGGTCCACCCATTTGAAGCCGAGGTCTTGATTGATCTCTGCAATGGGCGACGATCGCCTATTTGTCGAAAACGTAGGCGCGAAAATGAAATCTTCCCGGTGGGGCATTATTCCGGGCTTGCGAGTTGTCAGCCAATCATGAAATCAAAAAAACCAGTTGACAAGGGGCGATCTACCGATTAAATATAAATCAATATTTGTTTTATATCTCTAACAAAAAGACAACTGAAATGACAAAGTCTCAAAAAGAAAAAACAACGGACAAGCCCCTTACATCCGCTATGGAAGATTATCTGGAGGCGATATTTGAAATCGACCAGGAAAAAAAGGTGATTCGCGTCAAGGATATCGCCAAACGGATGGAGGTAAAAATGCCCACCGTTTCAAGTATGCTCAAAACCCTGAACAGCCGGGGGCTGGTCCATTATGAAAAGTATGAATATGTGGAGCTGACCAAAGACGGAGCGGGCGTGGGCAAGGAGATGCGGCGTCGGCATGAAGCGCTGCTCAAATTTCTGACCGAAATTTTGAAGATCGACTTCGATACCGCCGATGGAGAAGCCTGCAAGATGGAGCATGCGCTCAGTTCCACTACCCTGGACAGCCTGACCGATTTTATGGAATTTATTCAGACCTGCCCGAGAGCCGGGGACAGCTGGCTTCGGCATTTTGAAGATTTCCGGGCGCATGGCCGAAGTATCGAAAAATGTAAATCCCAAAAAGATTGTTTTTCCTCGGAGTTTCATACCCGAGTCGATTGTATGGAAGGTTCTTCGATTCCGGAGTGAACACCTGTGTGCTCGCACCGGAATTCCAGGAGGTCGTTCTGCCCTGTATCAGCAGAGACAGCTTGTGCGGTTCACTTAGGTTCTGATCGGTTTTGAGGCCAACAATGCCGGTATCCTGAATTTCTGCATCGTATATTGCCGCCTTTCAAAGAGTTTTTGAGAAAGGCGGCTTTTTTTGCAACCAGCAAGTTCGATTTATCTAACATAGAAAGAAAAACAAAAGATGTGGGCTTTTGGATAAAGACGCTTTAATTCAGGCATTTACAACCAGTGAAATAGGATTTCAGGAAGGGACCCGAAAGGCAGGAAAATCATGCTGGCAGAAAAAGCACCGTATACTTCTGAAGCCGAAACCCCCCAGATGCATCCGGGGCCGGCGCCGAAAAGGCGAAACAGCCCTCTGAATTTATGGGAGATTGACAATTCTTTCAAATGCCCTGTCATCGGCATCTGCATCCCCTATGCGGAACAGAAACAGCTGCTGAAAAAGGCGGGGTTTCCCATTAAAAAAGCGAACCCGTTTGAAATTCACGAGGCCCTGGTGGGCGCATCGGACAGCGAGAACCGTCTGTCGAAACGCATGGATGCGCTGCTGAACCGAAAATTCGGCCGGGAAGTAAAAACCCTCCATGGGCTTACGGCCGAAGCATTCATGGATCGTTTCAAGGATGCATTCGAGGCCGGCACATACCCGCCGGTCTTCTGGGCGGCTGCAATTCATCCCGAACTGCCGGTTGAGATGAAACGAAAGGTGTTCGGTAAAATCCACATGGCCATGCACGGAAACGGTGAACAGGATATTCGAATGAAGCGGAGAATAGCCCGCCTGGAGAGTGACCTGCAATGCCTGCGTGAAGAATCCTCGGCGGCCGCTCAGCATAGACGGTCGCTTCAGAAGGAAAATGAGTCCTTGAACCGGAGCAATTCCCGTTTAAAGACGGCCCTCGCCGCTGCGGAGACCGAAATCGCAGCTCTGGCCGGAATACTGGCCGAAACCCGGGACCGCGGCGGTACCGATGAATTGGAAGAAGAGAACCGACGTCTTAAAGCCGAACTGACAGAACACCGGAAACGCTCAGCGGAAGACCGCCGCTGCATGAGGATACTCAGGCAGACCAATGCGTGTCTTTCTTCCGACCTCAGGCAGATTCAGGACTCTCATCAGCGATGTATGACGGAGGCCCACGAGATTATCAGTGAATTTGGCGTATTGAACCGGTGCGATACCGAATGCCCGTCCTTTGACCTGTGCCAGAAGCGGATTTTACTGGTGGGCGGAATGACACGGATGGAGTCGTTGTACCGGGAGCTGATCGAAAGCAGCGGCGGGATATTCGATTACCATGACGGGTACATGAAAAAAGGGGTAAAAAAGCTCGAATCCTGCCTTCGGCGAGCGGACGTCGTTCTGTGTCCGGTGAGCTGCAACAGCCATGCCGCATGTTCCCTGGTCAAAAATTTGGCTAAAAAACACAAAAAGAGGGTTCATATGCTGCCCAATTCCAGCCTGAGCACGGTTTCTCAAGTGTTATCAGGCGAAAATGCTGACGGGCGCACGATCAACTGAAGGAGATAGCCGTCCCCGGCGATCCTAACGAGAGGGCCGTTCTTCAAAAAAAGCTTGACAAAATGTCGCCGGCCTGTTTAATTGTGCCGGCTAGAAATAAGGAGAATCTAACAAAGCAAGTATCATTTATCTTAAAAAGATCTTTAATTTTAAAATAGAAGAATCGAGGCTGCCGGATTTATCTTCTCCGGCGGTGGTTGGCGGCCGTCGAAGGCCGATGTAAAAAAAATCAGACCAGGAATGTCTTACGGTTTTCGACCGCCCGGGCGGTGCGAAAGACAGTGAAGGCGTAACCAGCGGGATTCTCCCGGGGTACGCCTTTTGTTTTTTTGAGCCTGCTGGAAGGATGGAATCGATATGGAGTCGAGCGTGCAAACTCAGGACGGAAAGGCGAGTCTTTTCCGAACCTCACTGGATAACAGACCGAATCAGGCGTTTTTCGCCCGCGAAGGCGTCGATCCGCTTACCCATGCCTTTGACAAAAAAATCGCCGTCCACGCCGGTTTCGGCGGGCGCCCCCTGCCGAAACCGGAGCAGGGGCCGGAATTGGATCGTTTGCTGGCCCAAACCCGCCATGAGCGGTCGGCGGTTTACATCCACGTCCCGTTTTGCGAAAGCCACTGTCTCTATTGCGGGTTTTACAGCCGCGCCTATCGGGACGGCGAAAGCGGCCGTTTTACCGATGCCCTGCTGAGGGAGATCGATCTCTGGCGAGAGCGTCCGGCGGTACAGGAAGGGCCGGTTCACGCCGTCTACATCGGCGGCGGCACGCCCACCACCCTTGAGCCGGAAGATATGTATCGATTGCTGGTCCGCGTTCAGGAGGCCTTTCCCCTGGCCAACGACTGCGAAATCACGGTGGAAGGCCGTATCCACAACTTCGGGGCCGACAAGATGGCGGCCTGTCTCGACGGCGGGGCCAACCGGTTTTCCATCGGGGTGCAGACGTTTCATACGGAACTGCGCCGGTCCATGGGCCGCCTCGCGGACCGGGAATCCGTGATTCAATCGCTGGCCGGGCTGAGCGGTTTTGACCGGGCTGTGGTGGTGATCGACCTGATTTACGGCTTTCCCGGGCAGACGGCGGATATTTGGTGCAAAGACATAGAGACCTTTCTCTCCCTCGATATCGACGGCGCGGATTTCTATCAACTCAACGTCTTTGGAAACAGTCTCCTGAAAAAGGCCCTGGAGGCCGGAAAATTTCCGCCCCCGGCCGACCTTCCGGGCCAGGCCCGCATGTTTGCCGTTGGCGAGCGGATGATGGAGCGCGCCCGGTACCGGCGCCTTTCCATGAGCCATTGGGGGCGAACCACCCGTGAGCGGAACATCTACAACCACCTGATGAAGGGGCCGTCCGAGTGCCTTGCTTTCGGTCCCGGGGCCGGCGGCTGTCTGGGCGGTCATTATTACTTTGTCAACAATGACTACAAGAGCTGGCATTCGTCCATCGACGCCGGGGAAAAGCCGATCTCGATCCTGGTGGGGCCCCGCCCCCTGGCCCAAATCGACAAGACCCTCGCCGCCGCCTTTGATCTGGGAAGGCTCGATCTCGATCGCCTCGGTGCATCGCTGCCGAGTGCGGCTTTTAACGAAACCTCTTTCGACGAAGCGAGAATGCGCGAGATGCCGAAGGAGATACTCCGGCCGCTGCTGGAACAGTGGCGGCGCGCCGGATTGCTGGAGATCGAAGACGGATGGGTTGAACTGACCACCGCCGGCCGGTTCTGGCACGTCAACCTGGCCCAGTTGGCCATCGACTATTTGCACCGTTGGTTTGAAAAGGAGGAAATCAAGTGAGCGCCCGCATTTTTACGAACCGTTGTTTCCCATTCCGTTTGACGCTGTTGATTGCCCTGCTGTTGGCATTTTTGCCGGAACTCGGACATGCGGCGGATGAGACCGCCGGCGGCGAGCGGATCGAAACCCGCCGGATCGTCGTCACCCCCACCCGCACGGAGCGGGAGCTTCAGGAGGTCCCGTCTTCGGTGTCCATGGTCTCGGAGGAGGAATTGAAGCGGACCGACGCCGCGACGGTCGCCGATGCGCTCCGGGACGTGCCCGGCGTCGAGGTGTTCGATCAGTCCATCCCCGGGGCCAAGCGGGTGAAGATCCGGGGGGAGAGCGGTTCACGCGTGCTGGTGCTGATCGACGGGCAGAAGATATCGGAACAGAAATCGATGGACGGTGCGGCGCTGCTCATCGACCCCAACAGAATCGGGCAAATCGAGGTGATCAAAGGCCCGGCCTCGGTGCTTTACGGGTCCGAGGCCATCGGCGGGGTGGTCAACATCATCACCAAAAAAGGCGGCGACCGGCCGGTGCAGCCGGAGACGAACCTGTCCTACGACACCTCGGCGGACGGGGTTGTCGGGTATGCGTCCGTTTTCGGCGGCTATCGGGGATTTCAATACCGCCTGTCGGGAAGCTGGACCGATTACGACGACCGCCGCACCGCCGACGGAAAGCTTGAAAATTCCGCCTACGAAAACCAGGATTACGCCGTCTACCTTGGATATGACAAAGAGAACCTCTCCTTCGGCGCGACCTACGATGAGTACCGGAGCGACATCGAGTCCCATACCCCCGAAGGGACCACCAGCGATACCCTCACCTATTTCCAGATCGACCTGCCGGAGTGGGACCGGCAAAAGCTTTCCGGCTTCGCGGAAGTGCGGGCCGTGAGCGGTTCCATCCCCCGCATCCGGTTCGACGGTTATTACCAGAACACCCAAAAATCTCTCAAAAACGACATGGACCTGAACATTCCCGTGGGGCCGATGGGCTTTATGCGGGTTGAAAACCGGATGACCACTGAAAACGACCAAGACACCTTCGGCGGCAACCTCCAGTTCGACTGGATGCCCCATGACAGCCATTACCTGATCTTCGGGTACGAGCCGATCTTCGACCGGCTCGAAGCATCCACCGAAACCCGGTCCTTCAGGGATTCACCCATGCCCCCGCCCATGGGGTCCCAAACCGCCTCCGTAGACACTTTCACCTATGAGGCGGAAAACGACGCCCATGCGCTATACCTGCAGGACGAGTGGTATCTTCCAGCCGATTTCACGGCCACCCTGGGCTTTCGCCAGACCTGGGTCCACTCGGAACTGACCGACACCAACAATCCGGAGATCGAAACCCGGGATACCGACGATTCCCAGCCGGTCTTCAGCGCGGGGCTGACCTACGCCGGGATCGACAACACGGTCCTGCGGGCCCTCTTCTCCCAGGGGTACCGGTTTCCCAACCTGCAGCAGCTCTTTATCGGCACGGTGCACGGCGGTGCGGAGCCGACCTTTCCCGATCCGGACCTCGACCCGGAGACCTCCGACAATTACGAGATCGGGGCGCGGTTCGACAACCGCGCGTTCGCCTTCGATGTGGCCGCGTTTCTCTCGGATGCGGAGGATTACATCACCACCGCGCCGGTGGACGGCGGCCGGCAATTCACCAATGCAGACAGCGCCGAGACCCTGGGCATCGAGTTCACCCTCAGCTGCACGGTCCCGGAGATCGGCCTGACGCCCTACGCCAGCGGCACCTGGATGCGGCGCGAGTTCACCCGCGGCGATTTCACCACCGACGACACCGGGCAGCCGGACTTTTACGGACGCCTCGGGGTCCGGTATGAGCGGCGATTCGAGGCTTACGGCGCCGAGTTTTTCAGCGATCTCTACGCACGGGGCGCAACCGAGGCGGACGAATCCTTCTCCGACGGGACATCCATCACCTACGGCTCCTGGGAGACGCTCAACTGGACGCTGGGCGCCCGGTTCGGTGAAAAACGGAGCTGCTTCGCCACCCTGGCCCTCAATAACCTTTTCGACCGCTCCTACGCCACGGCGGCGTCCTCCCTGGATGAGCCGGGCTTTCACGCGGTTTTCAAGGCCGGCGTTTCGTTTTAACGCGGTGATGGAAAGATGGCCGACGCTCTTTCCGCTGTTTCGTTAGGTCAAGGGGCTCCCCCTTTTGATAGCGGGGTAGAGGGATCGGCATGCCGATTTGGAACGAACACTCAAAAAGGGGTATACGATGAAAACGATTGGACCGGCGATGGCGACCGTTCACCGGAGCAGCCGGAAAATACGCACGGAAACGCAGGCCACGGAAAAATTCGGGGCCCGGCCCCGGCGCTACTGGGAGGTCCGCGACCTCGCGGTCATCGGGATATTTTCCGCGCTCACCAAGGTGATCAGCCTGATGGTGGTGCTGGTGGGCGGCGGTATGAATCCGCTCTCCCTGATTCTGAAGAACCTGGTCTTCACCACCCTGATGGTCGTTCTGCTTTTCAAGGTGCGCAGGTTCGGGGCCCTGCTGCTCTTCATCGTCGTCAACACCATCTTCGCCATGCTGCTCATGGGCGGCGGACTGTTCCTGCTGCCCCCCATGCTCCTGGCCGGTCTGTGCGCCGAGGGGCTGATCGTCCTTCTGGGCGGTTATCACAAGAGCCTCAACCTGATGCTCGGGGTCGCGGTGTACGACCTGCTGTTCAAGGCCGGTTCGTTGGGGATCTCCTGGTTTTTCGTCCGGGAGCAGCCCCAGGTTTTGTGGATCACGACGGTCTTCGTGGGTATCGGATACCTCGGCGCGGTGGCGGGTCTCTTCACCGGCGCCCGGTTCGTAAAGGAGCTCCGCCATGCGGGCATTGTACGGCATTGAGGCGGCCGCGGCCCGGCCGTCGGTGATTCACCGGCTCGACGCGCGGACCAAGATGACCCTCAGCCTGGCGGCCTCCGTGGCCGTGGTCGTCCTGAGCGACCCGACGGCCATGGCGTTTCTCTTCGCTGCAAGCGCCGGTTACGCGCTGCTGGTCCGCCGGCCGGTCGTCTTCCTGATCGCCTATGCCGTGGTCTGCTGCATGTGGTGCGCGGCCATCGGCATGATGGCGGGCATGCACCTGCTCATGCCCCGAATGCCGACCGCCGAGCCGGCCAAGCTGCTGGTCCCGTTCCTGCGCACCGGGGTGATGCTCAACGTCGCCCTGGCCCTGGCGCTTTCGTCGCGCATCCAGGCCCTGCTCTCGACCCTGAAGAGCCTGCGCCTTCCCTTCTGCATCTATGTCCCCCTGGCGGTCATGATCCGGTTTCTGCCCACCTTTGTGGAGGACGTGCGCCAGATCGGCGAATGCCTTCGCACCCGCGGCTACCGGCTGACCCCCGTACACGCCCTCGTTCGGCCCCTGTTCACGGCGCGGCTCCTGCTCGCCCCGCTTCTCTTCCGGTCGCTTCGGTCGTCGGATGAACTCGGCATGGCCGCCGAACTCAAGGGGCTGGGCAGCGCCCGCAAGCTGACCCCATTGACGACCGACCGCTTCTCCCGGGAAGACCTTCTGATCGCCGGGCTGGCGCTGCTGGTTATCGCGGCCGGCGCGGGATTACAGATGATGCTGGGCGGCGGAGGAGGCATGCACGGATGATCTGCCTCGATGGCGTCTCTTATACCTATCCGTTTCAGGAACGGCCGGCGATCGTCGGCATCGACCTTTCCGTCCGGCCGGGGGAGGCGGTGCTGATCACCGGCGCGAGCGGGTGCGGCAAATCGACCCTCATCCGGCTGATCAACGGCCTCTGCCCCCATTTTTTCAAGGGCCGCCTATCGGGCCGGGTCCGGGTGAAGGGGGTGGACAACACTGAACGCGAGCTTGGCATGATCGCGGCGGACGTGGGCACCCTCTTTCAGGATCCGGAGCACCAGTTTTTCGCCATGACCGTGGGCGACGAGATCGCCTTCGCCCATGAGTGGCGTGAAGCCACGCAGGCGGCGGTGCGGGAGCGGGTGGACCGCGCAGCCGCCCGTTTCAACCTGACACCCCTGCTCGACCGTTCCCTGCACGGCCTGTCCGAAGGCCAGAAGCAGAAAACCGCCCTGGCGTCGATTATCTCCCAGGAGCCGCTCGCCCTGGTGCTGGACGAGCCGACGGCCAACCTCGATCCCGAATCGACGTTGGAGCTGGCGGCGCATATCAGGGCCCTGAAGCGCTCCGGCATGGCCGTGGTCATCGTCGATCACCGGCTCTATTGGCTCGAATCGGTGGTCGACCGGGCCGTGGTCATGGACCGGGGACGCATCCTCGCGAAGGGGGATTTTTCGATTCTGGCGGATGAAGGACTGCGGGCGGCGGCCGGACTTCGCCGTGCCCGCGTGACCGACCCACGCGCCCGGCTGCCGGCGACCGGCGGCGAGGGCCCGGTGCGCGTCGATGGTCTCCGCTTCGCCTACCGGGGAGGGCCGGAAATCTTCGACGGCGCCTCCTTTTCCCTGCCTTGGGGCGTCACCGGGCTGCTGGGGGACAACGGCGTCGGCAAGACCACCCTGGCCCGGCTGCTCACCGGCCTGTCGCGGATGACCTCCGGCCGATTGTCGATCCGGGGAGAACCGACCACGCCGCGTCGGCTGCTCGACCGGGCGAGCATCGTCCTTCAGAACGCGGACCATCAGCTTTACATGAAGACCGCCCGAGATGAAATCCTGTCGTCCGCCCACCGGGTTCCAAAGGATCGACGGGCCAAAACGGCCCGGAAAACCCTGGCCGATTTCGGGCTTTCGGAGATGGCGGACCGCCATCCCCAATCCCTCTCCGGCGGGGAGAAACAGCGGCTGGTCATCGCCTGCGGAATGGTGAAAGGGCCGGAGATTCTGATCCTGGACGAGCCGACCAGCGGACTGGACGGGCGGAACATGCGGCTCATCTCCCAAGCCATCCGCCGGGCCGCCGACCGGGGTGCCTGCGTGCTGTTGATCACCCATGACCTGGAGTTGATCGATTCGGCCTGTGATTACGCGCTGCGGCTGCCGTTTGTTGAGACACGGAAATGGGAAGACGCCGAGAAACGGTAACGCGGCGGGTATTTTCACCTTACCGTTCGGGATTTGATGCAATCCGACTGAAACGACAACACCAAACGAGGAAAACCGTTATGTACGACGAATTGATGACCGACGAGGTTCGCAAAAGGGTCGATGCCGCCGTGGCGGAGGACCCGAATGTTTTGCCGTCAACCCTGGCCGAAAAGATCGGCGTGGCGGAGGGCGTGGTCGCAGCCTGCCTGCCCGTCGACATGTGCGTCGCTGCTTCGGCGGAGGCTTTTGAAGATGTCTGGACCGCCATGACCCGGTGGGAGAAGGTGATGTTTCTGGCCGTCACGCCGGGGGCGATCGTGGAGGTCAAAGGCCGGCTGCCCCGGGGACATTTCGGCCACGGATTTTTCAACATCGGCGCAGGCGACAATCCCCTGGCCGGTCACCTGATGATCGACCGGCTGCGGGCCATATGCTTCGTCTCCAAGCCGATCATGGGCATGGAAAGCCATTCGGTGAGATTTTACGATAAACAGGGTGCGCTGATGTTCGCCGTCCACGTGGCAAGGGAGGGGAGGACCCTCATCCCGTCGGTCCTGGACGGGTTCATGAGCCTGCGCGATAGGTTTCGAAAGGAGGCGGCGGCTTGAAATCATTGGTGGTCTATTCATCCAAAACGGGAAATACCAGAAAAGTGGCCGAGGCGATCTACGACATTCTGCCGGACGGGCGGGAGAAATTTCCGGTGGAAGAGGCGCCGCCGGCGGACGGATATGATTTCGTCGCCGTCGGCTTCTGGGTGGACAAGGGGGCGCCGGATCAGAAGGCGACGGCCTATATGAAAACCTTGAGCGGCTCGACCGTGGGGCTTTTCGGCACACTCGGAGCGAAACCGGACTCCGACCACGCCCGCGAATGCGTGCGCAAGGCTGTCGATCTGGTCGACGGCAACCGGGTGATGGGCAGTTTCCTTTGCCAGGGCCGGATCGACCCGGCGGTGGTGGAGATGATGAAAACGCACGCTTCGGACATCCACCCCATGACGCCCGAGCGGTTGGCCAACATTCAGGCGGCGGAATCCCACCCGGATGAGACCGACCTGGCCAATGCCCGGACCGCTTTTGAGCAGATGGTCCGGGAACTTCAGGAAAGGGGAAACCGATGAGAGAGATGACCGACGAAGAGATCGGCTATGTGTTGAACCACGCGAAATGGGGAACCATCTGCACCGTCACCCCGGAAAACCGGCCCTATGCCGTCGAGGCGACGCCGTACCGGGACGGCGGCGATATCTGCTTCATGATCAATCCCGGGGGCGGCACCTGGCGGAACCTGAACCAAAACCCCCACGTTCTGGTCAAGATGACCCTGGCGAGCCGCAGCCTTTCGTGGTGGGCCGGCGTCTCCTGCATGGGAACGGCGCGGTTCGACGATGATCCCGACGCCATTTACCGGGGATTTCAACGGCTCGGCCTGGTCATGGGTGCGGACTACTCGGCGGCGGCGGCGAAGCATTCCCAAACGCCCGAAAACTCGCCGCTGCTGCGGGTGACCACCGAAACCCGCACCGGCCGGTGCAGCGCCGGGCCGGGAGAACCACTCACTGTCCATATCGATTCGGCAAAGGAGCGGTCTTCGACATGAATTGGCAGATGGACTGGGAACAGATCCAAAAAATGGCTGTGCAGCTGGGCCCGGCGGGTATGATACTCGCCCTGATCGCCTGCCTCAGCATCTACCTTGCACTGCGAAATACGATTTACCTCTTTCTGGTGGATCGGGATTTCCGGAGGAAGTTCGCGGTGATCGAAAACGGCGACGCAGAATACACACGCAATATCTGCGGCAAAACGGACAACCCCCTGATCGGCATCATCGCCGGGATCGTGCGGACCCACGCGACCCACTCCAAGGACATCCGGGCGGAGGTCGCCTACCTGTTTCACCGGAACTTCGAGTCCGTGACCCGGGGCCTGACCTATCTGCGGCTGATCTCTGTGATCGCGCCCCTGCTCGGGCTGCTTGGGACGATGCTCGGAATGGTCAAGGTCTTCCGAAACGTGGCCGCCAAAACCGCCGTGGACTCGACGGTGCTCGCCTCGGGCATCTGGGAGGCGCTGCTCACCACCATCTTCGGCCTGTCCGTCGCCATCCCCACCCTGGTCTTCTACTACCACCTGAGCCTGAAGCTGAAGGGCTTTCGCATCGAGGCCATCGAACACAGCTACCGGGCGGTCGAGGTGCTGGGCGTGTCGTGCGACCTGCCGGACCTTCCCGAAACGGCGGCGGAGGATGCGGGTGGACCGAAAAGCGCGGACCCGCGGAGCGCGCCGCCGCGACTGGTGAGGAGGCCGTCATGATATTCGAAGAGGAGATGGATCAGACGATTGAAGACCACATCGACCTGACGCCGCTGATCGACGCCATGTTCCTGCTGCTGATCTTCTTCATCATGGCGACCACCTTTTCCAAACCGGTGATGGACGTGATGCTCCCCCACGCGGAATCTTCCGCCGAATCGGCCTCGACAAAGGAGCAGGTGGTCATCACCATCGACGCCGAGGGACGGATATTCCACACGGGCGAGGCGGTGTCCGAAGACGAACTGTCGCATCTGATGACGCGGGAGATGGCGCTGCCGCTCAACCTCTACGTGGACGAAAAGGCGCCGTTTCAGTCCTTCGTAAAAGCCCTGGATCAGGCGCGGCTCAACAAAAGGGAAGAGATCGTTGTCACCACCGACCCCGCAAAATAGACGGTTGGCGGCGGACGACATCGGCCGGCGAAGCGGTCTGCTCGCCTTCGCCGCGATGCTGGCCCTTCAGGCGGGGCTGGTCCTCTGGGCCGGATATCTCGATATCGACCGGAAAAGGCCGGAGGAAGCGCCGACCCGGACCGCCGTTCGTTTCGTGGTTGCGGCGACCGGGCCGCAAACAAACACGGAGCCGCCGTTTGAACCGGTCGCCGATCCGGACCCTGAAACCGAGACGCCTGAAGCGGCCACGCCCGTTGAGCCGATGGAGGGGCCGCCGCCGGCACCGGATCCGCCGGAAGCCGTGAAGGAGCCGACGCCTGAAGAGCCTCCGGGACCCGTCGCGGAAGAGGCCCCGCCGGGGCCGGTTGACCCGAGGCCCGTCGAGGAGCCGCCGCAACCGGAGCTCGAACCGCCAAAACCGATTGCCCGGAAACCGGCCAAGCAGGTTCCTAAGGAGACGCCGAAAGCGGTTGTTCCTCAAAAGCCCGCACCGGCGAAACCCGCGCCCCCGCCTGAACCGAAGCCCGAACCCGTCCGCCAGCAGACGGCGGAGGCGGCCGAACCCGAACCGGCGATGGATGCGGTTGCGAGGCCGACCGTCCCTCCGACGAAACCGAGCGCACCGGCCGTGGATCATCCGGCGCTGCCCCAGGCGATCGGGGAGAACGCTTCCGACAGCTCCCCGGCCGCTTCAGCAGTGTGGTCCGATGCGAAAACCGCCGATGCGCTCCTGGCCGCCCTGGCATCGATGATCGAACGGCATAAAAGATACCCCAGGGCCGCCCGGCGGGCGCGGCTGGAGGGGGATGTACGCGTGAAGATCCTGGTTGACGCGGATGGAAGGCTGCAAAGCTTCGAACTGATTGAAAGCAGCGGTCATCGAATACTGGATGAGGCGACGCTTGCCATCTTCAGGCGGATCGCAGGCAAGCGGATCGCGGCCAATGAGATGAAGCGGGCGTTGGAGGTTGTTGCGCCGATCCGGTATGCGCGGCAGTGATGCGAGGCAAGTGCGGAACCGATTTCTACAAAATAGCTCTGGGCCGCCGGCTTTTCCGTCTCCGGCTTTCGAAAGTCGGGCCTTGGAGTTGGTGGCATACCAATTGAACTGCATACCGGGGGAGACTTGGGCCAAGGACTGCGGCTGCGGTGTCTCAAAATAGACGGCGACCCGGCCGATGCCCTCGATGAGATAGTGGAATGGATCCGGTCCGCCGTGACCTCCGTATAATTCAGAAAGACGGAGAGCGGGTCAAACCTCCCGTATTTTTGCATCCACCGTGCTGGTGGCGAGGGCCATTCCTGCATCCATCCTGAATGGAGCCTCCAGCCATCATCCGAAGCCGGCCTGTTTGGCTTCATCTGAAAATCGGACGAAGCGAGGCAACCAAACCCATGGGCATCAACGCCAACAGAACTTTTTACGCCGACCGGCAGACCCGTTATCATCAGCGGCGCCGGCCCGGGTTGGCGAATGTACTACGCCAAGCGGGGTGACACTCTGATCGTCATGCTTGCCGGTGGAAACAAGGACAGCCAGAAGAGCAGTATTTCCAAGGCACGATCAATAAGGTGTGTGCAGCCCTTGGCGTCCGTTTGGTGGCTCAGCCTGTCCATCGTCATTGAGCTGCTATCCCTTTTCGATGATTCAGGCGGCCGTACGGCGTATTTTTCGCCGCCCATTCCGGGGAGATATGAAAAGGCGGCGCTCACGCGCAGCGGGTTCTCCGATCCCGCTTGCCGAATGGGGGCCGATTCCGGCTGCAGCAGATTGGGCCAGAGCACCGCGCAGCGGTAGCGCAGACCGGCCGGCACCCGAGGATCGTCCAGCTTTGACCGGGCCAAGACAGCCTTCAAATCCTTGTTTTTGCCCAATTCCATGAAAATGCTCGCGAAATCGATCAACCACGACAGCCCGGGCCGTCTCTTTTCGTTCATTTTTCGGAGCGTATCCGACAAAGCGATCAGCCACTCCGGTCGGGGCGATTTCCTTTTCGCCAGATCCTGCAGCAGCCATCCCTCTTCGATCATCCAGGCGGTACCGGCCATGGGCAAAATCACCAAAAGCAGAAAAAGGATTGCCACCCGGCTGGTTATGCTCATTTTCCAGACCCGAAAATGCATCGTTTTCGGTAAGGCGGCGAAAGAATCCGCCTGTTTCACAAAAGCCATACCCCCCCCAAAACCCTGTACCGCCTTTCCCGTCCCGCTGCAGATTTAAATGGTCACCACTTTCCGGTGGATAACGCTATCCGGCGGGAAAAATTCGCCTATATTCGAATTACCGCTCCCGATGGTACCGAGACCGAGATAGCGCTTCGAAATAAAAAAGCACTTCATTCCTATCTCGTCCATTATGATGAGCCGGGTGTATACGCCCTGGCGGCTGGGACGGTTCCAGGCTTTTTTGCCATGTATATCGACAAAAGCAGACGAAAGCGGCACCCTTTAAACCCCCTGAAGACCTTTTCCGATAAGGCCGAAGAGATTCTGTCGAGCATGAGAAGCAGCCAGTGGGCCAAATCCTATGTGCTCTGCGAGAAGGCCTCCGGCCCTTTTCCGGCTCGGATCGGCCTGCCGATGGAACTGGTTCCCGGCACCGACCTTTTTGCGTTGAAACCCGGCGACCGGCTCGAACTGCAGGTGTATAATGAGGGGAATCCTTATGAAGGTCCCGGTTTTTGGGATGCCACCTATACCGGGTTTTCCACAGAAGCCGAGGACATGTACATTCAGCGGACAGCGGCCAGCACCGGAAGGTTCGTGGTCCCCATCGATGTCGCCGGCAGATGGTTCGTCCGTTTCTTCAACAAAACCCCGGCTCCAGAGGAACACAGGGATGCTTTTCTTAGAGAAAAAAGAACCGCTACGCTGGTGTTCGAGGTTCGAAACCCCAGAAAGAGGCCTGAACTGGAAGGTCACTGACGAGACGGCTTGCCGAGCCGATGCGGTGGCCCTAGAAGCTGCAGCCCGTTTGGAATGTGAACAGGTGCACCCGGTATTCCAGAAAGAAATCGAGGAACCCTTGGGCAGTCGTTCACCAAAAAAAAAGGTTGACAAAGATGGCAAGGCTCGCTAATAGAGCTTCCTAAGTAAATTATATAAACCTAACATATTAGGCGCTGAACCGGCAACCTTAAGATCGCAAAAAACATCTGCGAGAGGGGCCTGCACAGGTCCGGCATTCCGGTTTTCAGAAGCGGATATCGCCGCCTCACAACCGTTTTTTTGAGGCGGCTTTTTTAGAATCAAAAAGTTTGAAATCTCTACTAAAGAAAGCATTTCCTAGGAGGTATCGATTTTGAACAAAAACGACCTAATCCAGGCATTCACTACCAGTGTCAAAGAACTTCAGCAAGGGATCGACCAGCATTGCTGTCTGGCAGCGTCGCTGATGGCAGTAGAGGTCGACGACCGCAATCTGAAACCGATTTTTGATTTATGTCCTTCCAAAAACCGTGAACACGCCCTAAAGACGGCCGTCATCGACGCCATCAATACCCTTGAAGAGAGCCGAAAAGCTTTCAAGTCAAAACAGTTGGAATTGCTTCGCAAAAGACTCACACAGGTCCTGATCGACCTCGAATAAAAACGCTCAGGGATGCCTGACGGTTTCCGGTCCCCGTGCAGGGCGATGGAAAAAGGGAAGGCGTAACTCGATCATAAAACAACCATCGAGCTGCGCCTTTTTTGTACGCGGGCACAGCGATTTCAACCACCGTATAAATAAAGGAGAAGGTTTATCCATGAGCAGCAATTTTCAAATCCGCTTCAAAAACCGAAACGGCAATCTTCATATCGATCCAGCCGGAGATTTTGACGGCAGTTCCGCCTGGGAGCTGATTCGTTTACTGGAAGAAAGGTATGACGGCAAAGGGCGGGTATTCATCGACACCCGAAATCTCAGAGATATTTGCCCCTTCGGGTGCAGTGTATTTCAAAGCCACTTTTTTGAAACTCGGGTACCGGCGGATCGGCTTTTTTTCAAGGGCGAGAAGGGTTACAAATTCGCGCCCAACAAAAGCAGCGTCATTACAATGCCGAAGAAGCACCGCGCGGCATGCAGCGGGAACTGCTCCCGCTGCAGATGCGGCGGAAAGCGGCCGCTGAATTGAATTCAGGCCGGTTGACTTTTCAGTAAACCGCTATTCCCAAGGAGAGAGCAAATGGAAATCATCTTGGTTATCATCGCCGTGGGTGTCGCGGTCTGGTACTTGTATCGGAATTTTGCACGGTCTCTTAAAGCAGGAAACCCATCCTGCGGCTGCGGAGGCTGTACCGGCTGTCCCGCTGAAAATCCCCGGCCGAAACCAACAGAGACGCCGCATGAATTCGGAACCAGTGGGAAACCCAAAGATGAACACGGAGATGCAAAATAGAAAAAAGGAGTCTCATATGGCGAAGAATGGAAAACGAACCAAGAGCGACTGGACCATCGGGGCACATTCGGTGAACGCCTATAAAAAACGGGTTCCGGATCCGGCCGTGGAGCGAAAGCGACGCACCAGCAAGGACATTCGGCGGATGATCGCCCATGCGCTCAACCGGGTCAAGGATGACGGACGCACGGTGTATCTGACCGCGGATACCTACAAGGGGCGTCCGAAACCCAAAAAGCTGTTCCGGGTCGAACTGTTTAAAAGGGACTATTATGTCCTTTGCATCGATCAGCAGGTGATCACCCTGTTCACCTCTGAAATGATCTCCAATGACGCCCGCCGGGGAAACCTCTTTTTCCGGGACGAAGCACCCTTTAAAGAGCTGAAGTCCTGTTTTGACCGGATACCCTTGGGGTCCGGCCCACATCCAAGTTCAGGAAATTTAGGAAAAAGGAGTTGCAGTTTTCCTCAAAAAAGGGCTTGACAATTTTAATGTTGTATGAAAATTTGTCATGCCATTCTAAATTAGAACTTTTTAACTTTAAGAGGTATGGCTTACGGTCTTCGACCGATTTCGGTGCGGAGAAAGTGAAGGCGTCACTTGGAAGGCGTGCAGTGTGCATGCGCATCCGGGTTGCGCTTTTTTTTTGGACACGAAAGGAGAAAACGCCATGATGACACTGGATCAGATGAAACCGGGCGGCCAAGGCCGCATCAAAAAAATTTCAGCCCGGGACCGGCTGGGGCGCCGCCTGATCGATATGGGAGTTTACCCGGGAACCCTGCTCAGGGTGGTCCGTAATGCCCCCCTCGAAGATCCCATGGAGGTGGAACTGGACGGCTATTTCGTAAGCCTGCGCCATGATGAAGCCCGCTTCGTGGAGGTGGACGCCTGTGAAGCCCGATAAGGTCCTGGTGGCTTTGGCCGGCCAGCCCAACTGCGGCAAGTCCACCGTATTCAACGCCCTGACCGGCGCCAGTCAGCACGTCGCCAACTACCCCGGGGTCACGGTGGACAAGATGATCGGCTGGTACAGACACAACGGCTTCAAGGTCGAGGTGGTGGACCTGCCGGGCACCTACAGCCTGACCTCCTACTCCCCGGAGGAACGGGTATCCAGAGATTTCATTCTCCACGAGAAGCCGTCGGTCACGGTCAATGTCATGGACGCCGCCAACCTGAAGCGGTGCCTCTATCTCACCTTTCAGTTGACGGAGATGGAGATCCCGGTGGTGTTGAATCTCAATATGATGGATGTGGCGGAAAAGCGCGGGATGGAAATCGATGTCCAAACCCTGTCGGAAAGGCTGGGAATCCCCGTCGTCCCCACCTCCATGAAGAGCGGCCGAGGGAAGCAAGCACTGATCCGGGCCATTCACGACGTTTCCGAACAACGGGAACGCGCTGTGGCCGTCCGCATCGACTACGGAGAAATGGAGCCTTATCTGCGCGACATTATCCGGAAGATCACCCCGGAAACCGCCCTGGCCGCCGTCTATCCCCCGCGCTGGACGGCCATCAAGTTGATGGAGGGGGACATTGACGTGGAGCGGATGATCCGGGAGCGACACCCGGACCCCGACGCGATGCTCAATGCGGTCGCCGCGGCCCGGGCCGATTTCGAGACCCGGTTCGGCGAATCCCCTGAAGTCCGCATCGCCCACCACCGGTACCGTGCGGCGGAAGAAATCGCCCGGGCCTGCACCGCAGCGGCAGCCGACACCCGGGCTCCGCTCTCCGATAAAATCGACGGTATCGTCTGCCATCGCATTCTGGGCCCGGCGATCCTGGTGGGGGTGATCTGGCTCCTCTACTATTTGTCCATCGTTCAGGGCTATAATGTCACCAATTACACCTGGCCGCTTCTGGCCAGACTGCGGGGCCTGGTGGAAGCCATGGTTCCGGCGCCCGGCTTCATCGACATCCCGCTGGTCCGGGCCTTCGCCCTCTGGATGGTGGACAGCGTCAATGCCCTGCTCAACTACATTCCCATCTTTTTCATTCTTTTCGGTCTCATCGCCATCCTCGAAGACAGCGGGTACATGCCCCGGATGGCCTTCATTATGGACCGGCTCTTCAGCCGGTACGGACTTCACGGACAATCCACCCTGCCCATGGTCCTGGGGGGCATCTACGTGGGCGGGTGCGCCGTGCCCGGGGTGATGTCCTGCAAGGGGATTCCGGATGAGCGGTCGCGTCTGGCCACCATCCTGATCATTCCCATGCTCAACTGCCTGGCCAAGGTGCCGCTCTATGTGCTGCTGGTCAACGCCTATTTTTCCCAGCACAAGGCCTGGGCCATGTTTTTCATTTCCACCATCAGCCTGTTGCTGGTGCTGCCGGTCTCCAAAATCCTTATTCTGACGGTCCTCAAAAACAAAGAGACCGCCCCCTTCGTGATGGAGATGCCGCCTTACCACATGCCCACCCTGCGCGGGGTGCTCGGCCGGGCCGTAGAGCGGGTCTGGCTCTTTATCCGGAAGATCACCACCATCGTGGTGGCGGTGGCCGTGGTCGTTTTCGTGCTCCTGCGGTTTCCCGGCCTCGGCCCGGAGCGACTGGCCCAGTACGAAACCCGAAGAGACAAGGCGGTGGCCGCGTTTTTCAAAAAGACCGCGGAAAACCCCTATGCCGCCGGTCTTCAGGAAGAGAACCTGATGGATCTGGTCCTGTATTGGGACGACTATAAAAACGCCAAGATGACCGCATCGGACCAGGCGGCCATGGACGGCGTCAACGAGACCTTCGAATCCCGAAATGCGGCCTTCTTCATAATTGTCAAACCGGGCCGGGACCGGGAGGCCAAGGAGGTCAACCGGGCCTTCAAACGGCTTTACAACCAGCGGAGACTGATCCTGCTGGAGATGCGAAAGGAACGCATCCACAACAGTTTTTTGGGGACCCTCGGCAAATGGCTGGAGCCGGTCACGCGGTGGGCCGGGTTCAACTGGCGGGTCAATGTGGCTCTGCTCAGCGCCTTCGCCGCCAAGGAAAGCAGCGTGGCCACCTTGGGCGCACTCTATGAGCAGGAGGAGGAAGGAGAGGCCCTGGAAGAGCGAATGGCCGAGACGGAGAAAGGATTCACCCCGCTCCACGCCCTGGCCATGATGCTCTTTATGGTCTTGTATCCCCCGTGCCTGGCCACCGCCATCGCCGTGAAGCTTCAGGCCGGGTCGGTGAAGTGGATGCTTTTTTCCATCATATACCCCATGGCGCTCGGGATCGGGACGGCGATTCTGGTCTTTTCCGGCGGAAGCGCCCTGGGTTTGTCCGGGCTCCAGGCCATGACGGTGTTTTACGGCATGGCCCTGTGCCTGACGGTGTTTTTAGGCTTTTTCAAGAACGAAACGGTGTATGTAAAATGAAAGGAGACATCATGTTTAAACGGTATCTGATTATGTTCGGTATTCTGGCGGTCGGAATCTGTCTTTCCGGCACGGCCTTGGCTCACACTCCGCTCTGCTCCTGCTATGACAACGGAGACGGCACGATCACCTGCGAGGGCGGGTTTTCCGACGGGTCGTCGGCCGCCGGCGTTCAGATTCGGGTGAAAGACAAGGAGGGCAAGGTGCTGCTGGAGGGAAAGATGGACGAACTCAGCGAATACACCTTTGACAAACCCGCCGGCCCCTATCGGGTCGTCTTCGACGCTGGAGAGGGGCATGAGGTGGAAATCCCCGGAGAGGACATTTTCGAATAAAGATGGTCATGGAAAAAAAATACGGGTTCAAACTCAAACAGATGTACAGAAAGGAGCGCTTTCAATGAAAAAAATGATCGGACTACTGAGCGGATGGATACTTCTGATGGTCGCAGTGCCCGCTTCAGCCCACTTTCAAATGATCTATACACCGGAATCGGCGCTGGAAAAGGCGGCCGCCATCGACTTCAAACTGGTCTTCACCCATCCCTTCGATGCCGGGCATACCATGGACATGGGCGCCCCGGAGCAGTTTTACGTGGTCCGAAAAGGTCGGAAAACGGATCTGATGAAGACCCTGAAACCGATTCAGTGGACCAGCCTCGGCAACACCGGAGCGGCCTATGAATCCGAATACAAGCTCCGGGGAATGGGCGACAATGTCTTCTGCCTGGTCCCCTCCCCTTATTTCGAGGCCGAGGAGGAGGTCTATATTCAGCAGATCACCAAGGTGATCGTGAACACGGCCGGGTTCCCGACCGACTGGGATTCGGAGATCGGACTTCCGGCGGAAATCGTACCCCTGGCCAAGCCCTATGCCCTGTGGACCGGAAACGTCTTTCGGGGGATCGTCAAAGCGGACGGCAAACCGGTGCCCAACGCCGAAATCGAGGTGGAATACCTGAACCATGAACCGCTCATGGACAAAAACGCCTTTGCCAAGAATGGCGAGGTGGAGGCACCCCAGGATGCATTCGTCACCATGACCATCAAGGCCAATGGGAACGGGGAATTCGCCTTCGGCATTCCGCGGGCCGGCTGGTGGGGTTTCTGCGCCCTTGGGGTCGGGCCGGATAAAGAACACGACGGCAAGGAGCTGTCTCAGGATGCGGTGATCTGGGTCCAGGCCCGGGATATGAAATAATCCTTCGGCCGCATGGCCGCTGCAACGGATCGTCTTCGGGCGCCCTGAACGGTCTTTTCCTCCCGGGCGCCCGAAGATCGCTTCCTGGTCGGCGGGGGGTTCCTATGACGGCTACCGACTGATCCGCCTGCCCATCGATACCTACGACCCCGACCGGATGGATTTCAAGCTGCTGATCAATCCGCTCTACCGCACAGCAGTCTGGTCGGATGAAGCCCGCATCCGGGCGGTGGCCATGGATGCCGCTTTCAGCCGGTGGCGCGGTGACCGGTCTGTATGGATGAATCGCTTTGAGTTTTGTCCGGCCGGATCGCTGATCACAAATAAACAGAAAAATGAATCGCATCAGACGGCCGGCTCTCCTGTGGAGCCGTGTCGATATGGATGTCTCCGGTCTCTGATATGAAATGTTGGTCCCATGAAACCAGTTCTGTAGAATGAATCTTGAAAAGGAGTGGAAGAATCGATGAGAAAAGTAGTGAAGATCGTCCTGTGTGTGGTCGTCATCGGCGGAGGCGTTTCATTTCCGGCATTTTCAGAAGAA
>JBKHDE010000059.1:0-22937 GCA_046541495.1 Desulfococcaceae bacterium
AGAGAGGAGAAAACCATGAAGAGATGTGCATTCGTTGTGTTGGGATTGGTCTTGGCGACCTGTTTTGCAGGCGGTGTATTTGCGGCGGACAAGGAGGCCATCAAGATGCAGGTGGATGAGATCGTGATGGCCCTGGATGGCGGAAAGAAAACCGAAGATTTTACAGAAGCCGCCAAAAGGGAGCCCTACTATGTCTTCATCATGGAAGAAGACGGCCATCTGCTGGTGCATCCGTCATTGACCGGCGAGAGTCTGAAAGAAAAGGCGGAACCGGTGTATGTGGAGCTGATCAAAGCCACTCCCGAAGGCAACTGGGTCGATTATGAATGGAAGGGGAGTCAGAAACACACATACGTCCGCAAAACCAAGGACGGCATGATCGTGGGCAGCGGCTATTCCGATTAATCGAATCCTTTATCCTTCTTCTAAAATTTTCCGACACGCCTGAGCCCCGGCCGTGTGAGGGCTCAGGTGGTCTCGTCGGCATATACTCCGCGGCCGAAGGCCGTCTCCCGCACCGGCCAGACGTGAAAATCGGCCTTTCGTTTGAACCCCACTCCGATATTTCCGTCCACCGTATACAGGGTCCAGGCGTAGGGCGGGTCATAGACGCTGGTGGTGGAGGACCAGTAAAACTCCCGAATATTTTCGAAACGGGAAGCCGAAGCGACGGCCGGAGAATGGGCCCCCATATCGGTGAGGCTCTCCAGTTCGCGGATGTTGGGCAGGCGCCAGTCATCATACCCGAATGCGGATCGATCATTCATGGCGGCAACCGCCTCCAGGGCGGTCTCCCAACCGACCGGGGCTTCGGTGATATCGGCGTTTCGGGTCCACATCAGACCGGTCAAATGATCGGTGATGACCTCGGACTCGTCTGAAAACCGGGGCTCCGGCCAGGGGAATGCGGTTTTGGATTTTCTACCGCCCGGGACCCCGCCGCAGGGGATGGGGTCACCGGACACCGCATAGCAGGTGGATTGACCGGTGCCGGGGAGGATCGGGTCGGCTTCGTAGTTGCGAACCGGCCATACCATGTAGGAGCCGTGCTTCATTCCCTTAAACAGCCGGGCGCCTCCCAGATGGACATACCAGGCCTGCCCGGGAAGCCGGGCGCAGGTGGTGGCGGTCCAGTAATATCCCGAGAACACCTCTGTAAACGGATGGTCCGCCGGCAGGGAAGGGTTGATGTGTGCATGGCTGACCAGGCTGAACAGCTCTCTGCGGTTGGGTAGGCGCCAGTCGCCGAACCCGAAAGCCCGTTCGGTGTTCATTTCCCGAATATAATCGAAAGCTTCTTCCCATGAGAGCGGAAACTCAGCCGGGGCCGCATGGCGGGTCCAGGCAAGGCCGGTCAGACGGTCCAGGACGATCTCTTCCTCGATTCTGAAGCGGGAATCGGTCCAGGGAGGGCCGGTTTTAAAGGCGCCGTCCTGGAGCGTGGATTCACAGGGGATGATTTCTCCGGCGGCGTCATAGCACCGGGTTTGATCGGTGGTGAAAAGCGGTCGCGTCATCTATTCTCCTTTTGTATTAATACCGGGTCAGATACCGAAGGATCACCGCCAATATCAATACTATCACCAGGGCTGCAAACAAAATCCCCATGGAGATGCCGGCAACTTTTTTGAATTCCTTTTCTTCCTCGATCTTGTCCAGCATGTCTAGCGTGTCATGACGGTTCCGCGGAGGGCGGCGCGGGGCGAACGCGGCCAATAGAAGCACGGCGACCAGACCGACCCCGAGAAACGGAAGCCAGTAAACGCCCCAGAGATTCGGCCCGAAGGGGCTCAGCCAGATGCCGCCGGCCCAGGTCGCCAGAAAAACGACCAGGAAAAACCAGAAAAAGCCGGACTTGGGTCCACTGCGGTGAAGCACCAGAACGAATCCTGCGCTCAGAATCAGGGCGAAAATAAAGGCGACCAGAAATTCCATAAAAAACATATCATTCTCCTCAGATCGAATCAGTCGCGGGGGGTTTCATGTTCGGGGCGGGGCACGGAGAGCACGCAGCAGCGGGCGTACCGAATCACCTTCTCGGTGACCGATCCCACCAGAAGCCGTTTCCATCCGGTATGGCCGTGGGTGGAGATGACGATGACGTCGACCCCCTCTCTTCGGGCGAAATCGACGATTTCACCGGCGGGGTCTCCCACGATCACCCGGGAGCGATATCGGATCTCTTCTGAAATATGGTCTTGGGCCAGATGCTGAAGCCGCTTTTCCGCGCTCTTAGAGATCTCGGTCTGGTAGGCGGGGGCGTCGAACACCGGCGCCAGATTGGGCTCCGGCATGGAAAAGACCGGAATGGGGGGGACCACGTTGATCAGAATGATTTCAGCCGAAAATCTCAGGGCCAGTTCATTAGCGGTTTTGATCCCCTCCAGAGAGGGGTCACTGAAATCGGTGGGGCAGAGAATGGTATTGAATTGCAGCATGATGTCTCCCGTCGGGTTCAAAGGGTTCTAATAGCGGCTGCTTAGGATATCATAGATCAGCCACAGCCCGATCAGGGCCGAGATCAGATATCCGAGGATGCCCAGGGCCGGATAGCCGAAGATATAGGGTTTGACCCCGGTGGTGATGATCATGGAGGAGCCGATGATCATGGCCCCGATGATGATGCTGGAGGCCAGTTTGTTGAAGATGTTCTGAAGGGTTTTGCGGAATCCGTCCAGGTTTTCATGCTGGAATCGAATGTTGATTTCGCCGTATTCGATTTTCTCGATGATCTGCCCCAGCCGCTTGGGCAGCTGGCCCTGAAATTTGAGCAGCTGAGAAAAAGAGATGCGAAGGGTTTTCCAGATATTGCCGGGAAGAAACCGCTCTTTGGCGATCCGCCGCACGTGGGGTTCGGCTTCGGAGATCACATCCAGTTTCGGATACAGCTGCCGGGCCGATCCCTCCGCAGTGATCAGTGCCTTGGTCATGATGATCATGTCCGGCGGAAACCGCAGCTTGAATTTGCGAACCGTACTGGTGACATCCATCAGAAAATGGCCGATATTGAGCTCTTCGATGGGGTAGGCGGCATACAGGTCGATGATGTCGAGCAGGGCCCTTTCCAGGCCCCGCTGGTCTACGCTCTCTTCTTCTTTGATGGCGATGGTGAGAACGGCATCCAGCAGCCGTTCGCTGTCACGGTCCACCACCGCACTGATCAGGTCGGTGAGATCGTGCCGGTCTCCCGGCGTCAACCGGCCGATCATGCCCCAGTCGATCAGGCATATCCTCTGGTCATCTTCCCGAATGATAATGTTGCCGGGGTGGGGATCGGCATGAAAAAACCCGTCTTCGTAGATCTGTTTGATGGAGGTGCGAAGGCCGACCTTGGCCAGGTATTCGGCCTGTTCGGCGGTCTCCGGAACAAAGTGCTTCAACAGGGTTCCCTGGATATGCTCCATCACCAGGACCTGTTCCGTGCTCAACCGTTCAAAAACATCCGGTATATAGACGCTGGGAAAATCTTTGAAATTATTTCGAACCACCCGCATGTGACGGGCCTCCCGAGTGAAGTCGAGTTCCCGAAGCAGGGTTTCACCGCTTTCCCGTACCAGGCCCGGAAGATCATAAATCTTGAGTTCTTCGAATTTCTGGTGCAGGTAATCGGCAAGGGTTTCTAAGATATGCAGGTCGGTTTTGATGATTTTCTGAATATCCGGCCGCTGCACTTTGACGGCCATAACCCGGCTTCCCTCCTTCAATACCGCCCGATGGACCTGGGAGAGGGATGCGGCGGAGATCGGTTCTTTTTCAAAAATGGAAAAAAAATCTTCGACTTTCGCCCCGAGGTTTTCTTCCAGCAAGGGCTGAATTTCGGCAAACGGCAGCGGGGGGACTTCATCCTGTAGTTTTTGAAGCTCTCTGATCAACTCCGGCGGCAGCAGATCGATCCGCAGGCTCAGGATCTGCCCGAATTTGATAAAGGTGGGGCCCAGTTCCTCCAGAGCGAGGCGGATGCGTTCATGGGTGCTCAATTCCCAGTCGGTCTTCTGGGCTTTCATCACCAGGTGGGACCCGGGCAGATGGAACCGCTTCATCAAGTCCTTGAACCCATACCGGATGAGGATGGTGACCATATCCTTAAACCGCCCCAGATTGGAAATGGTCTTCAGATCCACGGGCTATTCCTCTTTGCCGGGGGTGGGTTTGGGCTTTTCCGCGATCGTTTTTTCAACGATGGACAGACGCACCTCCAAAGCTTCCACCTTGTGCTTCAGCCTGTAGAACTCTTCCTCCCGGCTGACCCCCAGGCGGTCCAGCCCTTTTTTCAGGGCCTCGGAAAAGGCGTTTTCCATTTTGGAAAACTGCTGTTCTCCGGTATTCAACAGTTCATCCTTCAACCGGCGGGCATCCGCTTCGGTGATTTTGGATTCATCGACCATTTTTCGAACCACCTCTTCGATTTTGTCTTTTGAGAGCAGAACCGCCCCGAGGCTGGTCAGGAACCCTTTTTTGATTTCCTTGTACATGGAATCTCTCCTATAATAATGAGTTTATCCGGCTTTATGGCACAGGCGACGGTAAAGGTAAATACGTTTTATTCTGTATCTTTCTTGGGAAAGGACGTATTTTGAACAACCGGGTACGCCGGCCGGCGAGCATGAAGGGGCATTTAAAATTGTTTACTTTACTACGAATCGACCGTATGTTATATACAGGATATACCGTATATTGAAACGGTTGAAAGCCTTATTTAAGAAAAGACTATCATACGACGTCTGTTTTCGGCAATGTAAGTGGGATCGGACATTAGAGAGAAGCGTATGGAAAAGAAAAATATCGTCATCGCCGAAGATCATACCCTGGTCAGAGAAGGGCTTCGCTCCCTGTTGAGCGACAATAAGGATTATCAGGTGGTCGGGGAAGCCGAAAACGGTCTCGATGCCATCAAATCGGTTCAGAAACTCTCGCCGGATTTGATCCTGCTGGATCTATCCATGCCCAAAATGAACGGGATCGCCGCCATCAAGGAAATCAAACGGGTATCGCCGGAAACCAAAATCCTGGCCCTGACCATCCATACGGCGGATGAATATATTCTGGAAGCCTTTCAATCGGGCGCGGACGGTTACTGCCTCAAGAATGCCCATCATCATGAGCTGTTGATCGCCATCAGCAGCGTCTTGTCCGGGAAAACCTATCTAAGCCCCGAAATCTCCGGCAAGGTACTAGACGGATACCTGGAGGGCCGGAAGACCCTCAAAACCAATACCCCCTGGGATAACCTGACCCAGCGGGAAAAAGAGGTCCTCAAATTGGTGGGGGAAGGATTCAAAAGCATCGAAATCGCCGATTATCTGGGAATCAGCGCCAAGACGGTCGACAAGCACCGGTCCAACATCATGAACAAGCTTCAGCTTCACAACGCCGCCGCACTGACCGCTTACGCCATTGAAAAGGGGTTGGTGACCAAGTAGCCGGCGGCTCCCGACATTTCTTTCGATTTTCAGCTCCTTGAGTATGGGGCTCGATTTCAAGTTCTATGCGGAACAGCGGCTTTTCACAGTGTGGAGTGAGCCAAAATCGGCCCGGCGGGTGATTTCTTTCGAACAGTGAACTTTCGGCTATTGGACCGGGTAATCGGAAATCGAAAGCACCTCAATTTCCTTGATCCGCTTCAACCGCTTATCGTTTGTGATGAATAATGTCGCTTCATTTACGATGCCGGTTGCCAGTTGTATCGCATCGGGTGTGCGAATCTCGTAATTTCCTCGCAAAGCCGCCGCCTGTTCGGCGATATGGCCGTCTATATCATACAGCGTAAAGTTGGATGATTCGCATAAGAAACGTCTGTAAGTCTCGGCAAGGTCCTCATCACCAGTTCGAAACGGCTGGGCAAGAACTTCGATAAGTGTAATAATCGATGTGAATGCATAGATGCGATGTTCATTCCTGATCGTCTGAAAAATTTCATCGGAAATGGGTCCGAAATCAGGATGTTCTTCGATGAAATAGATGATCGGCGCAGTGTCGAGCATGATTCTTTCATGGGTCTTCAGCTTTTCTCTCAAACCCATGCGTCTCTTTCTTTGTCAACATACTCCTGAGCATCGACGCCTTTCCAAATCTCTTTTCCCAGACCTTTCAAATCAAATATATCGCGCTTACCCTGTTTGTTGATCTCCCGCGACACTTCCGGCAACAATTTTGATAAAAGCGCCAGCTTTTCCCGGGGCGACAAAGTGATTATTTTTTTATGTATATCCTGAACCCGTGGGCTGATCATTGATTTACTCCTTCTACTGAAAATTGGCTTTTTGAAAACCGTAGCTAAATGAGGGCGTATTGTCAATAAGGGTTTCCTTACGGTCTTCATAACGGTGCAGCAATTCGAGTTCCATCTACTCGTCGGTGACGGTGGTCGCGTCAGATTGTGCTCTGTATGGGTTTAGGGCCAGTCCGCGACTTTCCGGTCCAGAACGGTCCAGCGGGGGAATTTTTGGCTGACTTAACTTTGATCAGGACTTCCGTATCCCGGCAGTCTCCGGCGTGCATATTCGAATGATCACTCCCTCCAGGATTCGAACCGGGTTCTGCCCGGTGGTCTTCAACCGCAGGTCGGCCTCGCTCAGATCCTCCAGAATTCCAATCAGTTCCGAGTGTGTGAACCGATCCGACTTCATAATGGTCAGATACACGGGGTAGGGGCTTTTAACCGATTTGGCGATCAGCAGGTCCCCGGGTGCGGCTTTGGCCTTGCCGCCGGCCCGACTCCCCTCCCGGAGCGACAGCAGGTCCATCCATTCCGACATCTTTTCCTCAAGGGTTTGGTCATACTGCCGAACCGCATTCATGACCTGATTCTGAAACTGCGGATAGCCCATCCCCTTTTGCCAAACCCTTCCCTCCGGGCTTTCGACGAATCCCTTGGCCAGCAGAAGCTTGCGCACCTGATTGGTCATGGCGGCCAGGATCTGAAGGGGAAACAGGTTTTCGGAGAGCAGGGTCTTGAGGTAAAAGAGCGCGGCGGACAGGTTGCGATCGGCCAGGGCGCCGGTGAGTTCATAGATGGGGTCCTGTTTGGTGCGCTTGAGGACCGCGGTCACGTCATCTACGGTGATTCGGTTGCGATCCCCGGTAAAATCGGCCAGTTTTTCCAGGTTGGCGGTGAAGGTGCGAAGATCGAATCCGATCATCTCCCGCATCGCCTGAAAGGCCGGAGAATCGAGGGATTTTTTTCTTTTGGAGAGAATCGCCTTGGCCCGTTCATTCAAAAGCGCGTCCTGGGCCTGGCGGTCGGCCTTGCGGGTTCCCCTGGGCACCGAGCAGTCCACGCATACGCCCTGTTCTTTGATGGCCTTGAACAGGGTCCGGCGCTTGTCCACCATATCGGCGGTGATGACCAGGTGGTTTCCCCGGGCGAACCCTTTTTCCACCGTCCGTTGAAGATCTCCGGCGCTGTCCCGGGGCGGAGCGGGATGAATCGACTCCCCCAGGCAGTAGTCCACCAGTTCCGACAGCCAGGCTCCGTCTCCGGCGATTTCCGGGTCCGGTTTCAGGTTTTTTTTCAATGCCGCCGGGTCGGACACATCCGCCAACGTTAGGTTCTGTAAGCCCAGCAGGCCGGAGAGAAATTTTCCAGCCTTCTTCATCTGGTCCGCCTCGAACGCCTCCCGGGCCTTTTCCAGCAATTTCTGATCATTTCCCTTGCTGTAGAAAATCCGGGATTCGGGAAGGCCGACCACCTTGACCGTCGACAGGAGCGAATAGGTGTTGACCCGTTCAATGGCCTCGTAGATGTCGTCGTTGTCCACCGGGACATAGTTGACCGTCCGTTCCGATCCGGGCAGCAGGCAGGTCAGGACCGCGTCCAGAGCGCTCTTGTAGAGGACTTCTTCTCCGTGGAGAAGGTAGACCGGCACGGACCGGGCTTTGTCGGTATCGGACAGGAATTTTTGCAGGTCGCGATAGGTGATTTCAGGCATGGATTGCTCCGGAATCTTTTCTCGGCAGGTCTGGGCCGCAGGAGGCGTCGACAGGTGTAAGGGATTGGGGATCGGGCGGTTATTCGGGCATCTTGTTGAATACCAGATGGATCATAAAAATGGTCACCCCGACGGTGATGGCGCTGTCGGCTACATTGAAGGCGGGCCAGTGGGCGCTGCCCAGATAAAAATCGAGGAAATCGACCACCTTGCCGAACCGAAAGCGATCGATCAGGTTTCCGATAGCCCCTCCGAAAATCAGGGCCAGGCCAGCGGAGAGCCAGGGATGGGTTTTCGGGGTATTGTGATAAAAATACAACACCAGAACCACGGCCGCCGACGACATGAACAGAAAGACGGTTTTACGAACCCACGGGCTCTGCTCGGCTAAAAAACCGAAGGCGCCCCCGGGGTTGTGAATGTGGGTGATGTTGAAAAGCCCCGGGATGACCGGAATAGACCGATACAGCGGAAGCTGGTTCAGGATCACCGCTTTGGTGATCTGGTCCAGAATCACCACCGTACCGGCGATCAGAACCAGCATCAGGTATTTGTTCCGGGCGGATCGGGTCTGTTGGATTTCTTTCATAGATCGCCTGGCGGGTGAAGGCGGCCTTTTATTCTTAAAAGATCGCCTCACCCGTCGGTCCGCCTACATGGCCTCGAGCTGGCGCATGCACCGTTTGCAGATGGTGGGGTGATCCGAAATTTCGCCCACGGTGGTGTCATGGATCCAGCACCGTTCGCATTTTTCACCCGAAGCCCGGCCCACGGAGATGGTGAGCCCCTTGACCTCCTTGCTGGCGAAGGCGCCTTCCACCGGTTCCTGAACCAGTGAGACTTCGGAAACGATGAAAAAGGAGTGGAGATCCTCGGCGTATTCGCTCAGAATTTCATAAAGACCCCGGGGCGCGCTGATCGCCACCGAAGCGTCCAGCGGATGGCCGATCTCCTTTCGGGCCCGGGCTTCTTCCAGGGCTTTGGTGACCTCTCCCCGAACCGTCAGAAGCTGTTTCCATTTGTCCGCCAGTTCATTGTTTCGCCACCCTTCCACCCCCTCGGGTAAAAGGGTGAGATGGACGCTGTCCGGGGTGTCCTGATCCTTGGGCATGTATTTCCGGACCTCTTCGGCGGTAAACGGCAAAATCGGGGCCATCAGCCGCACCATGGCATCCAGAATCAGATGCATGACCGTTTGGGCGCTGCGCCTGCCGGCCGCCTCCGGCGGAGAGGTATAGAGCCGGTCCTTTAAAATGTCCAGATAGAAGGCGGACAGATCCAGGGTGCAGTAATTGAAAAGGGCGTGATAGATGACATGGAATTCATACTTCTCATAGCCTTTCCGGCACCGCTCGATCAGCCTCAGCAGAGTATGAAGGGCGTACTTGTCGATATCCGGCATTTCTCCGTATGCCACCGCGTGTCGGGACGGGTCAAAGTCGGAGAGGTTTCCTAAGATGAACCGGCCGGTGTTTCGAATTCGGCGGTAGGCATCGCTCAACTGTTTGAGGATCTTGTCGGAGATGCGGATATCATCCCGGTAGTCCGAGGCGGAGACCCAGAGACGCAGGATTTCGGCCCCGAATTTGTCGATCACCTGTTTGGGGGCGATGACGTTGCCGATGGATTTGGACATCTTTCGGCCCTGCTCGTCCACCACGAATCCGTGGGTCAGTACGCTCTTGTAAGGCGCCCGGCCCCGGGTTCCCACTGCCGTCAGCAAAGAGCTGTGAAACCACCCCCGATGCTGGTCGCTGCCTTCCAGGTAAAGATCGGCCGGCCAGTGAAGATAGGGGCGGGGTTCCAGAACCGCCGCATGGCTGACCCCGGAGTCGAACCAGACATCCAGAATATCGGTCTCTTTTTCGAAATGGCCGCTGCCGCATTCCGGGCAGGCGACCCCTTCGGGCATCAGGTCGTCAGCCGATTTTTGTACCCAGATATCGGCGCCGTGGGCTTTGAAAAGGTCATAGGTATGGTCCACGATTTTTTGATTCATCACCATTTCTCCGCAGTCGGCGCAATAGAATACGGTGATGGGTACGCCCCAGGCCCTTTGCCGGGATACACACCAGTCGGGGCGGTTTTCAATCATGCCGTAGATTCGTTCCCGGCCCCAGTGGGGAATCCACTGGACCCGGTCGATCTCCTCCAGAGAGCGTTTTCGCAGCCCGGTCTTGTCCATGGAGATGAACCACTGGGGGGTGGCCCGAAAGATCACCGGGTTTTTGCACCGCCAGCAGTGGGGATAGGAGTGGGTGATTTTCTCTTCGGCCAGAAGCGCGCCGGTCTCCCGAAGCTTCTGATTGATATCGGGGTTGGCCTTGAACACGAATTGACCCTCGAAAAACCCGACCTCTTCGGTGAAGCAGCCCCGGTCATCCACCGGCGAATAGACCTCCAGCCCGTATTGAAGCCCCACCTCGTAGTCTTCCCGGCCGTGGCCCGGCGCGGTGTGAACGCACCCGGAACCGGCTTCGAGGGTGACATGGTCCCCCAGAATGATCAGCGACTCCCGGTCGTAGAGGGGATGGGAGCACCGTTTGTTTTCCAGGTCCCGGGCTCGAAGATCGGCAATGATCCGGTAGTCGGGAATCTCGAAGGTTTTCATGCACTGCTCCACCAGATCCCGGGCTAAAATCAATACCCGGTCTTGGCCGATATCCACGGCGGCGTAGTCGAAATCGGGATGCAGGGCGATGCCCAGGTTTGCCGGAATGGTCCAGGGGGTCGTGGTCCAGATCACCACCGACGCCTGTTTGCCCGCAAGGGCCGGCATCGACGCCCCGAGATCATCCAGGAGCGGAAATTCGACGAAGATGGACGGGGAGGATTCGTCGGCGTATTCGATCTCCGCCTCGGCCAGGGCGGTGTGGCAGCTGCAGCACCAGTAGATCGGCTTCTTGCTTCGAAACAGGCTGCCGTCCAGGGCGAACCTGCCGCACTCCCGGGCGATCACCGCCTCGTATTCAAAGGCCATGGTCAGATACGGGTCTTCCCATTCGCCCATGACCCCCAGTCGCTTGAACTCCTCCCGTTGAATATCGATGAATTTTTCGGCATAGGTCCGGCAGAGGCTTCGAACCTCGGACTGGGAGACCGTTTCCTTGTCGACCTTTTTTTTGGAGAGTTCCTTGTCCACATTGTGTTCGATGGGAAGCCCGTGACAATCCCATCCCGGTACATAGGGGGCATCAAAGCCCATCATCTGTCGGGACCGGACGATGAAATCCTTCAGGATCTTGTTCAGGGCGGTGCCGATATGGATATGCCCGTTGGCATAGGGCGGTCCGTCATGAAGAATGAATGTCTTCCGTCCCGCGGATGCTTCTCGAATACGGTGATACAATCCGGTGTCTTCCCAGGCCTTCAGCTGCTCCGGCTCGCGTTGGGCCAGATTCGCCTTCATGGGAAAGGGGGTCGACGGAAGATTAAGCGTCTTTTTGTAGTCCATGGGGTCCTCGACTCTGTCCTGAAATCATTGAATATTGCGCGTCAGTATCCTTCGGATATTCCCTCGAAAAATTAAGCTAAGCCCAAAAACTTAATCTTTTAAAGGGGGGGTGTCAAGAGAATGTTTCTGGATCGAAAAAGGGCCGCTCAGTTGATCGCAAACGTTCCGCACCCGTAATGGGTATACCGTCCGATGTGGAAAATGGAAGCGATTCCCAGAAGCGGGCGAATGATTTCGGGAATGGCGGTGGAGAAGGTCTGACGGCCGATCCATCGGCCCGGGCCGGTCTGGAACGGTTGATCCAGGTCATGGCTGAGAACCGGAATATGAGCGGCCAATTCCAGGGCCTCTTTCAGGGCGGTTCGGTCCGGTTCATCGAGGAAATCGTTCAGGGCGTCTTGACGGAGGTGCTTTCCCGAGAGGAGCCGGTTCATTCGGCCCACCAAAGCATCCAGAATGGATTTCAGGGAAGGGGGCGGCTCGGATCGGGTTTTTTGCTCCGGTTCATAGGGGGTGACCCAGGTCAGATAATCGCAGGGCTGTTTCAGATCGGCTTCAAAGACCAGGCCCTCGGCCCACTGCCGGGGTCCGGCCGGGTAATCGAGGTGGAGGCGGCCCGCTTCCACCAAGGGTTCCCAGTGGCGCCCCCGGGCCATATAGACCGCATGGATGTCGAAATGGCCCCAGAAGCAGTTGGGATAACGCCAGCGTGAATCGGCCGCATATCCGAGCTGCTCGAAAGCGGGAAGGATGGTTTCCAGGAAAAGGCCGTGCTCTGCGCTGGCGCCGATGAGTTTCAGCTCCCAGAAGACATACTCGCCCTCGCTCAGGTTTCGCTTGGTCGGATAGCTCAGAAGCGCGGCTTCGAGAGGCCAGGGGTTCTCGGGCTGCTGCCGGGATTTCTTTTTCCGTTGGGCCAGCGTATTCCCCCCCTCGGTTTTCCACTCCGCCAGGGTTTTGTGCCACGGCCGGGCTTGGGCCGTGGGCAGGCGCTCGGCAATGAGCTGACCCAGGGCCAGTGAAAGCTCCACCGAGGGGTGGTGCTGAAAAAAGACAAACGGGCTGTTGATTCGGCAAATAAACAGGTATCGAAGCAGATTAAGGCGTGAATGCCACATGGTCGAGAAGCTCGTACATCAATTGAATCCGGGTTTTGGGCCATTGTCTGATCCGCCAGGAGGTCAGCATGTCTTTGGCTTCGGCGGAGAGATACCCCATGAACCGGCCCCAGTAGAACTGTTCCTCCCGCGGATTGTCGATATTCAGAAGTTCAAACAAGGTTTTCTGGGACTCGGGCTTCAACAGAGAACGAAACACCGTGGCCATCTCCAGCCACCGAAGAAACTCGGTGACCTCGAACGTGAGGATTCCCTGCTCTTCTCGACGGTGGGGAACAAAGAGCTGATAGGGATTTGAAAAGAACCGGACACGAAGCCGATCCATAGGGAACCGGCCCTCCTGATAGGCCGCTCGGGAGAGCAGCCCCCCCATGGCCTCGTTCTTGATCCCGCCGCAGGTGGGAAACACCTGGATCAACCCTTTCAGGTCCGAGCCGTGATAGAGCAGGAGTTCTTGCAGCCAGGTTTTCAGGTTCCGGCGCTCCAGTGTGAGCAGAAAATGGGTCTCGTCCGGGATGTACCGCCGGTATTCTCCGCCGGCATAAATCCCCTCCATCTTCGATAGGTGTTTGGGAACTTGATTGACGTATCCCCAGGCCACGGTGGTGATTCGAGCCGGCCGGTTCAGGTGCTTGGCCTTGGCGAGGATCGCCAGACAGGTTTTGCAATAGGCCAGACCGGCTTCTTTGAGGGGGGGGTAGATCCAACACCGTTGGCAGGGTTTGGTGAAACCGGAAACCGGAGGCCCGGGCTTTTCCCCCGGTTCAGGGAACAGCTCGGGCTCTTTTTCCGCCAGGTCCAGGACCGCCATCAGTTCGGCCCCGTCTCGGCACCGGCGCAGCCAATCAAAGATGTTGAGCATCCAATCCCTTCTTCAGCGCATTGTAGTTGCGAATCACCTTGCTGTCGATGCGGATCTGAATGGGCTTGCGCCATTTTTCGGCGTCCGCGCCGGCATACCGCTCCCCCCAGTCGATGAAGTGGCTCTCTTTTTGAAGGGAGAGTCGCATGCTGCCGAATCCGAGGTATCGGTGGTTGCCGAGCTTATGGGCCATTCCCGGTTCCAGAGAAACGCACCACAGGAGCCGCTGCATCTCTTCTTCCAGCAGGTTCCAGAACCGGATGTTGAAACGGGCCCGGGCCCCGGGCAGGACGGCCCGAAAATAGCTGGCCTGAACGGCGTCCGGCGCGAACTCGTCTATTCGGGCCGCCACGGGGGGAAGGGGTGCATGGGGAAACAGCCGCCAATTTTTTTTGACCTGATACACGGCCGCCGATTTCCCCGGCGTCTGCTGCCATTCACTGCCGGTATACCGCCAGTCTCCGTAGGGGTAGGGGACCTTGAACCATCCCAGCTCCGGGGTTTCGAAAGCCCCGAAATCGAATGAGAGCCGCCCCATCAGGGCCTGGTTGGGGCCGTCTCCCACCCAGCCGAAAAGGCTGTCGGCGGGATTGAGGCTGCCGAGGTCTTTGCTCTCTTGGTCCGCGTCGGCGGCGATGGCGTAGATGTGCCGCAACATGCCCTTGAGGCTTCGACTGGGGAGGGCATACAGTCGGTCATCGGGACGCCGGTCGGCTTCGGGGGGCGCCATGGAGAAAAAATCCCAGCCGTTCACCGGCCCTTCCTCCAGAATGGCGGTAAAGGAGGGCTCTCCGCTTTCCTTGATATGGACCGGGGTGAGGGCCTCCGCTTCCACGGCCAGCATTCCGCAGTAGCCGCCGAAGGAACGGTGCGAAATAAATCCGGCCCGGGCGGTGGGCGGCGGAACGGCGGCGCCTTTCTGTTCCGAGCGGATTTCCCGGGACGGGGCAAGCGCGTTCGCCGCTTCATCGCCCGACAGATCCAGGGCCCGCCATACGCCCTTCGGTTCCAATTTCTTTGCCCCGAAGAGGGTTTGAGTGACGCCTTTTTCGTCGCCGGTCAGCCATTCCAGGCCCTTCATTCGGGCCTGAACCCAGCCGAAACCCGAGGTCTTTTCACCCCCGAGGGGGATGTCTCCAGCCTGGAAATCCTGCAGAAGATGGAAAAACACCGACACCGCTTCCAGGTCCGAGGGCTGAATATCCTGAAGATCCATTCGAAGGTGAAAGGCCAGTTGGGTCCCGTAGGCGTACAGGTAATCATGTTTGGCGGTCTCCAAGGGCTGACCGGTTTTGGGGTCCATACGAATTCCGTCCATGGAACACCAGGCCCGGTCGGCCTGTTCAGGATCGGTGAGGTAGGCGTCGGAAAAGAAAACCATCCCCCGCCGACCCTGGCGACCGAATAGAAGATCCAGTATTTCAGCGGTTTGGCGGGTTTCTCCCTGTAGGGTGGCCAACAGCTGGGCGGCCCGTTTTCGAAACGCGCCTTTTAAGGTGCTGCCGGGGATGTAGGCCTCCCATTGCCCCTGTTCCCGGTTGGAGGGGGTCCAGGTCAGCATCCGCATGAAAACGGTGTCATAGGGCTTTCCGTATTTTTGTGAAATTTCTCTGTTGTTGAGGCCCCCGGCCCGGTAATCGATATGTTTGGGTTGGGCGAGTTCCTGGCGGGTCTGCTCCCGATAAAACTGAAGCAGCTCGATCTGGTTTCGGTCGTTGGCGATGCTCTTGTCCAGATTCCGCGGGTTGAGCATATGTCGAAACTGGACCCGGTCATGGGCCTGGAGGAACTCGGCCCATGCGGCCCCTCGAACTCCCTCGGGAGCCGCCCCCGGATCATTCCAGTGGGATTCGGTGATTTTGCCGTCTTTGAGGAGGGTTTTGATGAGGAGATGCTCCTCCCGGTTTTGAATTTCGGCGTCCACCCAGGCGTCGCTCTGAAGCATTCGAATGTGCTGATCCACCTGCTCGAACAGACCCGGCAGAACCGATTGGAAAGCCGGGGTCAGAACATTGATCAGGGCTATTTCATCCCCGATATGTTCCGAAAGCCGATCCGCCAGGTCCCGATTCAGTCCCAAACGGTCCGCCACCGAATTCCAGGCCTCCCGGTCCAGTTCCTGCCGTTCCTGTTTTCGGTGCTCCATCTGGTCGACCACGCGGCCGGCCATATTGGCCTTCTTGGCCAGGGCTTCTTTAAAGGCTTCCTCGGCCGCCTCTTTGGTCGGAAAAGGCTTTTCCACAAACGGTTTGATGGTTTTGAGGAGCTTTTTGGCCATGGCATGCTTTCCCTTGCCCAGCTTATTGAAACCGACCGTGGGAAGGGTCCAGAATTCGGCTTCGCCGGAGGATTGCTCCCGCAGCCAGATGGCGGTGACCCGGGGAAGGAATTCGGTGAATTTCTCCTTCCAGTCTTCGGTGTTGACGATGGCGCCGCCCAGAGCCATTTCCAAACGGCTGCGGATTTCCTCGGGCAGATTGCGCATGGCGCCGATCAGCATTCGTCCTTCTACGGAGGGAAAGGCGGCGGTCTGGGGATCGACTTTGCCCCAGTTCCAGCCCACCAGTACCGGGTTGCCGGCGTCGAAGGTCATGTCGATGCGCATATGGTTGGCCTGGCGGTCGAGGGCCGGTGGCGTTTTCGGGGCGGAGACCGGAAGCTCCATATCGAGGCGGAGCCGCCCCAATCCTTTGCTCTTTCCGGCGCCGAACCAGAAACGCTCCGCCTTGAGCTCTTCCATGAGGTAGTAAAACTTCCCGCTGTTGTCATTTTTGTTGAGGAGCGATTCATTCACCGACAGGGTCAGGTCGAAGACCGAATTGCGCAACACCGTTTCCATTTTGTAGTTGGCGTTGGCCTCGGCGGCCCATCGGTCGTCATCCAGCTTGATTCCCATGCGGAGATCAAAAAAATTTTTTCGCGGATAGCTCGATTCGGCCAGTTTGCAATCCACCCGCTGAATCAGGTTGTCCGGCAGGGGAGCCCCGTAAAGCCGCTGCCACAATTGATTCAGAAGCCCGATGTTCTTGCCGTTTCGGGACTGTCCGATAAAGGCGTCCATCAACGCCTGGGCCGTGCCCTGAATCTCTCCGGCCAGGGAGACCAGACGATGGCTGCCGTCGCCGTCGCGGGTGAAAAGGGTTTTGCGGGCATTGCCTCTGTAAACGGGGGTTGCCACATGGATTTTTCCAATCAGGATCACGACGTTTTCCTTTCTTTGACCGGGGTCTCGTTTTTTTGATGGGATCACCCTTTATTTTCGGCCGGATTTCACCGAATGACTGAAAAAAAATGGTGAATAGGTGATCCGCCACTGCAAGACATACACGAAGGATTGATCCGATGACAGGAAAAGGTGTAATGAAATTGACGAGCGAAGTCAAGCCGCTTCTCAAACGCGAATCATTTCGGAGTATATAAGGCAATAATATTATGAGCTTTACATTCCCGGGCGACGACTTATATTGTTCCAATAAGAATCAAGCAGCAGGATGTCTAACTTTAATTACGGAGGTGCCCGATGGAAATGAAGAAGATTCTATGGCCGACCGATTTCTCGAATGCCGCTGAAAAAGCCCTGCCCCAGGTGACATCACTCACGGAAAAATATGATGCTGAAATCCATGTGCTGTATGTCATGGAGGATATCCCCCACCACGAGCCCTGGTACGGGGTGCTGAATCAGGAGCATGTGGAGGAATTTTCACAGAAGACGCATCGGGCCGCCAACAAACACCTGGAACAGATCTGCAATAAATACCTGGATGGATGCCCGCTCTACATCAAGCATGTGGCGACCGGAGATCCGGCCAAAGAGATCCTGAAGCTGATCGAAACGGAAGGGATCGATATGGTGGTGATGGCGACGCGGGGCAAGAAAGCCCACTTTCCGTTCGGAAGCGTCGCCGAAAAAGTGGTCAAGAACTCCCCGGTGCCGGTGATCACGGTCCCGGTCAAGCCGGCGGAGGAAGAGGCGGAGGCTTAAGGCGGAACCGCCCCCGTAACCGGGCGAACCGCTTGCCTGTATGCGGCGCGGCGCGTCCGGTGAGGGCTGTATGTGTATGGGTTTATCCGCCGCAACCTTCGCAGGAAGCGGAATCCCCGCACCCGGAATGATCTTCGCACGATGAGGGCGAGGTTCCGTGCCCCCCGCAACCGCAGCTGCATGCGCAATCTCCCGCCAGGGCCGCCATGGCCTGCACCACCTCCCGGCCTTCGGCGGGTCCGATATCTTCGATGCGGATACGGACATGAATAGTATCCGGGAATTTCGGATTCACCAATTCAAAGGGTAGATTGTGGTCGAAAAACCGCGGGATCTCCTCCCGCTTCAAAGCAACCTGCACGGTATCCCCCTGGGATTTTTCCGAAAGCACATATTCCAGGGGGGTAAGACCTTCCTGGCCGATACCGAAAATGATCTCCAGGAAAAGCGGGGCGGAAATGATATCTTCTTTATCCGAACCGGACCCGGCTTGAAGTGAAAGGGATATTTTTTTTAGACTGCCGACCGTCTGTTGATTCATCATAATGCTTCACCTAATACGTATGCGCTGTGGTAGCGGATTTCAGGTTTCAATGGACCTTGCCTCCCTCTTCGATCTGCTTGATCTCTTCCAATACCGCCTGGACGGAATCCGATGATCTCACCATTTTCAGAAAATCCTGTTTTTTACACAATCCGGCGATACCGGCCAGGGTTCTCAGGTGAAGGGTGGTTTCATTTTCGTGCACCACCAGGGCAAAGACGATATCCACCGGTTTTTTATCCAGGGCTTCAAAGGGGATGGGCGTTTCCAGCCGCAGCAACAGTATTTCGATATCGTTCACCTCGGGGGTCAGGGCATGGGGAATGCCGATGCCGCCGCCGATGCCGGTGGACATCATGTCTTCGCGTTTTTTAATGGCGGAATAGACCGCGTCGGAATTCTTCACCGCACCGGATTTTCCGAGCGTCAATGCGATAAACTGCAATACCGCGTTTTTGTCGGCCAGGGCCGCACCCAGGAAAATACGTTCAGGGGAGAGATGAGTCCAAATTTTCATAATAGATTTAAATACCAGTGGATTTGCCCGGAGTCAATACCCATGTTTTTCACTTTTGATTTGTCGGAAATCTATGATATATGGACAATATGCATTCATCCGAATGAGCTTTATTCGAAAAAGCCTTGACTCATCCCTTCCGCAGGTTGACGTGCATTCATTTTAACCCGATTCCAATGAAGAGAGGTCATGTGAAACCGATTGCCATATTCTTTCTGATCGTCTTGCTTGTTTTTTCCGCGTCATCCGCGATCACGGCCGAAAACGGTACATTCCAGGCGGCTCGCGAGGAAATGGTCTCCCAACAGCTTAAAGCCCGAGGCATTGAGGACCCGGAGGTTCTGGCGGCCATGAAGTCGGTGCATCGGCATGCTTTCGTGCCGGAATCGCTCCGCAACCGGGCTTATGCGGACAGTCCGCTGCCGATCGGGGAAGGGCAGACCATATCACAACCCTATATCGTCGCCATGATGACGGCGACATTGGATTTGGACCGAGCAGACAAGGTCCTCGAGGTCGGCACCGGGTCCGGATACCAGGCAGCGGTTCTGGCCAGGATTGTCGATGAGGTGTATTCCATCGAGATCAAGGAAAAGCTTCATGAAAAAGCTTCCCGGACATTGAAATCCCGGGGATATACCGATATCCACACCCGCCACGGCGACGGGTATTTCGGATGGGCCAAGGCCGCGCCCTTTGATGCGATCATGATCACGGCCGCCGTGGACCATATTCCGCCCCCGCTGCTGAAGCAGCTGAAAGACGGCGGAAAACTGATTCTGCCTCTGGGCAACCCTTTCAGCTATCAGAACCTGGTGCTGGTGACCAAGCGCGACGATGATTATACCCTCAAGCAGATCACCGGGGTGCTGTTCGTGCCTATGACCGGCCGGGCACTGGAAAAGGGCGAAGAATAGGTGCCGTTGTTTTCTGATGTCCGGAAGTCTAGAGGGCCGACAGGCGGAAAGGCCCCCCGATGATCTATTGGGTGGTGTTTATTCTGTCCGCCTCTTCCCTGGCCTTCGAGGTGCTGCTCGCCAGAATTTTTTCCATCAGCCAATGGAATCACCTCTCCTTTATGGTGATCAGCATCGCCCTGTTCGGATTCGGGGCCAGCGGCACTTTCTTGAGCCTTCTGGATGCCCGACGGCCTGAATGGGAACAGCGGTTCAGCAGGCGCTCCTTTCTGTTGAAGCTGGTGATTTTCTACAGCGTGTCGGCGGTGATCGCATTCGGCGGGTTGAATCGGCTTCCCATCGACTACTTTCGGCTTCCCCTGGAACCGATTCAGATGCTTTATCTTTTGATCGCCTATCTGCTGCTGTCGATCCCCTTCTTTTTTACCGGCATGATTATGTCCATCGGGTTTGCGGCCTTGCCGGACAAGACCGGGCTGGTCTACTGTGCCAGCATGACCGGGTCCGCCTTGGGTGCGGTTATGCCGGCCCTGGGGCTGGGAACTCTGGGGGAAGGCTATATGGTCCTGTCGGCGGCATTGATTCCTCTGTTTCTGCCGCTTTTCGGAGACCTGAAACGACGGGAGGGGATGTGGACCGCCTTGTGGGCGGTAGTGACTTTGTCGGTTCTGTCCGGCGGCATTTATTACGCCGGCATTCTGGATGACCTGAAATGGATTCGTCCCTCGCCGTACAAAGCCTTGAGTCAGGTGCTTCAATTCCCGAACACGGAGGTGACGGACACCCGCAGCGGGCTTCGAGGGCGGATCGACCGGGTGCAAAGCCCCTATATCCGATTTGCACCCGGTTTAAGCCTGAAATTCACCGGCGCCCTGCCGAGGCAATGGGCGGTCTACCGGGACGGGGATCGACCCTATGTCTTCTATAACCTGAATCCGGAAGACGAAACGACGTTTCCCCGTTTTTCGCTTCCTTTCGCCGGGTACCTTCTCGTACCCGATCCCGAAGCGGTGCTGATCATTCAGGAGGGGGGCGGGGTGGGGGTGCCTTTCGCCCTGGCCGCGGATGCGGACCGAGTGACGGTGGTGGAACCGAACCCGCAGATCGCCGATCTGGTCCGCACCCACTACCGAGTGCCGGTCTTTCATTCCGAGGGCCGGGTCTTTCTCAGCCGAACCGACCGTAAATTCGATGTGATCCAGTTGGAAAACTGGGGCGCCAGTTTACCCGGGTCCGCGGCCCTGAGCCAGGAACATCATTTCACAATCGAGGCATTCACCCATTACCTGGAGCATTTGACCGAAGCGGGGGTATTGATCCTTTCCCGAAAGCTGATGCTTCCGCCCTCCGACTCGGTCCGGATGTGGGCCACCGCCTATGAAAGCCTGCGCCGCATGGGGGTTGAGGAACCGGCCGACCATCTGGCCCTTCTTCGCAGCTGGGATACCTACACCCTCATCGTCACCGCCGGACCTCTGTTTCAGGGGGATGTCGCGGCGCTTCGCACATTCGCCGAAGAACTCAATTTCGACCCGGTCTATTTTCCCGGTATCGACCCGAATGAGGTGAACCGGTTCAATATCTACGATGAACCTTTCCATTATCAACGAGTTCAACAGCTTTTGGCGGCGTACCGGTCGAATTCGGCGGAAGCCTTTTTCGAAGCCCATATGCTGGATGTGGCCCCTCAGTCGGACCATCGCCCTTTTCCCGGTCGTCTGGTCAAGTGGTCCCGCCTGGACGATCTTTATCGAAGTCTGGGGAGTCGCGTCTATTCCCTTCTGATGTCGGGGGAGATCGTGGTGGGAGTGGTCTTTCTGGAGGCCCTGGCGGTGGCCGTGCTGTTGCTGATCCTGCCGATTCTGTTCGTCACCCGGGGACGGCTGATGTCCACCCCCTACCGGTTTGTCCTCTATTTTCTGGGGATCGGGGCCGGGTATATGTTCATCGAAATCTATTTCATCAAATCCAATATCCTGCTTCTGGGAGATCCCATCATCAGCTTTACCGTGGTCCTTTCGGGGGTGCTCGTTTTTTCCGGGGTGGGGGGATACCTGTCCCAGTATCTGGACCTCAGCCATCTCGGCTATGCCTTGGGGCTGCTCTGCGGGATGCTGGTGGTGATATTGATCGGCTACCCTGTTCTGGTGGACGCCATTCTGGGAATGGCTCCCTTCTTTCGATACGCTGTCGCCTATATCGTGCTGCTGCCGGTGGGGGTGCTGATGGGCCTTCCGTTTGCGCTGGGGATGCGGTTTCTGCTGGTATCGCCGGTTCAGCGGGCCTATGCCTGGGCCGCCAACGGGTGCGCCTCGGTCCTCACCTCCATTGCCGCGGCCCAGGTGGCCCTCGGCATCGGAATCCCGGCCGTCATGATCTGCGCCCTGGCCGGGTACCTGCTGGCCCTGGTCAGCATTTACCGGCCGACCGGGGCCAAAGCGGTCTATTCGTAAACCTTTTCCTCTTCCCGGTCCGCGGCCGCCGCATCCATTTCCGCATCCCGAGTTCGGCGGGCCTCCTTGGCCCGGGCGTATTCCTTATACCATTCATTGGCGATGATCATCGACATCACCTCGTTGGTGCCGGTCCAGATGGAGGCCAGCCGCAAATCCCGCACGATCCGCTCTACCGGGAATATGTCGGTATATCCGATGCCGCCCATGACCTGCATGGCATGGTGGGCCGCCTTCTGGCAGGACTCCGTCACGAACTTTTTGGCTTGCGAGACCATCCGGCGGATCCGCCGCGGGTCGATGCCATGGTCCACTGCCTGGGCGGTAGTCTGGATCATGGATCGGGACGCGTCCAGCAGCATGGCGGCTTCGGCCACCTGAAAACTGACTCCCTGAAAAGCCGCTACCGGTTGGCCGAAGGCCTTTCGCCGGGAGGTGTACCCGGTAGCCACCTCCAGGGCCGGCCGGGCCGCCCCGATGGTCATGGCCGCGGTGCCCAGCCGCTCCGGAATCATCATGGTATTGAAGACCTCGACCCCGCCGTGGAGTTTTCCCAGAAGATTTTCTTTGGGCACCCGGACATCCCGGAACACCACCCGGCTGGCGCCGCCGCCCCGGCATCCCATGAGTCCGTAGAGGTATTCGCTGTCCACACCCGGGCCACGATCGACGATAAAGCAGGAGATGCCTTTGTGGGGTTCGGCTTCCGGATCGGTTCGGGCATAGACCAGGAAATAGTCGGCGGCCTCGCCGCCCACGATGAACCGTTTCTGACCGGTGAGCAAAAAATGATCCCCCTTGTCTTCGGCCTTCGTGGCGGTTCCGAAAAAATCGGACCCGCCCCGGGGTTCGGTCAGGCACTCGGCCGCAAAGATCTCTCCTTTTAATAGGGGCGCGACATACCGGGCTTTCTGCTCGTCCGTGCCGTGAAGAACAATGGCGTCGCAGACCAGCTCGGCGCCCACCCCGAAGGTGCAGGCGAAGATATAGCCCAGGGTGCCCACCTCCTCCATCACCATGCAGGTGGTGACCCAGTCCATGTTCCGGCCGCCCCATTTTTCAGGATACCGGCATCCCATCAGATTCCGGCGGCCGGCTTCTTTGAGAAAGTCGACGGGAAAATGAATCTTTTCCGCGTCCATATCCAGGATCATCTGCC
>JBKHDE010000060.1:0-22642 GCA_046541495.1 Desulfococcaceae bacterium
CTTTCTATGCGCATGATGCTTTCCTGGGCACTGCCGTAGCTTAACAAATTGATGCTGCCGTACCAAACCACCTTTTGATCCATAACTGCAAATTTTTGGTGGATTTTTGATTTGAAAATTACACCGGCTCCGCAATCTGTCAAAAGGTCCAATGCCCTTTGGATGATGGCATGATCATTCGGTTTAAAATCTTCCTTAGGCCGGGTAACTATTAATACACGGACCTTCTTTTCCAATGCCATTTTCAGGTGTTTTGTCATTTGAAGCGTACGCATTTTTCTGACGAACGGACTTATAATTAATATCTCTTTCTCTGCCGAGTTGAGATCCTGATTAAAAACAGGCAGAAAATTATCTTTATCAAAAATGATATCCAAAGCTGTGTCATTCAGTTCCTCGCCTTTGGCTTTGTATCCCATGGAAGCGTATCCATTGAGCCGTTTTTGATACATCTTTTCCAGCATCCGTACCTGGATATCCACGTAATCGTAGATTTTCACCTCCTTTTTCGTCTCGTACAATCGGTGGAGCCTCCCGGCATATTGCTGCAACGTGCCTTTCCATGATATCGGCATGGCTAAAAAGAGAGTGTCGAGACGGGGTTCGTCGAAGCCTTCTCCGATAAAATGACCGGTAGCCACCAAGATGATATTTCTGTCAGCGGGAATGTCAGCAATGCTTTGGAAAATATCCCGAGTCGCCTTTTTCCCCATTCCGCCCGTCAGGGCGAAAACGTCTGGAACTTCTTCTTTCAGTCTATCGGCAAGTGATTCAACATGCGCGGTTCTGAGGGTCAGTACAATGCAGTTCCTGCCCTGATGATAGTTGTTCAGCACATCGTCAATGATCTGCAGATTCCGAAATTCGCTTTCCATGATTTCGGTATATAATTGCTGGATGGATACTTCTTGTTCGTCTTTATCCAGCGGAACCCGCAATGATGTGAAACGAGGAACAATATAATGGTCAAACGGCCTGTTCTCCGCCTGTTTTTTGGGATCGTCCCGGTATCGAATGGGGCCGCAATGCATAAACAGAATCGGATGATGCCCATCTTTTCGTGTCGGCGTTGCGGTCAGGCCGTAAATGTATCTGGCATTGGTGGTTTTCAGGATGTGTTCATAGGTGAATGCCGATGCATGGTGGCACTCATCGGCAATGATCATTCCGTAATTTTTCACGCATTCCTTAACCTCTCCTTTCCGGCTGAGCGATTGCATCACGGCGATATCCACAATGCCGCTCAAGGAATTTTTTCCGGAGCCCAATTGGCCGATAGCACTCACCTTCTTTTTTCCGCCCCTTTTTTTTGCTGAAGTGGCGGGCTCCGGCAACGGCTCATTTACAATAAGAAATTCCGACAACCTTTCTTTCCACTGAGACAGAAGGCTGATTTTGTCAACCAAGATGAGCGTATTCACCTTTTTCTCGGCAATCAGCTTAATCGCCACAATGGTTTTACCAAAAGCTGTTGTGCCTGAAAGAATTCCGTTATCATTTTCCAACAGGTGAGTGAGGGCCAATGATTGTTCTTCTCTGAGTTGGCCATTGAATTCCACATCAATCCTTCCACCTTTATGGGTTTTATCGATATATCGAATTTCAATTCCAAGTTCTTTAAGTTCGGAGATTAATTCGGGTTCGCAGCCTCTGGGCAAACACAGATACTCTTTTGTTTCATCTGCACAGGAGATGATGCGTGGATGTCCATAGGTCGGCAAACGCATGGCTTGCTGTTTGTAAAACATTGGGTTTTTAAAGGATGCGAGCCGTTTTAATCGATTCATGGCCTTTTGGGAAATTCCCTTCTTTGGAATGAACAGCATATTCGCTTTTACGATTTCGATCCGTTTCGGGAAGTCATCTCTGATTAAATTGATTTTAGTTTTTGGGTTTTCCCATGGTTTTTTAGCATCCTCTTCTTCATCCTGTTTCAATACGCCCAACTCATGATCATCGCCCAGCTCGGAAATAACTTCTTCAATTCGGCTTTGAGAAATTTTTTGGATGGTGGATAGAAATGCCCATTGGTCCTCATAGGATTGGAAACGTTCATCAATAAATTCGCTATTGGACTTCTCTCTTGCCGTTTTTTGTAACGGCAATGCAATCAAATTACCCAATCCCCCTTTAGGCAGGGTGTCCTGGCTGGGAAACAGCCGGTCATAGGATTTAAATTGTATCTCATGCCTTTTGTTCATAGCGGCGGTAAGCAGGATTGTTCCAAATTTACGTGCCAAGGCAGCGGAAACAGGGGCTTCGAAGAAGAACCATACATGCGCGCCCTTGCCGGAACGTGACCGTTCAACGGCGATAGGAACTGGGAACTCAATGCAAACATCCCTGAAAACGGAAATATCGCTTTGCCAGTCTGCTTCGTCAAAATCAACTGCTAAGAAGTGGCATGTTTCATCCGATAACATCGGATAGAGACCCACAACGATTTTCCCTCTCAGATGGTTTTCAATGGCATTTTCATCCAGCGCGGCATAGTCTTTGTTTTCACATTTGGAACATGAAATTTTCGGCTTTTTGCACACGCCTGCCCGCCATTGATTCAGGCAAACAGGTGCATAGCCGGATGTGCCTTTGTTTTTGTTTTCCCAACGCTTCGCATGAACATCACTGCGGCCTTTGAAGAGTGACATAAAAAGCTGGACTTTGGTGTTGGGATCAGATCTATTACTAACATTTGATTCAAAAATAGGGGCAATAGATTGCCCGTCACTTGTTTTTTTAATATTTTGGGTATCTTCTGAAATCTTTTTTAATGGATCGGTAGTCGTCAGCTCAAGTTGAACTCTTAAGCGGCTATTTTCTTTTTTTAATCGCTTCACCTCATCTAATAAAACCGAATATTCTTGGAGTAATTGCTTGTAGTCCATACCTATACCCATGGGCCAGGTTCAGGCCCTCTCGATGGTGGAGGCTTTCTTCAGCCAAAGCAGGTCCCTTTTGGGGAGCTGTTATATCTTGAAAAGCCACCCAAAAAAGATCTAATTCGCCTCGACCGCAGAACTCGCCCGGTCAAGCTCTTTTCGCACGGCGGCGGCCAATTCGGCCAGGGCATAGGGCTTGAAGAGAAAGGTGCCGACGCCCAATGCCTGGGCATGGCGGATGCGGTCGGTTTCAGAGAAGCCGCTGGCGATGATGGCTTTCTGGTCGGGGCGGATCGCGAGAATTCGTTGGTAGGTTTCCAGGCCGTCGATTCCGGGGTCCATAATCATGTCGAGAATCAGCAGATCGACGGCGTGCGTTTTGATGTGTTCAACCGCCGCCTCACCGCTGGGTAGCGCGGCTACTTGATATCCCAGTTGGTTGAGCATGGCCTGGGCGATATTCCGCTGCTCTTCCATGTCGTCGACGACGAGGATCCGTTCGTTTCCGCGATACCTGTCCACGGGAAGGTGAGCCGGCTCGGAGATCATCTGATCCCGAGTGAAGGGAAAATACAGGTCGAAGCGCGTTCCAGTGCCTTCATGGCTTTGGATGTCGATGTATCCGTGATCGTCTTTGGTTGACCATACCACGGCCATGCCCAGACCTGTGCCGCTTCGCCCCATGACTTTCTTGGTGTAGAAGGGTTCGAAAATCCGTTCGGCCATTTTTCCGGCGCGTTCAAAAAACTCGGGCAGGGCGGGCGCAATGGTCGATCCTAAAAGCCGGGGCCGATAGGTTCCGGCCGCCAATAGATCGAGCAGCGCATAGGTGTCCCGGGGATAGGCGCACAAAATCAGTCCCTCCGCCGTTCGAAAACGGAATCCGGAAGGCCTGCACCCCATCCGCGATATTCCAGATTTCGACCGCCTGAAAACCGGTGGTAAGGTAAGCGCCGTCTGAAGAGACATGAAAACCGGATCTGACCCCCGGCGGATAGGGCGATGCCGTCGGAATGATCTCCACCATATCGAAATCCGGTCCGGTCAGGATCACCGCCCCGGTTTCGTTTCCGACCACCAGCCGGTTGTCGTCGATCCATTCCCCAATGCCGGCCGCGGTGCAAGGCTGTGACATCAACAGACAGAGGACCGGAGCGGTGGCGAATGGTTTCATGGCATATCCTGTTCGCTGGCGGTTCAATGGAGATCGGACCCGATCTTATTTATTTCTCATGATCCCAGATGCAAAGTCAACCACCATTAACCACCATTGAAGCGGCTTTTGGGAAGCGGCTTTTGGGCGGGTCAAAGAAAAGTTTCCGCCGAAACCGGGAAAAGCGGAATCAGGGTGAAACTACGGAGCGGCAGATTCAAGGCGGGCATCTTCCGGTGCGAACGGTTGTCCAGCCCGCAACGCTGTTCGAATTCGGGTGAAGCGGGCTTCGATTTCGGAAAGCTCCGCCAGCATCCGCCCTTCGGCGTCGGTCCTGAAAAGGAGGTGTTTGACCGCCCCGTTTTCAAACACCAGCCGCCGGTCCGCAGATAACGCCAGCACCGGGTCATGGGTGGCGACGACGATGATTTTGTCGGTTTTGAGCAGCAGGTCGAGGGCGCCGCGTTTGTCGACGCCGGCGTTTTCGATTTCGTCGATGAGCAGAATCGGGGATTCGCTCAGCAGGGCGGTGTCGGCGATCATCAGGGCTCGGGACTGACCTCCGGACAGGGCGGTCAGCTGGGTGGACGGGTCGAAGGGTTCGCCGGCCAGGTGGTTGGCGGCGGCGATGACCCGATCCGAAACGGTGTCCGGGTCTTCAATATTCCGGCTTTCTGCGTGGGCATGAATGAAATCCGCCGCTCCCATGTCCAGGACGAAGTTCATGTTCTGAGTCAGCTGGGCCACCAGCCGTCCCTGAAGTTCGAACCGGTCGTCGGGGTCGGGGGCGGCGCCGTCCAGGAGCAGACGGCGGCCGGTGGGGGTGTCGCCGTCGGCCAGGGATTCGATGTCCGACAGAAAGCGGCTTTTGCCGGACCCGGTGGGTCCCAGAAGGGCGGTGATTTCTCCGGAGCGGAAGGTGATATCCCGGGTTTCGGAGGTTCCCGACTTGTCGCGGCCCGCGGTGACCGTGATGCTCTGTAACCGCATCCAATTCATATCAGGATGCATGGCGGCCTTTAAAAAGGGCTTTTTTGACATTGCCTTTCTGGTACCGGGCCCCGATTCGGGTTTCGCTGAGGCAGTAGGAGCAGACCGCGGCCGGCATGGAAAACCGCAGTTTCATGTCGGTGACTCCGGAAACCGCGGGCGCCGCCGCCATAATCCGGGCCAGGTCCCGGCACCCCTGGCCGGTGAGGCCGTTGACATGGCGGATCACGGCCCGCTTGTTCATCAGGTGGATGCGGTGACGGTAGACCTCCCGCTCGGCCTGGGAGACCAGGTCCCCTTTGGTGATGGCCACCAGGTCGGCGTTCCGGAGCATGGGGCCGATCTTTTCCGGCGCGTCGATGCCCATCAGGTTGTCGATGACGCACAGGGCCAGCAGTCCGCGAATGTGCGGAGAGCAGCGGTTACAGAGCCCGGCGGTTTCGATGATGCAGCAGTCGGCCCGGCAGTCCTCGGCCCAGGCAAAGGCCTCTTCCAGGTTGGTGATGAAAAAGTGATCGGGGCAGAGTCCGCCGGAAATGGCCACGGTGACCGGAATCCCGGCCGCTTCATACAGGTCCCCGTCCCGGCTTCGAAGACAGTCGAACTTGATCACCGCGCAGGTGGCGCCGTTTTCTTCCAGATGAACCGCGGTTTTGAGGATCAGGGCGGTTTTTCCGCAGGAGGGCGGGCCGGCCACGGTGATCAGCTTCATGAGAGGTTCCGGTGCAGGGCTCGAAACCGGGTGTTGAGCTCCTCCCGCAGGGCATGGATATCGTTCTCCCGAACAAACCGCCAGCCCACCCATTTGAGATCGGCATAAGAGGGCAGTTCCGACGGCATTTTTCCGCCGACGGGGATAAAACCGGCGGCGCTGGGAATGGAAGCGAATCCTTCGGTGAAAAAGGCCAGAAGGTCCGATAGCCGGTCCTGCTCCGATTTTTTGGCCAGCAGGTAGAGCGGGCTTGCGGCGGCCCCGTCCTCGGGCCAGCCCATGCGGACATGGTCCGGCTGCCGGGTGGAGACGGCGAAAAAATAGGGAATGATAAAGACCGCCCGGGCCGATGGATCGGATGAACCGGCGATTTTGGCCATTTGCGAGGAGTGCATAATGGACGAGACGTTTTCGGCCAGCCTTTCCAGACCCGTGTGGCCGTGCTCCTTGTAGATGTTCAACACTACGGCATCGGCCATATCGTCTCCGTCGCCGCACATCACGATGTCTCCTCGGTACTGCGGGTGGAACAGGTCCTCCCAGGTGCGCGGAACCGGTCGGGCGCCGAGGCGGCGGGTATCCACCAGAAAGATATAGGGGTTCACCCCGTAAATGGTGTACCGCTCGTCCGGGTCGATCAACCCGCTTTTTTCATGAAGCGGATGGATCCGGCTCGGCAGCACCGCCTCGAACAGCCCGGGTTTCACGAAGCGGCGAACGAAATCGGTTTTCCAGAAATCCCCGAATCCGATGGAGGCGATCACGGCGGGCAGTTTTTCCGGATCGGTTTCCAGGCAAAGGGGATCATACGGGTCGATGGAGGTGCAGCCCATGGGGATATGAATGGAGACCGGCCGGCTCTGATCCGCATAAGCGGCGGCAATGGCGTCGATATGGGCCTTGACCGCCAGCTTCACCGGGCAGGGGGAATAAAGCAGCAGATCGAGATGTGCTGCCGGGGTCGGGGCTTCGTCTTCTTTGGCCGTCTCCTCAATGGAATGGATCAATGATTGCAGTCCTCTCATGAATTCCTCCGGCAAGGCAATATAAAAATTTTCAAATTTGTAGAAAATCGAGTCGGAAAATTACAAATCCGTAAAGCATGCGATTCGCATTTCCGCTCAGGATAGATGGACGCCCGTCAATCCTCGCGTATCGGAATGTATATACGGAATCGTTCGTGCATCCGCGAACGCATCATAATTAAAGCAAGTTAAATGCCAGCTTTCCCGCCATCTGCGATCCGCACTTGAAATCGTATCGGAACCGCTTACCTTTGGTACCATGTTTGACCATTGCAGAAGGGATCGGTGTGACTTTCTGGACCTCTTACCACCAGGAAAAGCGAGACCGGCGTAAATTTTCCGGGTATAAAAATGTTGCCGCGGCCCTGTTTCGAAAGGATGTTTTCTGGAAACGGATTCTGCGGTGGGTCATTTTTCTGATCGTCCTGTGGGTGCTCTCGACCGGCGCCCTGGTGTTGATGCTTCGCTTTGTCAACCCGCCGGTCTGGGCCTGGCGGATACACCGGACCTTGGCCCCGCCGGTCGAATCGATGCCGAAGGTCCGGCATGAATGGGTCGGCATGGAGGCGATTTCTTCGGAAATGCAGCTGGCGGTGATCGCCGCCGAAGACCAGTTGTTTCCGCAGCACCACGGGTTCGACTGGAAGGCTATTTTCGCCGCCGTCGATTACAATCAGGAGCGTGAACGGACTCGGGGCGGCAGCACCATCACCCAGCAGACCGCCAAGAATCTCTTTCTCTATCCCGCCCGTTCCTACATCCGCAAAGGCATCGAAGCCTATTTCACCCTCCTTCTGGAACTGCTCTGGCCCAAAACCCGAATTCTCGAGGTCTACCTCAACATCGTCGAATTCGGTCCCAACCTCTACGGGGCGGAAGCCGCCGCTCACGTATTTTTCGACCGATCCGCCGCGGATCTTTCCCGAACGCAGGCCTCCCGGCTGGCCGCGGCCTTGCCCAACCCGTATCGATATCGCATTCAGCCCCCTTCCGGGTATGTGGCGCGTCGCAGCGCATGGATTCGGAAACAGATGCGGCAGCTCGGGCAGGTGACCCTGAAGGCGGTGAGCGTAAATTAGCCGGGCGGATTCATCAAGCGCAGGGTACCGATTGATCCACTATCGAGTTTGTGGTAATTCTGTATCCATCTGAATTTTTATCCACCCGAATTTTTATACCGCAGGGATGCGGAAACGGTCAAACCCGGAGGCGGCTGATGACCCCAGACACCCACAACTCCGAAGGCTCCGAGCGGGAACCTACCTATTATATCGGCATCGGTGCGTCAGCCGGCGGGTTGGAGGCCATCGAGACCTTTTTTTCTCACATGGAGCCCGACAGCGGCTTCGCCTTCATCGTGATTCAGCACCTGTCTCCGGATTACAAGAGCATGATGAAGGAGCTGTTGTCCAAAAAGACCCGAATGGCGGTGCACCGGGCCGAAGACGGCATGCAGGTGGCCCCGAACAGCATCTACCTGATACCGCCCAAGAAGAATCTGACCATCTTTCACGGCAAGCTGATGCTCAACGAGCAGGACCATTCCCGGGGCATCAATCTGCCCATCGATGTGTTTCTGCGCTCCCTGGCCGAGGACCGGGGCGAAAAGGCCATCGGAATCATTCTTTCCGGAACCGGCAGCGACGGCATGCGGGGGGTCCGGTCCATCAAGGAATCGGGCGGCATGGTGATGGTCCAGAACGAGTCCACCGCCAAGTTCGACGGCATGCCCCGGGCCGCCATCTCCACCGGCCTGGCCGATTTCATTCTGGCCCCCGAGGAGATGCCGGAACAGATTCGAGCCTTTGTCAAACACCCCTATGTGGCGAAAACCGGCCGGTCCGAAGCCCTCTCGGACGACGAAAACGGCCTGACCCGAATTTTTGCGATCCTGAGAGCGCGCTGCAAGATCGATTTCACTTATTACAAGCCGAGCACCGTTCACCGCCGGATCGAACGTCGAATGACCGTCAATCAGATTCAGGATATTCGGGACTACGTCGGCTACCTTCAAAGCTACCCGGGGGAGGTGATGACCCTTTACCGGGAGCTGTTGATCGGGGTCACCAATTTTTTCCGTGATCCCGAGGTCTGGAAAGAGCTGAGCGGGCAATGGATGCCGGACCTGTTGAAGCGGGCATCCGGGCGGGAGGTGCGGTTCTGGTTGGCAGGCTGCTCCACCGGAGAAGAGGCCTATACCCTGGCCATTCTGGCCCGGGAGTGCATGGCCGATCTCGGAATCTCCAGAGATATCAAGATATTTGCCACCGACATAGACCGGGACGCCATTCTACGGGCGGGCGGCGGGGTCTACCCCGAGAGCATTGCGGCGGATCTGTCCGCAGAGCTTTTGTCCAAATACTTTTACCGAAAGGAAGAGAATTTTCAGATCGCCCGCAATATTCGGGAAATGGTGGTGTTTGCTCAACACAATATCATCAAGGACCCGCCCTTCACCAATATCGATCTGGTGAGCTGCCGGAATCTTTTGATCTATCTGCAGCCGATTCTTCAAAAACGGGTGCTGGAGATGTTCGGGTTTTCGCTCAACGCCAACGGTATTCTGGTTCTGGGCACCAGCGAAACCACCGGGGATTACATGGACCGGTTCGATGTCCTTCACCAAAAACATAAAATATACCGGGCCCGGGGCGATCGGCGGCCGCCGATGGGCAATACCGTACCGTCTGATAATCGTCGGACGATTCGGCACCCTCTGGAGCTGCGGCGGTATGGGGCGGAACGGCGGTCCTTTTCCGCGGCCGAATCGGACCGGCTGCTGGAACGGTTGATGGTGGTGCTGGCTGAGGAATTCGTTCCCTTGGCCATTGTGGTCAACGAGCGGATGGAGGTGCTGCACATACTCGGGGATACCGAGGGGTTTTTCAAACTCCCCTCCGGAAAGGTTCAAAACGATATATCGAAAATGGCGGCCAAGGATTTGGCCATTCCGCTGGCCACCGGCATTCAGCGGGTATTTCGAAGCCGGGAGGAACTCACCTATACCAATATCCGGCTCCAATATCGGGACCAGACCAAACTCCTTCGCATGCGGATCAACCCCCTGCCGGAGCGCAAGGGGGAGGAGTCGCTGGTCTCCGTTTTTCTTGAAGAAGTCGATGCCGAACCCGCCGGCGTGGTTGAGAAAAAAACCGCGACCTATGATTTCAGCGAAGAGGCCGAACAGCGGATTCGCGACCTCGAACAGGACCTTCAGTTCACCCGGGAAAACCTTCAGGCCACCATCGAGGAACTGGAAACCGCCAATGAAGAACTTCAGGCCACCAATGAAGAACTGCTGGCCAGCAATGAGGAACTCCAATCCACCAATGAGGAGCTTCAGTCCACCAATGAAGAACTGCATACGGTCAATTCCGAGTACCAGAGCAAGATCATCGAGTTGACCGAGCTCAACAACGATGTTGAAAATCTCCTGACCAGCACCCGAATCGGCCAGCTGCTTTTAGATGAAAACCTGGAAATCCGCAAATACTCTCCGGAAATATCCAAAATTTTTAAAATCTGGGAGACCGACATCGGCCGGCCGATTACCCATTTATCCCATCGACTGGTGAACCTCGATCCGGTGGAACTGGTCCGGAAGGTGCTGGACCGGACCGAACCGGTGGAAAAAGAGGTCTCCACTGATGATGGATCCTGGTACCTGATGCGGGTGCTGCCATACCAGATCGGCCCGAATACCTATTCCGGAGCGGTGATGACCTTTGTGGACATCACCCACACCCAGGAAAACAAGCGGGCCCTGGCGGAAAGCGAAAGCGAGTTGCGGGAGACGGCCAGGCTGGCCCGGGTGGGGAGCTGGTCCTATTCACCGCAAACCGACGAGCATCGCTGGTCGGACGAAACCTTCCGGATCCATGACCTGGAGCCGGGCGAAGTCCCCCGCCCGGAAGAGGGCATTCGATACTACGCCCCGGAGCACCGTGAGGCGATTACCCATGCCTTTACAAAAGCGGTGGAGGATGGGATCGCCTATGATCTGTCCCTCCAGATCGTGACCGCCGCGGGCCGGCGCCGCTGGGTGCGGACCCTCGGCCGGCCCGAAATGAACAACGGAAGGGTGGAACGGATCAAGGGCGTGTTTCAGGACATCACCGAACTGAAGCAGGCGGAAATCAAACTCGAAGAGAGCCGCCAGGCCTGTGAAGACATCATTCGATTCATGCCATCGGGGATGTTTCTCTATGAACTCGATTCAGACGATCGACTGGTTCTGATCCACGGCAATCAGGAGGCGGAAAGGCTCACCGGCCTGAAAATCGGGAAATGGCTGGGGAAGACATTCAATGAAATCTGGCCCCGGGCCGCCGAAAACGGGCTGACCGACCGGCTGCTTCAGGTGATGCGGACCGGGGAGACCTACCATGTCGACAATCTCGAATACCGGGACGACAAGGTGGCCGGTTTCTACCGAATCATCGCCTTTCGCCTCACCGGTAAACGGCTGGCGGTCAGCTTTGAGGAAATCGGTCACCCCGGAGCGTTCGATGCCCGGCCCGAAAACAGCGGAAACACCGCCGCGGCGGAGATTCCGTCCAAGAGACCTTCATGACAGGCGAACGATCCAGAGCGCAATCCTTGCGGGACCGCGCGGAACAGATTGTGAAGCAGTCTTCCAAGCAGATCGAAGAGATTTCCACGCGGGAGATTCGCAACCTGCTTCATGAACTCAGTGTTCACCAGATTGAAATGGAACTGCAGAACGAAGAGCTGCGAGATGCCCACCGAAAGCTTGAAAAGGCCAGACACCGCCTGTCGGTGTTGTTCGACCATGCACCGGTGGGCTATCTTCTGATCGATTCCGTGGGAAGTATCCGCATGGCCAATCACACCTTTGCCGAAATGGTGGAGGAGGCGGTGACCATGCTGCCCAACCATCCCTTCTCTCTGTGGCTTCATCCCAAAGATCGGAATATTTTTCTGTCCCGTTTTAAAGCCTTTTTCAAACACCCCGAAGGAAAGCACATCGAACTGCGCCTTCGAACCCGCAGGGGGAAAGATTTTCATGCCCGGCTCGAGGGCCGGTCGGACCCCATGCCGGGTCCCGGGGAGGATTCGTCTTCCGGGGAGCGGCTGTTGTTGATCGTCAGCGATATTTCGAAACTGGTGGCCCAGGAAAAGGAGCGGCTGACGCTCGAACGGCGGGTGCAGCAGTCCAAAAAACGGGAGAGTCTCGGCACCATGGCCGGCGGAATCGCCCACCACTTCAACAATCTCCTGTTTGCGGTTCTGGGAAATCTGGATCTTGCCAAAGAGCACCTGCCGGCGGGGTTTTCTTCGAACCATCTGTTGGAGGCGGAAAAGGCGGCCCAGCGCGCTTCGGATCTGAGCCGGGTGATGCTGACCTATATCGGGCAGGGCTTTCGCCGGAAAGAGACGCTGGACCTGATCCGGTATGTTCAGGAGCTGCTTCCCGGAATTCGGGAAGAACTTCCGGACCAGGCCCGCTTGGAGGTGGACCTGCCGAAGGAGATTCCGCCGGTGAACATGGACCCCCTGGAGGTGGGGCAGGTGATCCGGCATCTGGTGACCAATGCCTGGGAAGCCCTGGAGAATCAAGAGGGCGTGGTGCGCATATCCGTGGGCGCCACCGATCCGGGTGATTCCCGAAGCGGCCGGAATTATGCCGAGACCTCCCTGGCCGCCGGAACCTGGGTGCGGCTTGAAGTGACGGATACCGGCGTCGGCATGGACCGGGACACCCGAAGCCGAATTTTCGATCCCTTCTTCACCACCAAATTCACCGGCCGGGGACTGGGGCTTCCCGTCACGGTGGGCATCGTGCGGGCCTATGGCGGTGCGGTGTTCGTTCAGAGCCGACCGGGCCGCGGCACCACCGTCCGGGTGCTTTTCCCGTCGGGGTCCGCGAAAACGGACACCTGATTGAATAAATCGCTTTTAGAACGTGAACAGGCTCGGTATGAATACTCAGAACAAAGAAAAACCCGAAGATAAACGATCCAAACAGCTGCTCGGCATGTCTTTGCAGGAGATCGATTCCCTGCCGCCGGCGGAAGTTCGATGTCTCATTCAGGAGCTTCGCACTTTTCAGATCGAACTTCAGCTGCAGAATGAAGATCTTCGCAAGACCCAGCAAAAATTGGAACAAGCTAGAAACCAATTCTCAGATCTCTTTGAACACGCCCCGGTCGGGTATCTTCTGATCGATCCGTCGGGCATGATTCACCAAGCCAATCAGACCTTCGCCGCCATGGTGGGGACCGAAAGCGCCGATCTGCGGAACACCCCGCTGGCATCCCGAATGGAAGGGGCGGACCGGGATCTCTTCCTGTCCCGCTTCAAGGCCCTGTTCAAGCATCCCCAAGGCAAGGTGATGGAGCTGCGGATCAAAAACGGCCGAAGCGGTTGGTTTCATGCCCGCCTGGAGGCCCGTCCCGAACCGAGGCCGGAAACCGGGTCCGAGTCGATGGTCCATCGCCTGATGCTGGTCGTCAGCGACATTTCAGAACAAAAGTCGGTCGAGCGGAAGCTGCGGGAGAGTGAGGCCCGTTACCGGCTTTTGTTCGATCGGTCTTCGGATGCGGTGTTCTTTCATGATCTCGAGGGCCGATTTCTGGATGTCAACGAAGTGGCGGTGCAGCGCCTCGGGTACAGCCGGGAAGTGCTGCTGTCCATGTCGCCCGCGGATATCGATGCGCCGGAATACGCCAAGCGGGTGCCGGTTCGGTTGCGGGAGCTGGAAAAATACGGCCACTGCTTTTTTGAAACGGTCCACGTGACCTGTTCCGGACTCCGGATACCGGTGGAACTGAGCAGCCGGGTCCTGGAGATGGACGGAAAACAGACGGTGTTGAGCATTGCTCGAGACATCACCGAGCGGAAACGCCGGGAGGATCGGCTGCGCCGGGATGTGGACCGGTTCCGTCTTCTGGCCGAAAACATGCCGGTAATGGTGACCGCCCTCACCCGGGACCATCGGTTTGCTTTCTGGAATCACGCCTGTGAAGCGGTGACCGGTTACACCCGGGCCGAAATGCTGAATCACCCGCAAGCCCTTCGGCGGCTCTGCCCCGATCCGATTCAACGGCGGTGTCTGCAACCGGAAGACAAGTCCCGGCGGACCCGTCTGGTGGATGAGGAGATCGTTCTTCAAGCCAAGGACGGTTCCCCGCGCACCCTGCTGTGGACCGACCTGCCGGCGGAACTCTCCTACGCCGAAGGGGTCACCTGGTCCATCGGGGTGGATATCACCGAGCTGAAACGCACCGAACAATCCCTCAGGGAAAGCCGGGAAAATATCGCCACCACCCTGAGGTCCATCGGGGACGGGGTGATCACCACCGATGTGCAGGGGGCGATCGTCGCCATGAACCCGGTGGCCGAGACATTGACCGGATGGGTGGAAACCGAGGTGCGGGGCCGGCCCTTGGAACAGGTGTTCCGGATTCGAAACGCCCGAACCGGAGCCAAGGTGGAAAACCCGGTGGAGCGGGTGCTGAAGGAAGGCCGGGTGGTCGGACTGGCCAACCATACCGTTCTCACGGCCCGAGACGGCACCCGGCGACAGATCGCCGACAGCGCCGCCCCCATTTCCCGGAAAGACGGCCCGTTTCTCGGCGTGGTGATGGTCTTTCGGGACGTAACCGAAGAATACCGAACCCGGGAGGCCCTGCGGGAGAGCGAAGAACAGTTTCGGTCTCTGGCCGAAAGCAGCGGCGATTACATCATGCGCTACGACCCGGAATGTCGTCATACTTACATGAATCCGGCCGGTCTGCGGGTGTCCGGGCTTTCCGAGGCGGATATTCTCGGGAAAACCCACCGGGAGAGCGGGTTTCCCGAGGATCTCTGTGAATTCTGGGAGGAAAAGATCCGTTCGGTATTTGAAACCGGCCGACCGGTTCATTCCCGGTTCGAATGGGAGAGCATCGACGGAACGGTCTACCTAGACTGGCGATTAACCCCTGAATTGGATGCCGAGGGCGGGGTGACATCGGTCCTGGGGGTCTCCCGGGATATGACCGAACAGCGACGGGCCGAGGCGGAAATGCACCGGCTGACGGAGCAGAACCGTCAATTCCAGCGGCTCGAATCGGTGGGCCGGCTGGCGGCCGGGGTGGCCCATGATCTCAACAACCTTCTTTCACCGGTGCTCGGCTATGCCGATCTTCTGCTGGAGGATCTGGCTCCGGAATCCCTGTCGCACGAGCATGCCCGGGAAATCCATCAGGCGGCTCTGGGGTCCCGGGATCTGGTCCGACAGCTGCTGGCCTTCGGTCGCAAACAGCTTCTGGATATTCGGGTCATCGACCTGCGGGAGGTGGTCGAAGATCTTCATTCATTGCTTCGTCGCACCATTCGGGAAAATATCGCCATCGAAACCTTTTTTGCCGAGGATCCCTGCCGGGTATCGGCCGATGCCGGTCAGATCGGTCAGGTGTTGATCAACCTTTCGGTTAATGCCCAGGATGCCATGCCCGACGGCGGCGCCCTGTCTTTGGAGGTCTTTCCGGTGCATCTGGATCAGGCTTACTGCCGGGAACACATCGGCGCCGAACCCGGGGATTATGTCATGCTGGCGGTATCCGACACCGGCTGCGGTATGGAGGCCGAAGTCCGGGAACACATATTCGAACCTTTTTTCACCACCAAGGAAGAGCTGGGAACCGGGCTGGGCCTGGCTTCCGTCTACGGCATCGTCAAACAGCACGGGGGGAACATCTGGGTTTACAGTGAACCGGGCGAGGGGACGGTGTTCAAGGTGTATCTGCCCCGGGTGGAGGAGGACCCGCAAACCGCATCCCATGATCCAGATGCGTTCACCCGGACGGGCGGCGCCGAAACGATACTGGTAGTGGAAGACAACGCCATGGTCCGCAATCTGGCCTGCCGCATCCTGAAACGGGGGGGATATACGGTCCTGACCGCCGCCGACGGCGGGGATGCCCTTCGACGGATGGAGGACCACCCGGACCCGATCCATCTGCTGCTCACCGACGTGGTCATGCCGGACATGGACGGAAAGGAACTCTCACACCTGGCATCGGAGCGATATCCGGGCTTGAAGGTGATCTTCATGTCCGGTTATACGGAAAACGTCATCGCCCATCACGGGGTTCTGGATACCGAGATCCGGTTTCTTCAGAAACCCTTTTCGGTGGATTCGCTTACCGAAAAGGTACGCCGGACATTGGATGATCGGTGATATGAGATGATATGAACGGAAAGGGGGGAATACGGATGGCGGCGGAAATCAGGCAAACGGAATCAGCTCCGACATCTTCGGCAGAAGCCTTTGAACAGGCCCTGCTGGTGCTGGATCGCCTCGCCGCTCGGCGACTGCTGAGCGATCCGGAAGGCGGCGAATCGATCTTTCATCGGATTGAATCAATTATGGTGCCCGCCCTGGAGCGGATCGGTCGGGCCTGGGAAAAGGGAAACATCGCCCTGTCCCAGGTCTACATGAGCGGCCGAATCTGCGAAGACCTGGTGGACGGGCTGCTTCAGGAATCGGGTCGGCCCCGAAAGCACCAGCCCAAAATGGCGGTGGCGGTGCTGGAGGACTATCATCTTCTCGGCAAGCGGATGGTCTATTCCACCCTTCGGGCGAGCGGCTTTGCCTTGAAGGATTACGGCCGAATGGAGGCCGAGGCCCTGGTCCGGCAGGCATTGGAAGACGAGATTGAGCTGCTGCTGATTTCCGCCCTGATGCTGCCCTCGGCCCTGCGGGTGGAAAAAGTCAAGGACCTGCTCGACCGATCCGGTTCCCAGACCCGGGTGATCGTGGGGGGCGCGCCCTTTCGAATCGATCCGCAGTTGGGCCGGGAGGTGGGCGCCGATGCCGTGGGAAACAGCGCCGCGGATGCGGTGGCGATCATCGAGCGGTTTGCAGGAGGTGGATCATGACACATGCTGAAATGACATCCATGCAGCGGGTGTTGACCACCCTCGGTCATCAGGAGCCGGATCGGGTTCCTTTTTTTCTCCTGGCCAGTCTGCACGGGGCCCGGGAACTGGGGCTTTCCATTCAGGACTATTTTTCAAGGCCCGAACATGTGGTGGAAGGCCAGATAAGGATTCGAGCCAAGTACCGCCACGATTGTCTGTACGGGTTTTTTTACGCGCCCATCGATGTGCAGGCCTGGGGCGGTGAAGTGGTTTTCGCGGAGGACGGGCCGCCCAACTCGGGCCGCCCTTTTATTCGCAATCCTGAAGATATTCTCCGTCTGGCCCCTCCCAAGGTAGAGGACGCCGACTGCCTGGTTCGAGTGCTTCGGGCGATCGAAGGGCTTACAGAGGCTTCCGGCGGGGAGGTCCCGGTGATCGGGGTGGTGATGTCCCCGTTTTCGGTTCCGGTGATGCAGATGGGATTCGACCGGTATATTGAACTGATCTATGAACAGCCGCTTCTCTTCGACCGGTTGATGAAGGTAAACGAGGCGTTTTGCGTCGACTGGGCCAACGCCCAGCTCAGGGCCGGGGCGGCCGCCATCTGCATGTTCGACCCGGTTTCCTCCGCCACGATCGTTCCGCCGGATCTGTATCGAAAAACCGGTTTTCCGTCGGCCTGCCGCACCATCGCCCGCATTCAGGGGCCGGTCGCCACTCACCTGGCTTCCGGCCGCGGGCTTCCCATTTTTGACGACCTGGCAAAAACCGGTACGGTGATGGCGGGCGTCAGTGCGGAGGAGGACCTGGACCGGATCAAGGCCGCCTGCCGGGGAAAACTGGCGGTCCTGGGCAACCTCGACGGCATCACCATGCGCCGCTGGACCCCGAAGGAGGCCGAGGCCCGGGTCAAAAACGCCATCGCCGAGGCCGGGCCCGGGGGTGGCTTTATCCTGGGCGACAACCATGGGGAAATCCCCTGGCAGGTGCCGGACGAGGTCCTTATGGCCGTTTCCGATGCGGTCCGTCGCTGGGGTCGGTATCCCCTCGATTGGATTGCCGAATCGGTGAATAGGACGGCGGGTGATGACCGGTAGATTCGCCATTCTGGTCTGTGAGGTGCTGCGGGAAGAAGTGACCGAGGCGCTCAAAGCCGAGGGACTGGATGCGGTCGAGGTGGTGGTATTCCCGTCAGACTGCGAAACCCCCGCGCCCCGCGGACAGGCGTTTCACCGTCTGATTCGTCGCTGTGACCGGACCTTTGATGGGGTGCTGACCCTGGGCGGTCCCTGCCTCAACAGCATCGATCCCGAGGCCGGGCGGTCGGGGAACAGTCCGGTTCATATCGTCAAGACCTGCTTTGATCTTTTGTTGCCCAGAAGCCTGGTTCGCAGTTACATGCGGGAAGGGGCCTATCTGGTGACTCCCGGATGGCTGAAGACCTGGCGGCGGCGGATGGAATTATGGGGATTCGATCGGGAAACCGGGCGGGATTTTTTCTCCGAATCCTGCTCCCGGTTTCTGCTTCTGGACTCCGGGGTGGACCCGGACGCGCCGGAAAACCTGGCGGCCCTGTCCCGATTTGTGGATCGGCCGGCCGAACGGATGGCGGTCGGCCTGGATCTGCTGCGTCTGATGCTGGCGCGACAGGCAGCCGACTGGCGGCAGGGTTCGCCTTCCGAGGCGCCGGGCCGTCCGGCCCCGGCCCTGGAAACCCAGCTGGCCGATTATGCCATGGTGTTCGATCTGATGGCCCGGTTGACCGGTTTTGAAACCGAAGAAAGGGTCCACCGGGCGATCTTTGAACTCTTCGATATGATCTGCGCCCCCGGGATGATGGCGTTCTTGCCGGTGGTGGACGGCCGATCGACCCGGCTTCTGGTGTCCCCGGACACCGCCCGAATGGAAGAGGGGGTTGAAGACCTAATGGGCGATCTTCGGGAGGATTTTCAATGGACCCCGTCGGAAACCGGATTCGTGATTCGCATCTCCCGGAACCGGGAGGTGATGGGGGTGCTTCTGGTGGATCATCTGGCCCTTCCCCAACATCGGGAACGGTATCTCAATTTTTCCCTCTCCATCCTGCCGCTTCTGGCGTTGGCGGTGTCCAATGCGCGAAATTTCGAGCGATTGGAGAGGGCCAGGCAGGCGCTTCAGGAATCCAAGGTCGAACTGGAGGAGACCAACGCGCTTTTGCGCGAGTCCGGGGACCGGGCCAATCAAATGGCCCGGGAGGCGGCCCGGGCCAATGCGGCCAAAAGCGAGTTTCTGGCCAATATGAGCCATGAAATCCGCACCCCCCTGAACGGCGTCATCGGCATGACCGGGCTTCTTTTGGGCACCGACCTCGATGCAGAGCAGCGGCAGTACGCCGATCTGATTCGAAACAGCGGGGACACCCTCCTGATGCTGATCAACGACATCCTCGATTTTTCCAAGATCGAGGCCGGCAAACTGAGCCTGGAAATCCTCGATTTCGACCTGCGCGCCACTCTGGAGGATTTTTCCGAAATTATGGCGGTCCGGGCCCACCAGAAGGGATTGGAATTCAACTGCCTGGTGCGGCCGGACGTGCCCGGCCTGCTGCGGGGAGACCCGGGGCGGCTTCGGCAGGTCCTCAACAACCTGGCGGGCAATGCGGTCAAATTCACGCACCGGGGGGATATCGCCGTTATCGTGGATCTGGTGAAAGAGGATCAGGATCAGGCGGAATTGCGGTTTACCGTTCGGGATACCGGAATCGGCATTCCGGAAGACAAGCAGCAGGAGATATTTTCAGCCTTTACCCAGGCGGACAGCTCCACCACCCGCAAATACGGCGGCACCGGGCTGGGGCTGTCCATTTCCAAACGGCTCAGCGAATTGATGGGGGGAGAAATCGAGGTGACCAGTCAGCCGGGGGCGGGCGCCGAGTTTCGGTTTTCGGCGGTCCTCGGCAAACAGCCGCTGCCGGCCGGGGAGATGTATTCGGCGCCGGGGCCTGAAAAGGATGCGTTGAAGGGCGTCCGCATCCTGGCGGTGGATGACAACGCCGTCAACCGGCTGGTGATTTCGGGTATGCTGGACAGCTGGAAAATTCGTCATGAGATCACCGACTCCGCAGACCGGGCCCTGGATCTGCTTCGGAAGGCATACCAGCAAAAAGATCCCTTCCGGGTGGTGATTCTGGACATGCACATGCCCGACATGGACGGCCGACAGCTCGGCGCCGCCATCTCTTCCGACCCGGACCTGAAAACGACCCGTTTGATTCTGCTCACCTCCATCGGGATGCGGGGGGATGCTGAAAAGTTCAAGCAGGCCGGGTTTCACGGGTATTTGACCAAACCGGTGAAAAAATCCCTGCTGTTCGACTGCCTCATCGAGGTGACTCATGGGGCCTGCTCCCGTTCCACAGGAGCGCAGACATCTTTGATCACCCGATACACCATCAGCGAAGCCCGGCGGCGGCGCGCCCGTATTCTTCTGGCCGAAGACAATATCGTCAACCAGAAGGTGGCCCTGTCCATTCTTCAGAAGCTGGGCTACGGGGCCGATGCCGTGGCCGACGGCCGGGAGGCGGTGAAGGCCCTGGAACAGATCCCCTATGATCTGGTGTTCATGGACTGCCAGATGCCGGAGCTGGACGGTTTCGAAGCCACCGCCCTGATCCGGTCTTCGGACTCGCCGGTGCTGAACCGCCGGGTGCCGATCATCGCCATGACCGCCCACGCCATGCAGGGAGACCGGGACCGGTGTCTGGAAGTCGGAATGAATGATTATCTGGCCAAGCCGGTATCTCCCCGCAGGGTGTCGGAGATGATAGAGAAATGGCTGTCGGCGGAATCTTCGAAAACCGATCCGGAAATCGACAACGGCCCCATGGAGCCGCTTTCCGCTGCCGATGATTCCAATTCGGTCTTCGATCAAGATGCCTTCCTCTCCCGGGTCATGGGGGACCAGGAGCTGGCCCGGCAGATCATGGCCGTTTTCATGGCGGATATGCCGCGCCAGATTGCAGCATTAAAGAAAATGATTCGACGGAACGAACTCGAATCCGCCCGGGCTCAGGCCCACCACATCAAAGGCTCGTGCGCCAATGTCAGCGGGTTGGCCATGAACCGGACGGCCCAAAACATGGAATCCGCCGACCGAATCGAAGACATTGCGGCTCTGGTTCCGAAACTGGAAAACCGGTTCAGGCATTTTACGGACCATGTCGGAGAATTTTTATGAAACGGATTCTGATCGCCGAAGACGACCTCACCTCTCGAACCCTGTTGGAAGCCGTATTGAAAAAATGGGGCTACGAGGTCGTGGTCACCGAAGACGGCGACGCGGCCTGGAAAGCGCTGCAGAGCAAGGAGGCCCCCCGGCTTGCGATTCTCGACTGGATGATGCCCGGCCTGAGCGGGATCGATCTGTGCCGTCGGCTGCGGACTCAGGAGCGGATGATGCCGCTGTATCTGATTCTTCTGACCTCCCGGGGCGATCGCGTGGATATTGTTCAGGGGCTGGAGGCCGGTGCGGACGATTATGTATCCAAACCCTATGACCAGGCGGAATTGCGGGCCCGAATCGATGTGGGGCGGCGAATGCTGGATCTGCTCACCGCTCTGGCCCGGCAGGAAAAGCTTCAGGGGGTGATCGAAATGGCCGGCGGCGTCTGCCATGAACTCAATCAGCCCCTGCAGGTGGTGAGCGGATATGCGGAGATGCTGATCATGGATCTGCCCGAAGAGGATCCCAACCGGGAGGCCCTAAAAAGCATTCAGGAAGGGGTCGATCGGATCGGAGATCTGACCCGAAAGATGATGAATATCGCTACCTACAAGTCCAAGGATTACTGGGGGGATACCCTGAAAATCGTGGATATCGAAGGATCCTCGGGACCGAAAACCTCGTCATGAACCGCCCGCCTGTTGATGCTGTTGATCGATTCCAAGCAGGTTGGGATTTGGCCGACCCCGCAGAGGCCGGGATCGGCATCCTTTGTCTCAGGTGAGCCGCCGACTGAAGGATTTTCCGAATTCGATACAGGCTTCATCACCCTTGCCGGCATCCAAAACCTGCTCTTTGACGTTCAGTTCCCCCATATCCGCCATGGTCATTTCATACACATAGGCCATGGTATCATGGATGATTCGGGGGGCATTGCCCAGGTGGGTATAGGAGCCGAAAGCGCCCCCGACCTTCCCCTTCAATCCGGCCTCTTTGGCGGTGAAGAGAAACGTTTTCATGTCTTCGGTGATGTCCTTGAAATAGGTGGGGCAGCCGAAGAGGTATCCATCGTATCCCGCCAGCCCTTTTTCATCCGGAATATCGGATATTTTTTTCACCGTCGCCTCGTTTCCGTCCGATCGTACCCCTTCCGCAATGTATTCGGCCATCTTTTCGGTTCTGCCGGTTTTGCTGTCATAGGCGATCAAAATCTTTTTCATGCTTTACCTCCCCTAAAATGATGAATTTTAACGATGCCGTGCCGCTGGTTTTCCGCAATCTCGAACATGAACCGATCGGACTCAATTCTCAACCTGGGCTAAAGGAATTCGGAATCACTCCTTTCCCAGGGTTCCCTTATGGGTTTCCTTATGCTTCTGAATTCGTCGTTTGGTCTGATTGATCAGTTTGGTCACCTTGATTCCGCGGGGGCAGGCCCGGGTGCACTCGAACTGGTTTTCACAGGGCCAGACCCCGTCGGGTTTGTCCAGCACCGGCAACCGGTCTTCAAATCCCCGATCCCGGCTGTCGTCGTTGAAACGGCTGGCCTGAGCGATCACCGCCGGCCCCAGAAACGCCGGATTCTTGTCCAGCACCGGACAGGCGGAAAAACAGGCGGCGCAGAGAATACAGTTGGTGGCGTCATCAAAGGCCATCCGTTCTTCCTGGGATTGCAGCCGTTCTTTTTCCGCCACCGGTTCGGAGTTGATGAGAAACGGTTTGACCGATTTGTATTTATCGAAGAACACGGTCTGATCCACGATCAGGTCCCGCTGAATGGTGAAATGGCGAAGCGGTTCAATGGTGATTTCGG
>JBKHDE010000061.1:0-22287 GCA_046541495.1 Desulfococcaceae bacterium
GTCAAATTGCTTCCCTTCAAAGACCTCGTTATCGCCTTTGATCAACCTCGCATGCTCCTGACCGAGCAGGCGCCCGAGTATGTGATGGGCATCGGCAGCAGCACCCTCACCCTGGCGAACCTGACCATTCGAAAACCGGTTCAAAAAGCGCTGGACCTCGGCACCGGATGCGGTATCCAAGCCCTGCTGGCGGGAAAACATTCCGAACAGGTGTGGGCCACCGACCAAAACTCGAGGGCGGTTCGACTGGCCGACTTCAATGCCCGACTCAACGGAATGGACCACATCAACTGCCTCCAGGGGGATTTCTTTGAACCGGTCCGTGACCAACAATTCGATCTGATCGTCACGAACCCGCCCTTCGTGATTTCACCCGAAAACCGCTATATTTACCGAGACGGCGGCATGGTCGGGGATGAACTCGTTCGAAAAATCGCCCGCCAAGCCTCCGATTATCTCTCGGACGGCGGATTCTGCCATATCCTCTGCAACTGGGCGGAAAAGGCGGATGAGGATTGGAAAGAACGGCTCCGGTCGTGGTTTGAAGACACCTGCGACGTGTGGGTGATCCGGTCGGAAACCCGAGACGCCGACACGTATGCGTCTACCTGGATTCGGCATACCGAAAAGAAGGCGGTCGACGATTTCGCACGCCGGTTCGAAGAATGGACCGATTATTATGAACGGCAATCGATCCGGTCTATCGGCGCCGGCATAATCACCCTCAGAAAATCTTCCGAACGGTCCGCATGGTTTCGGGCTGAAGACGGTCCGGAAAGGATGATGGGCCCTTGCGGAGAAGATATCGCCACAGGATTCGCCATTCAGGATTATCTGGAGTCCATTTCCCAGGAGATCGATCTGATGCAGGCGGTTCTTCAGGTATCGCCAAAAACCCGTCTCGATCGGGAAAGCATCCCCACTGACCAGGGGTGGATGGATCAATCCTTCCGCCTTCACCTTTCAGAAGGATTGGCCTATTCCGCCAATGCCGATCCGGTCGTGGCCAATCTGCTGGTCAAGTGTAATGGCCGGACACCGCTAAATACTCTGGTACACCAAGCGGCCGATGCCCTAAATGAGCCGGTTGAAAAACTCACCAGCCCTTTATGCGGCATCGTCCGATCGCTGATTGCCCAGGGATTTCTGATGCCGATTCATCTCGCTCAGAAAAATGCATCCGCAGGATCCTCCGACGGCAGGACTCGGGATACCACCACCTCCTGAAATCCCGGGTGCTCCACGTCCGGCACGCTTCGAGCCGAATAAGTAGTGAGCGGTTTTAATCCGCGGGAAGGTGAGAACTGCCGGCCGGGATCGGCGGCCAGAACCTCGCACCCCTCATCGACGAACTTTCTCAGCCAGTTGAGACCATGCCGGGAGAGCCGGGTCGTGTACCAGATGTCCCCGGCCAGGATCAGGTCCCATCCTCGGTTTTCACTGAAGATCAGATCTTCACAGCACGTATCCACATCGACGCCGTTGATCCGCCCATTCATAGTAATGGCCCGAATCGCCACAGGATCGATGTCCGATGCCAGCACCGACGCGGCGCCGGTCTTGGCCGCGGCGATGGCGGTAATACCACATCCCGATCCAAAATCGAGAATGCGTTTGCCTTTTGCCAGATCCGGATTATCCAGAAGATACCGGGCAAGCGACTGGCCCCCGCTCCAGGCAAAGGCCCAGTAAGGGCGCTGAATATCGGAAGCCATGGATTCAGGATCGAATGCACGCCACAAATCCGAAGTCGGTTTCAAAAGATAAAGCTGTATTTCCGGCACCAGGGGCGTTGTGGCAAGTTCCGTATTTATGAAAATGAATTGATTGAGATCAGATCCTTCATAGCTCACGGTGTTGCCCCTTATTCACTTCTATCGAATTCCTCTTTTCGGCCTCGATCATCGTTTCGGCCGACCTGAATGGTAGGCAGGCCAGCCCAGGATATTTTCCCGGGCCGGGAAGCTGTTTGAGCGGATGCGAGTTCTTGCCGGGCCGGGAAAATATCCTGGGGTGGCCGAAACGGTTATCATGGCCCTCTTTTCAAATCACGCCTTTTGGGGAGAATACGCCAACAGGTGGTCCGGAATGATGTAGCCCCTTTCCATCAGCTTTCGAATTATGCCAAGCACCGATTCCGTTATTCGCTCGGGCTCTACCCCCAATGCATCCGCAAGTTCTTTTATCAACGCTCCTAACGTCTTTTTGCCGTTACAGTGGCCCAGCAATCCGATCATTCTGCCGTCCACGTTGCCGGTGTAGTGGATGCCCTGGGTCATGGTCAGAACCAGCTTTTCCACCCCCCATCCGTCACCGGAAGGCCGGGAATGCTGCTTGAGGCGAACAAAATCCGATAGTGAAAATCTTGTCCCAAGAAGCGCCTCTTGCGAAGCCGTCGATGTAAAATCCCGCAGATGAAATCCGAGATGAATGAACTTGTTCGCCTCCTCATCCAGATATTCGCCATCCTCGTCAAACCGATACCAAGGTTCAGCTCGTTCTGTTTTTCGCATGCTGATGAATCCGGTGCTGACCGCTTCGATATTCTGTTCTTCGTAGTAATTTACCCAATCTTCCCATCGTCTTATGTAGGTGTCCCGGTCCAGCTTTTCCGTCTCATTCAGCCAATTGGTCGCATAAGAGGTCGGACTTTCCGTTGCTAATTTCAGGACCCAAGCATCACACCCGCTGCCCTGGAACCAATTTCGAAACCGTTCCTCCCAGGGCGTTCCCCGAATATGGGCCCATTGGGCGTTGAGTTGACAGAATCCGCCTTCATTGAGAAGAAGCGGGGCTTCCCGTATAATCCGCTCAACGAATCCATCCCCATCCATTCCGCCGTCGCGAAAAACCAAACGATTTTCAGGTGAAATGGCAAACGGAGGATTCACCACAATCAAATCGAAACGGTCTTCCTGAACCGGTTCGAACAGACTTCCCATGCGGAATTCAATGTTCCGGATGCCGTTGAGGGCTGCATTGAAGGCGGCGATATTGAGCGCCCTCGGATTGACATCAGTGCTGATGACCCGGTCGCTGTGGGATGCGCACAGAAGCCCCTGAATGCCGCAGCCGGTGCCCATATCCAGCACCTGACCGACATCTCGCCGGAGCGTGGCATGAATAAGACGGATGGAAGAGGGACCCGGTCCGTGCACATGGTCGGGTTTGATTTCCTGATTTCTGTCCTTGTGCGAGGGATCAAAGGCCACCCACAAAGGTCCCGAAGGAATCAGCCGGAAATTGGAATGAACCGAATCCTCCTGGAATCGAAAAAGACCGGTATCCACCCAGGACTCTACCGTCATGGGGGCCACCGCCCGTTGAACGCTCGGCCTGTCCACGGCCACGTTCATTACCAACAGGCGGATCAGCGTTTCCAGAGGGGATCCCCCCGCAGTCAAGCGGAGCAAACGCGGGAATTCTTTTTGATTCACCCGAACCGAATCCTCCTGATTCAGATGATCCAATATGCCCTTTTCATTGAAATCGGCTGCTTCCAGAACCTCACGAACACCGTTGATCAACTTCGTATTTAGGGTAAAGGGCCCCTGTTCGATTCTCCAGTTCATGGCACAGACTCCCAAGGACCGACAAGCCGAGTCGGCGGATCTGATATGGATTGAAATCGTCCGAGTCGAACGACGTCTTGATTCTTATACGAAAGGAGCGGAATGAATCCCCGCTCCAGAATTACATGGGCGGTTCTTTCAGGAATTAAATACTCGGCGCACGGTTTCACTCGGGATTCACCTGCCGTTTTGTAGATATGCAGGGGAAGCCCTGGTAATTCCAAAACAGGGCCCGAGCTAAAATCCCATCCCTGCCGGGAAAAAGTTTTGCCGAGCAGGTAAGCGGCAGCGAACACCGGATTTCCCCACAAATAATGATCATGAATCGGTTCACCCTCCATTTCTTCAAAATCGAAGCACTCAGTCGGATCCGTCACTTCTCCGTACGGAAGGCGTAATAAAAAACGCGGCAGGAGAAGGCCTAATGCGGATGCCTCGTCCAAATCTCGAAGGGCCTCCCAGGCCGTCTTGGTGTCCGCATCGAAGCCGAGAGTCCAATCGGACGGATCCGGGGTATCGGCCAGCGATTTACAACCGAGCAGAATTTCATCTGCGGCTGAGAAAAAAGGCGCACCTGCATGGTAGGCGATCTTGGCCATTCGACCCAGGGTTTGGATATCCTCGATATGAGGACCGAAGAAAAATGAGCCGGCCACCACCGACCATGGGTTCGCCCCCGGGGTTTCCACGGTCTGTTCAACAAGCATCCGGTACGTTTTGGAGGACGTTAAATCCTCATCGGCCAACAGATCTGCGGCAAGTTCACTTTGGGCGACATCCACTATGTAAATTCTAAGAAAATCATCGGTCTCCAGCCCGGACACCAGCCAGAAGAGAGCCCGCCAATTCGCCTCAAGCTCCTGAAAATCCGGATTATGAAGGATTTTTCGCATGACATCCGAGATAGCCGCCTCCACCGAGATCTGCAATTCGGCTTGGCGAGGATCGGCATCCGGAACCAGATGCGGTTGAACCAGCCGGTGAAGAAAGTCATCCCAGGAAGAAGATCTTTCCGCCGGTTTTTTTCGGATCGGGGCCGGCTGACTTTCATCTAAAATCATATCCAGAAGATTGTCGGTGTTGCCGATTTCTCTGTCTGAACCGGGTCCTGTTTCGCCCTCCTCCTCAGCTGAAACAACAGATACTTCGGCTTCGGTCCATTGCCCCAATTTTGCGGCCACCGAATCCAAGGCTTCCGGATCATTCAGGTCTTTGAGCGCCTGCCGCAAAGCACGGAATACATCCAATCTTTCCAGGAGTCGATCGGGGTGAAAATCCTCCAACTCCTTGAATGTGATCGTAATCGGCGGGCTGTCTTCTCCGACAAAAAAGAGCTGGAGTTCAGGCGCCGTCTGCGCCAAAACCGTATCAAAATTATCCCGGTCGATCATGGTCGGTGATCGACCGGCAAGCGGACCGGAGAGCGCCCTGTTCTTTCGCCCGGAGAAATCACCGAGGATAAGCAGACGAAAAGGGGTCTCGCGATCTGGATGTCCATAAAAAGCATCCCTTGAGGCGTTTACCTGGCCTTCAAAGTTTCCAAAAATGTTGGGTTTCGCCATTGGTCATTCCTTCTTCAAAAGAGAAAAATACCCCGATCCGATGAATTACAGACTCACATCGGATCACAGCTGAGCCACGGAACTAATCGATGGTTTATAGTAAAATTGCCATCCTCCTCCGGATCGAATCCCAATGACGGACGAATTTGCGGTATAGGTTTTAACATTACCCGTATTTGCACCGTGAATCGGTACAGGTGACAAAATCTTGTAGAAGTTATAATTTCCATTGATAATGGCGGTAGCTCTCGGGACAATGGGAACCTGAGCAGAGGGAGTCCGCACATTTACATGCTCCACAGTAAGTGAAGAAGAATTTGGACCGTAAGCGGCAAACAAACAGCCCGAGAGATCAGCTGTGAACATAAAATCCCGAGTATTATCTATCGTAAGAGTGGATGTATTATTGAATATCGCTGGAAGATAAAAAGCCTTGACTGGTTGAGCTCCTCTACTATGTGATCTCATGCTGTAATTTTCCAGTCGGACAAACTGCGGATTTTGAGAATCAATAGGTACAATATCGATGTCCATTCCTCCCATTTGTAGGCTCTGGGAACCTATCCCCTGCGGACTGATCATCAGTTGATGCGTGCGCATGAAATCAACAGGATTTCTAATGAATTTCTTATTATTTCCCTCAGCCATAATGCACCTCCCTATCCAAAGACTGAAAAAACAAATCCCTCGTTTTTCAATGACACATTCACTGATTTTATCTGCTCCCCGGCCGCCATTCGAGACAGAATCTCTTGGGACATTTCCGGCAGCAACGTATTGGTCAAAATATGATCCACATTTCGTGCGCCGCTGTCGACTTCGGTGCATCGGTCGGCGATGGCATCGATCAGGTCTTCATCGTAGGCAAAGGCGACGTTTTTATTCTCTTTCATGCGTGCCCCGATTCGATCCAGCTTCAGTTTGACGATCAGTCGCATGTTTTCATCGGTGATCGGAAAATAGGGCACCACCTTCAACCGACCCAGAAAGGCGGGTTTGAACTGCTTGAGCAATTCAGGCCGCAGCATTTCAGCCAGAGCCGGCGGCTCCGGCATGGTCTCTTCATCGGCGCAGACCTTCATGATCAGGTCGGTGCCGAGATTGGAGGTCATAATAATCAGGGTGTTCTTAAAATCGATCCGTCGACCCTCGCCGTCTTCGAGAACCCCCTTGTCGAAAACCTGATAAAAAAGTTCGGTAACATCGGTGTGGGCCTTTTCGATTTCGTCAAGAAGCACCACACTATAGGGTCGCCGCCGAACCGCCTCGGTCAGCACGCCGCCTTCACCGTATCCGACATAGCCCGGAGGGGAACCCTTGAGACCGGATACCGTATGGGCCTCCTGGTATTCGGACATGTTGATGGAGATCAGGTTCTGTTCACCGCCGTAGAGCAGTTCCGACAAGGCCAGGGCGGTTTCGGTCTTTCCGACGCCGCTGGGCCCCACCAGCAGGAAAACACCGGTGGGTTTGGATGGATCTTCGATGCCGGCGTGGGCGGTCTGGATCATCTGGGCGATGGCATCCAGGGCATGATCCTGTCCGATGACCCGCTCGGAAAGGGTATCCTTCAATTTCAGGACCGATTCGATTTCGTCGGTCATCATTCTGCCGGTGGGAATGCCGGTCCATCCGGAGATGACTTCCGAGACGGTCTGGGATTCCACGGCGATCTGAACCAGGGGCGAATCGCCTTGAATGGACTTGAGGCTCGTTTCCAACTCCCGAAAGCGGTCCTTTTTCTCTGAAAGCTGCTCGGGTTGACCGTCCCCTTCCGCTTCATGGATTTCTTGAATCTCCCGCCGGATTTCCATCAACTGACCGGCGATCTCCATTTCTTTTTCCCATTTTTCGGTCAGTTCTTCCAATCGCTTCCCCACCTTCTCTTTTCTGGCTTCGAGGGAAGTAAGCCGCTCTTCATGATCCCGACCGATGAGGGTTTCTCGGCGAAGGAGTTTTTCCTGGCGTTCAATATCGGCGATCTCCCGTGTGGCATCCTCGATTGCAGGCGGACTGGTGTTGAGCCCGATGGCAATCCTGGCGCAGGCGGTATCGAGAACACTCACCGCCTTATCCGGAAGCTGACGGCCGGAAATATACCGGCTGGAAAGCTTCACCGCATCCAGCAAGGCATCATCGGTGATCATCACGTTGTGATGTTTCTCAAGGAAGGGGCCGATGGCCCGCATCATGACCATGGCCTTCTCAATGTCGGGTTCCTCGACCTTCACCACCTGAAAACGCCGGGCCAAAGCCGCGTCTTTTTCAAAGTATTTTTTATATTCGGACCAGGTAGTGGCCGCGATCGTGCGCAGCTCCCCCCGGGCCAGGGCAGGTTTCAGCAGGTTTGCGGCATCTCCCGAGCCCTGGGCCCCGCCGGCGCCGATCAGGGTATGGGCTTCGTCGATAAAGAGGATAATGGGGATGGGAGAGGCTTTGACTTCATCAATCACCGACTTGAGCCGGTTTTCGAATTCCCCCTTTATTCCCGCACCGGCTTGAAGAAGGCCGAGATCCAGGGTTCGAACCTCGATATTTTTGAGAATCTCCGGCACATCCCCTTCTGCGATTCGCAGAGCGAACCCCTCCACCACAGCGGTTTTACCGACGCCGGCCTCACCGGTGAGGATCGGATTGTTCTGGCGTCGGCGAATCAGAATATCCACCATTTGGCGAATTTCGAAATCCCGCCCCAATACCGGGTCGATATCCCCTTGTCGAGCGCGATCGGTCAGATTGATGGTAAACTGATCCAGGGCTTTGCCGCCGCCCTTGACCGCTCGACCCGGGGCCGCCCCTTTTTCCGTTCCGGGTTCAGCCGAAGCGGCTTCCGCTTCGGCTGAACCGGAAGTCAAGTCTTCAAAATTCTTGCTCAGTTCTTCTATAGATATATCAGCAAAAGCCCGGGAGCTCTCGGTCAGCATTCGAGCCATTTCATCGTTGCTCAACAGCGCCAGAAGAATATGACCCGAGCGCACCCTCGGCGCCTGAAAATCGACGGAAGCCGTCAACCAACCTTCCCGCACCATGGTGGGTATGTGAGGAGACAGGGCGGGGGTTCTGGAATTGCCGGTTTTAAAGCCCTCCATGGTCCGGGTCAGATCCGAGACCAGGCGATCCGCATTGATTTCAAAATACCTGAGAATTTTATGAAGATCGGTGTTCGAGGAGTCAAGAAGTTTTAAAAGAAAATGCTCAATTTCAACCTCATAATGGGTTTGAGACAGACTGAGTCCGGCAGCCCCTTCCAAGGCATTTCGGCATGTGGGGTTCAGTTTTCCAACCAGGGATTTAAGATTGGTACCAGGCATGGCTAAACTCCTTTCTAAATGTTGGTGGGACCCGTAAAAGACGCGAAAGGGGGGCGAACTCGCAAGTCGGTATCACAAAGAATGTTCGGGTGAATTTTAGGGCGTTTGGGATGAAATCAGGGCTCCGGATTTAAAAAAGTAATATTCGGGTCCGCCTCATGGACAAACCCGGGATTTTTCGTCCAGGTCGACCACCCCAGACGCGGTTGCGGGGTATCGGCGCCGAGGACGCATCCGGGCACTTCTTCCCGCTTGAGATAGATCCGGATCTCGAATTCAAACTCTACCCCGACCATATATCGCACCAGAGAAAAAATCGGTCGCAACATATCCCCGGTGGGCAAAAAACGAAGAAACTGATCATAACCAAGGGGGCCGATATTGACTCGGAATTTGGTTTGGTTCTCCCAGATATAGCTGCCGCAAACGGTATTTTCCCCCAAAAGGCTGTTGGCCGATCCGATTCGGCTCTGATCCTCTTTATCCAGGGGCAACATTCTGTCGATGAATTGGTCGACCCAGACCCGCTCTCCGGACAGATATCCGACAGTGGCCTCGATAGACACACTCGATGCCATCGGCCGGGACAACAGACCGGTGTAGAAGGCGAGAGACTCTTCCGGCAGCCCGATTCTTCCCGTCAGCCCCCGGGTGCCCAAACCGATCAGAGCCAGCAGATCTCCGGAGAGACTGTCTTTGGCGCCGGACAAATAATTTTCAGGAAATCGATACTTTTTCCACGACAGATAAAAAAGAGTAACCAACCGGTGGTGAAAGAGGTCGAAAAAAGCGGTCATGGAATAATCCCGCTGACGATTCCTCTCCAGGGCCATTTCGGTGTACCAGTTCGGCAACACCCTCGCCGGACCGATCAGCCCCATAAATGCGACCGCCATTTCAACCGGATCTTCCGGTTGCTTCTGTTTCAAATCGGTAATGTCGCTGGGTGGAAAAACAAAACTGGGGCGAACCGAAAAACGGACCGCTTCTTTGGCCGGCGCCAGGGTTCGGCCGAGCGGTTCTTTTTCGGGAAGCAGCTTTTCCATCAAATCCACCGCTTTAAAAAAGGAGAAGCGGTAGAACTCTTCGAAAAGCCGATCTTTTAGAGTAGGATTTGATTTCCGGCTCTTGGCGGCCATTTCTTCAGCACCCCTTCTCGTTGAACGGTCTTTGCCACCATCTGGGAAAAAGAATTCACCGAAACATATTGCCCCAAAAATCGTTCCAGAATACAGGCGAACAGGAACAATCCGGCTCCCACGAATTTGCCCTCGTCAAAAGTGACGGTAGTTTGAACCCCTCGGCCGAAGGATTGGCCGATCCGTTTGGTGACATGCTCGGAATCGAGCCCCACAATTCCGGCGATCTGCTGCCGGGTGGCCGGCGAATCCTCATAGTCGTAGAGTTTCAAAATCTCCCGAAGCGCTTCTTCCCCCCCTTCCACTAGAGAGAGGTAATTGAGGGAAAGGTGAGAAATCAGACGCCATTGAAGCGCGCCTCTCAGAAAGGGTCTTCGAGTAGGGGTCGGCTTCACCAGGCTGTTGATACGAGCAACAGGGGCGGCGGCCTCCAGATCGAAATCCCCTTCCGGATCACCAAAAGGAAGCCGTCCGGGCAGATCCCGGTTGGTACAGGTGACATGCACCGTCAGGACTTCTATTCCCGGATCCGAGGCCTTAAGGTCCAGATCCGTAAAGGAGAGAAAGACCTCCGTTCCGTGATCGCCTTTTTTCCCGGAGAATCGCCTCTTTAAGTGCCAGAATGCATTATGCCGCCTGTCCAGCGCCTCTTCGAGATGATGACGAATCGAATAAAAAGGTTTGAACTCGACGCTCTCATCCTGGGCATCCAAGGGAGAGGATTTCACCTGATCCACACTGAACACCTCGGTCGCCTCCTGCCTGCGAATATCCGGAATCACCTGATAGTCGACCTTGCGCTGTTCCACACGAATCGGTTCGGCGATGCGATGAAACAGGTTGGCGGCAGGAACGGCATTCAGACAAAAGGTATCCTGGTCCACCACCAATTGGGAACGAGGCGCCCTGTCCAAATAAATCCAAATATCCAGTTCCTCTCCCAGCGGGTAATTCCGAAGCCGGTTCATTCCCAGGAGGTCAAAAAATAGAAATTTTTCAGGGAAACTGAAGTATTCGATCAGAAGCAGATACCCTGGAAAAGACCGTTGCGGAAACGGAAGCACCCCTTCGCCGGGTTCAAACCCGACCTGGCGAATATCCTGGGGAGACAGGGTGATTCGCGTTTTCTTTCCTTTCTCTGTGGCGGCCTCCATTTCCACATGAATCACGTTATTAAAAAGGAGTTCGTAAAACGGAAATACATGCTGAGACTGGCCGTTCAAGTAAAACCGCAGGCTTTCCCAGTTCAGTTCCGACAGTTTGATTCCGTTGAAGGTTTTCAGCCGAATATGGATGCACTGTTGCGCATCTTTCAACGGTCTCTTGGGATCTTGAAGACTTGCAGAAACCACTTCCACCGGCCATATCCGGACCGCTTGACTGGTCACAAACTGGCAGGGCACTCCTTTCACCGGTTTGGAAAACAGATTGGTTCTTTTTTTTACCAGATACCCGGTTTCGGAAATGTTCTGGGCGATCGGTTCGAATTTGACGATGGACAGAGAGGGAATCGGCCGAATATAATGGGGATAAACGATATTGAGAAGAGCCTCGGTGATTTCAGGAAAATCATCGTCTATTTTTCGGTGAATGCGACCGGCGATAAAAGCGAACGCTTCAATCAACCGCTCGGTATGGGGGTCATTGCACTTATCCGGCTCCAGCAGAAGACGCCCGGCAATTTTGGGATATTTTCTGGAAAATTCCGCCCCCATTTCGCGGATAAATGTGAGTTCTCGTTCGTAGTAAGTGAGCAACAGGTCTTCCATAATTCATTACTCCGCGTAAGATCATTTTTCAATTACATATTCCCCCCGATTCACATCAAAAAAGGTATCGAATACGACCGGTTCGGAAATAGGCTCCACCTCCAGGATGCCGGTAATACGAAAACTGAAAGTTCTGTATGCCTCATCCGGGGTATCCAGTCGGACAGTTACATTTTTCAGGCGGGGCTCGTAATGGGCGATGGTCTCTTCAATTTCTTGGCGCAACCGTCTCCTGACAAAAGGGCTTTTAGGGTTTTCCGAAGAGAAGTCACGAAGCCCGTATCCGAATACAGAATGAAGGATCTCGGAATATTCTTCACCCGGCATGTCGATTCGCTGGCGCGTGTTAAACAGATTTTCCAGATCCCTGACCACCGCATCCCGAATATCGGATTTGCCGAAGCGCCTGGATGCGGCCGTTTCCTGTTTGACCCGCGGTTCGTAATCAATCAGTCTGTCCAAAATGGATGATTGCAGGTATTCATCATTCGGAGCCATGATAATATCCGGCGGTTTGTTTTCAATGCATCAATCGAGTTTTTCGTCATCCTGAAAAAACCAGATAGAATAAATGAATCAGTAAGTACCGGACAAAGAAGGACTTTATCCGGTACCCATATTCACGTTCAATTCACAACCCATTAACCAACATCCATGCATCATCCGCCTTTGTTATCGTGGAGGCTCCAGTTATGTTCGATCGTTCCCTTTTTGGTCCCCGTTTTATGATCTGTCTCATTGTAGGTCCAGGTGATTTTACCGTAGCCGAAGGATACACTTTCAGCCGGCAAATCGCCCCCTCCGGAGGATCCGCTCGGCTGTACACTGGTGACAATCGCATCCTCCAGTTTGTAGACCATGTAAACTTCTTTGTTTCCGCCGGCTCGGCACAACTCCAGCTTGATTTCTTTGATGTGCTTTCCATCGCTGCAATACAGGTTCAGTTTGGGAGAGGATTTGTCCAGCGATTTCATCACGACCAGATCTTGATGATCACACCTTTCAGCACTCCTTCCTCCGCCGCTGCTGACCGATCCGGAACTTAACTGGGAAACCCCATGGGAATAAGAAAGAATCTCAATCCAATCTTTGTGTTTGTCGTCTGTGGATTCCCCGTCGATACCATCGATTTTCAAAAATGCATCAAACGCCATGGCTACGCCCTCCTGTTTAATGGAGTTTTGGTTTAAAAAGACGCCCCATCATCAAGATCATCGAAAATCGATGCGAGATGTGCGCCCAGTCCTTATCAAACAAGTAATTACCCGTGCCGAATAGTTCACAGTGGACCTCTATCCTTTCGCCGGCGGCGGCAGATCCGACACCAGACGCAGGGATACCGTCAATTCATCCAGTTGAAAGTGAGGTTTCAAAAATGCCACCGCTCGGTATGCCCCCGGCTTCCCGGGCACTTCCGCAACATCCACCCGGGCTTCCCGAAGCGGGTACTTGGCCTTGGCCTCCTGACCGGCACTGTCATCCAGGAGCACATAATTGCTGATCCACCGGTTTAGAAAATCCTGTGCATTCTGACGGGTCATGAAACTGCCGATCTTATCCCGCATGATCGCTTTCAGGTAATGGGCAAACCGTGACACCGCCAAGATGTACTGAAGCTGGGCAGAAAGTCTCGCATTGGCATTGGCGAAATCGGTGTCGTAAACCTTGGGTTTATTGGCTGTCTGGGTACTGAAAAAGGCGGCGAAATCGGTTCCCTTACAATGGACCAAGGGGACAAAACCAAGGTCGGCCAGCTCTTTTTCCCGGCGGTCGGTGATGGCGATTTCTGTGGGGCATTTGAGTGCCACCTCCCCCTCATCGGTGCGGAAGGTGTGGGTGGGAAGCCCCTCCACCAGGCCTCCCCCTTCTACGCCTCGAATGGCGGCACACCAGCTGTATTTGGCAAAAGCATCGGTCAGCCGGGTCCCAAGCGCAAAGGCCGGGTTGCCCCACAGGTACTTCTGGTGCTGTTTGCCGTCTACATCTTCTTCAAAATTGAAGGTTTCAACAGGCACATTGGCCTGCCCGTAGGGCAGACGCATCAGAATATGGGGAAGGGTCAGGGCCACATACCGGGAGTCTTCGGACTCTCTGAAGGATTTCCATTTGGCGTATTCCACACTCTGGAAGATTTTGGCCAGATCCCGGGGATTTCCCAACTCGGTATAGCTGTCCAGGTTCAGCATTCCGGGGGATGCGGAGGAAATGAAAGGCGCGTGGGCGGCTGCGGCCACATGGGACAACTCCTCCAAAAGGGACAGATCCTGGGGGTGGTTACCGAATTCATAATCCCCGATCAAGGCGCCGTAGGAAGCACCGCCGAACATTCCGAATTCTTCTTCGTAGATCTTCTTGAACAGGGCGGATTGGTCGAATTCACTGGCGCGTTCGAAATCCTTCAGCAATTCTTTTTTAGACGCATTCATCACCCGAATTTTCATCCGCTCGCCGGTCTCGCTCTGATGGACCAGATAATGCAGACCACGCCAGGAGGCTTCCAGCTTCTGGAATTCTTCAGCATGCATGACTTCATTGAGCTGGGCCGAGATGAGATGGTCGATCTGGCTGATTCGCGCATTGATCATCGCCTCGGTGTCCTTGGCGATGGTCATGGTTCCTTCCATCACCTGACTGACAAACTCGCTGATGAGATCCTTGGCCCGCTGCTTTTGGCTTTCCTCTCGAGCCATTCGCCCCTCGGAAATAATCTGATCGAGAAGGCTTTTTTCCTCCTCTTGGACTTCCGCTTCAGCTGATGCGGTTTCAGCCCGGGCTTGTTCGTTTTCAGCCATATAGACCTCCTAAAACTTAAGTTTATGAATAATCGTGAATGGAATTCTGCGATTTAAATCATTCCTGACTCTCTTTTTCGGATTCCTCGGCTTCACTTCCTTCTTTCTTTTCAACGCCCGCTTCCTTTCCGAGTTTTTCAAGGGAATCGGTATTGGCGATCACATCCTGCAGCAATTCTTCAAGTCGATCATTGCCGTCAAGTTTGCTGAGCATTTCCGATAGGCGTTGACGGGTTTCCACCAGTTTGCGAAGCGGCTCCACCTGGTCCGCCACTCGTTCGGGGTGAAAATCATCCATGGATTTGAACCGAAGCTCCACCGCCAATTTGGAATCATCATCGGTCAATTTATTATCCACACGGTAAGCCAACCGAGGTTTCATGCCCTCCATCACCGAATTGAAATTGTCTCGGTCGATTTCGATGAATTTTCGATCTTTGAGTTTGGGCAACGGCTCCTCCGGTTTACCGGACAGGTCCGACAGGACACCCACGACAAAAGGAATTTCTTTCATCTCGATGGCATCCCCGATTTCCACATCATAGGTGATATGCACCCTGGGCGATCTCACCCGATCCAGCGTATGTTGTCGACTTTCTCTAGCCATTACGGTTCCTCCTTTCTGATAGCGGGGTATTAGGTCGCCCCTTTATAACCGATCGCTTTGGTCACATCGGTGGTGCAAAGTTTCTGGAACAGTTCCTGTGCTTTGTATTGGTCGTCACTGGAAGCGTTTTCAGCGGTCAGGCAACGATAGAGGACATCCATCACTTCGGCAATCCAGATGGGGGACTCCCAACGGGATAAGGTCAACTCCTCCACCAGGGCATTCAATTCCTCCGCGATCGGTCGAGCCAGATCCGATCGATCGGCTTGAAGGCACAGTTTGGCCATCAGCAACCGATACCGGTTTTTTTCCCGCACTGACGGGGCACTGTAGGCCGCACCCATTAACTGTTCCAAGGCTTTTTTAATACCACCGCTTTCAAGGGTTTGAAGGGCCTGTTTCCAAATATCGGCCTCCACAGCGGCTGTATCCACAAGCCGATTGACCGAAGCGACCGATGCCTGAGATGCAGATGGGGAGGTCGTATCGGGAGAAGGAACGGAAGCGGATACCGATTCAGTCGGCGAAGGGACGGTCGTTTCGGGTTTTTCCGCCTCTGCTCCCGACCCGGTGGTTTCCGGGGGCGCCTCTTCCTCTTCATCGGGCTCTTGTTCCCGTTTTTTTTTAAGGATATCAGCAACCAGTCCCTGGCAATTCTTCAGGGCCGCTCCAATCTCCGACAATCGCGGTGCATCCCTTCCGAATTGATCGTCTACCAACTGGTCCAGAGAATTGAAGTCTTCCATGCATGCGGTGATCTTTTCCGAGATATGCACATAAAACGATTTGGATGACCTCGCCACCGCGGCATCGAATACTTCAGGCTCCAATTTTCCCTCATTGATCAACTCGGCTCTGGCTTCGGGGTCTCGGGTGGTCTCTTCATAACCGACATCTTTTCCCTCCTGATATTTGATCCAGGAATATCCCGAAGTGCCCTTGGGGTCCGTCAAGGGAACCTTCTGAATGGCGAGAGGCAGGTTATTGTTCAGAAATTCTAAAGGCGCCGCCCTGAAATCGAGATCATCGTCTTCAATTTCCGGGTACAAGGACTCCCAGAATTGTTGTAATAATCCGTTCACCACCTCAAACCCCGAGTGGCACCCGTCAAAACCCTCCGTATGCGTGAGCGCCTCGGTCATCCAGGCTGCGATCTGGAGGTCCTTGGTCTTCTCCTTTAAGGCCTCCTCCGACAATTTAATGACTTCATCCCAATCGGATGTTTTTAATTCCCGTTTCCAGTCGCCTTGCGCCAGGGGATCATCCGCGCGTCGAGCCTCTTTGATTTCATCATAGACCGGCGTGTACCGAAGGTCTTCCCCGGCGGGATTTTCCTCGGAAATCGGGGTTAGAATGGCATCGATATCAATCATCAGTTTCTGCGCCCTCTTCTGTTTCGGCGCCTTTTTGGGCGACCGGCTGATTCAGCATGAGTTCTCTGATTTCCAACAGGGGCACATCTTCATCACCGATTTGAAATACATGCTGCCCCAATCCTTTGTAAAAAGGCCCTCCGAGCGAATGCCAATCCGTCATTCTTCCCATCTTGATCCGATCATCCTCATGGAACGGCGATTCCGGATAAACCACCGGAAGAAAACAGTTCAGGGTCAATCCGCTCCAGGCGGTAATCTGAGCGGGAATCCAGATCAGATCGAACAGGGATTCCGGTGTCGGCAGAATCATTTCTCTGATGGATTCGAAAGGAAGCCAGACATATCGCTCATGAACGAACGCCTCTATAAAATAAGAAAGGAAAGAATCGGTTTCTCGAATATCATTAAAAGGTTGGTCGTTTAGGGTTCCGGAAAGCGGAGGACGATCCTCCTCCAACAATTTGAAAGTTTCCTCGGCCGATTCGAATTCATTGTTTTTCAATTGCTCAAGGGCGAGAAAATAACGTTCGGCGTAGGCGGGTGTTTTCGGCAAGAAGTCGGGGCGGCGTTCCACATGATAAACTTCCTGCCGAACCCTTTCTCCGTGCAGCAGGTTCTTGTAAGGCATAATACCTGCCTCTGCTTTCACACCCTGAGCCGCGATAATGTCGATGTGCCGTTCGGCTTTTTCAAAGTCTCCGAGGAGTGAAAGGACCTGGAAAAGAAGGACGCGAAGACCGGAATCCCCGGGAGAACTCTTGACGGAATCGATTAATTGTTGTCGGGCCTCGGTAAGTTTGCCGGCTCGGATAAGTTCCTTCGGGTCCATGAAGACCTCTCTTTCCTATTTCATTTGGAAATAAGCTGATCAGGTGATTTTTACGGGGCCGGAAGATGTTCGAGACTTATGGTCCTGAAATGTTGTTTTCTTTTGAATATCTTTAATCCTTTAGAGGATAATTACTCGAAAAGGCTTCGAGTGACAGGGGATGTTTTTTGATAATGAATCGGAATCAGATATTTTGGTTCCTTATAGATACTTGATAACAATGAAATTAGAACATGCGAGTCAGCTTGTCAATACGGAATACTTGAAAATATGTATTCCAAGACATCATGCCGCCTGTCCCGGCTCTATGCACAGACGAACAAAATCACCTGCGATTAAAGGTCTTCTGAATACCGCCATGCCTGCGATTCCGGACACCCCACCGACAAAAATCGCATTGGGAGTCCCTTTCCCGTTTTTCCTAAATGCCTGATGCCAAAATCCCACCCGGCTGAAATGATCGTCGAAATACCCATGTTCGAGTGAAAAAAAGATCCCTTCTTGATTCGCCATATTCCTTGCTTTTTCGACCATTCGTCGAAGCTCCGGTGAAGGAGAGCCGATATCCGGTTCCCATATCCGTCTGGCTTTTAGTTGTTCCCTTTCACTTTCCAGATCCGCCCACTGGGGAATCGGAGGGGAAAGACCCTGAATTTCCTCTCTTAAATCTTCAACATCTCTCCAGGAACGAGAAGAAAGATATTCCAGGCGGGTCCACAGGGATTCACATGCGAAAGGCATCAAGTCCCACTCCTTTTCCCATCCTTTTAACTCACCGCTCCCGGCGACCATCAGCGGATAACATCGTCCAATACGATCGCTGGAACCCTTCAACAACCCGATCAGAACATGATGCTTTTTAATTCCTTTTGCCCACAGCCGGTAGGAATAAAATTCGGGGCATCGACCATGCCGGGAAATCAAATCCTCATAACCCGACTGAATCCATCCTGAAAAGGCGTTCACCAGCGGCGTTTCCGACCCGACCATAAAGAAGTCACGGGCGGAAGGGTGTTTCCCGAAAGCGGTCCAGGTCCAGGGTTCTTTTGATTTTACCGATCCCAGCATGATACGATCTCCTGCGGAACTGATGCAATGACCTGCCTCTCAGGGGTAATTGCACGAATTTCACCGTCATCCCCTCTGAATCGATAATTGACCTGTATATATTCGATTCCCATGCGATCCAATGCGGCGGCTTCTTGAGGAAAATCCCGCGGTCTGAACGTCTTTTTTCCGCCTCCGAAATCGCGGAGAAAATTTCTGAAAGGCATATCTCCCGTATATTTCTTGACTAACACCCTGTTGCCCACTTCTATTTTAAAGATGACATCTCCGCACTGTTCAGGAGACCAATTAAAGACCCGCTGAACCGGATAATGGAGATTGACCAGCTCCAAAGTTCCGGAATTGCACTGCACTTGCAGGTGGGTGGCATGCGGCTTTATCTGAGCACCCGGATTCACACCGGTCGGCAAAGCACTGATGGTGACCCGATAGTTGTCTTTTATTTCCCTTTTTTTGGGCTTCAGCTTTTGATTGTTCACGAAAGAAAACAGAGGTGTGTCGATCGGGATTGTAGATCCCAACGCTGTTTTGGGGAAATAGCCTTTTCTGGAATTGACATCCACAAAGGGTGCCGCAGGTCCTTTTAGAAAACTATCCACCACATCCGAGCCGGGTTCAAAATCGATGATAACCTGTTTTTCCCAAATTTCCTGAAGCTGGCATGCTGCTTCATTTCGGTAGTAGCTCCAGAGAAAGTCTCTGGGACCTTTTATCAATTCCCAAAAAAAGATATCTCCCTCTTTAGCTTGCTGAGACCGGTTTAATGCGCCTTGCAGGCGATCAATGGTGCTTTGGAGCGTAAAAAAAGGTGAAGTCCCGGTCACGGGGTCTTCACTGAAGGCCTGGCTGGTGATCTTAAATACTTCCCGGCGGGACGGCGCAACGGTGGCCAATTGGTTCAAGGCCTGACGGTATTCCTGGTAAGCATTTCCGGCAACGAGTCGTGATTCAAGCGTAATACTCCCGGTGGGTAGATTTTCAGCTTCCCTGCCGATGGTGGAGATGATCCGTCCCCCTTTCTGAGCCGCTTTTTGGGCGGCTTTTACTAAAACGTTGGGTTTCCCATCTTCCCCGCTTTGGGCCGCCTGAATTTTGGCGGCCTGGACCTCATAAACCAGTCCGGCCCACCGGGGAAAATTATCCGTGCCCACAAAAGGCCTCAACTCCTCAGCCATTCGATTCTGCAACGAGAAATAGGGCCCCTGATCACTGCCGATTCCGGAGGCCACGACCTGCCATTCCTTGCGCCCGTTCAACCGTTCTTTTCCTTGGGGAAACAGCCGGGCGAAATCGCCCCATGTATTCAGATAAGCCCCTCGGTACCACTGGTCGAATTCGAGCTTATGCTCGGCAATCACGATGGGTTCGGCCAATGCCTGATCCACTTCTCCTAAAAACGCATCGATTCGATCCTTTCCGGCGACCGTAAAAGCGGGCCGAATGATCGCCTCCGCACTTCCGGGCAGACTACCTCCCCAAAAATCCTGAAAGGTGATGCTGGTTAGATCAGGATCATTATCCACCCAATCCACCAGCCAGTGGAGATTGCTCCGCTTCACCGTCAGGATCTGACGTAACCAGGCCTGTAGATCGTTCATTTCGCGGTTGAGGCGGGTCACATCGTCTCGCCACACCAGATTGTAGACATACAGATTCTGAAACCGATTTCGAATTTCAGGGATGAGAGCCGGATTGGCTATCAAACCGGTCGGTTCATAGGCCGGTTGAGGCATTTTTTGAAGCCCCTCCAATTCCCGGCCATTGATTCTGGAACGGAGAAGATTGATTCGCTTGACTAAAAATGCCACATGGCGGCCCAGAACCTCCGCTTCAGTCGCATCTGAAAAACCGGCCATTCTTTGGTTCATCCGTTCGTCGAAATTGACCAGAAAACCGTCTCGAACCAGATCGCAATACCGTTCCTTGAGTCGACTCTCCATCTCCCGGCTCTCGTAGAGTCCGAACCTGGGTATCCACCATCCTTCATTGGCGGCTTCCACTTTGAGAATGTCCTGTCTGAATTCATTCATCGTTTCCAGGTCCAGGAGAATTTCTCCTTTCAAAACCGGGGGATTTCGAACTTCCCGAAGTGTTTTCAGATTCTGGACAAAGGAAAAACTCAACAGACCGGAAAGGGCGATTCCCAACGCCACCCAGGAGGTCAGCCCGAGGTTGCGGGTCAATCGACTCCATTGGATGGTCCGTTCCGTCAAGCTGAAGAGATTACGATCCTTTGGCAAAATTTTAGAAAAAAAATCGTGCAGAAACAACCCCTTATTCGTCCCGGGTAGAACTTCCCGCTCGGCGATTAATCCCAAGGATTTCAGAAAATGAGAATACGGAGTTCCCTCTTGGCGGCCGCTGCTGAAAAAAACACCCCTTAAAATTGGGGTTTCTTGATAAGGATTATCCTGAAAAGTCGAAAGTACAAAGGCCTTCAAGCCCGATTTAATTCGTTCGAATTCTTCAGGAAAGAGAAGAAGACCGGGATCAATTTTCGTGGTATCGGACTTGTGAAAAAGCAGAAGACGAAGATCCCTCAGGCGTTCTCCGACCGTATGAAGCGCCCGATCATAGAAAGAACCCACCTCTTTGTTCAGGTCCCGGTTGACCAGACCCATGGCCTGATCCAGGGTACTTTCGGGAAGATGGTCGCAAAACTGGGTCATCCCCTTTACAAGGTCGCATTTGGTCACCATCACATACACCGGAAATTTGGCGCCAAGCACCCGCATCAGCTCATCGATCCGCTGTCGAATGATTCGTCCTTCTTCATTGAGCTCATCTTCGTTTGCTTCGAGCAGCTTATCGGCCGGAATCGTCACCACAAGCCCGTTAATGGGCTCTTTTTTCCGAAACTTAGCCAGAAGCCCCAGGAATTTTTGCCACTCCTCTTTATCCCGGGTTTCATCCACCCGCACGGTGAAACGACCCGCGGTATCCAGAATGACCGCCTCTTCAAAAAACCACCAATCGCAGTTTCGGGTTCCGGATATGCCGGTGGTCTTGCTGACTTCCGCAAATGTGGAAGACAGGCGGGCACTTTTGATGGCGGTGGTTTTTCCGCAACCGCTCTCTCCCACAACCAGATACCAGGGAAGCACATAGAGCGGATTGCCGCGCTTTTTCAGATGGGATTGCCGCAGGGTCTGGATGGCTTCTTTCCACCGATCCTGCATTTCCTGAAGTTGGTCCCGGTCCTTGGCGGACATGGATTGCAGCCGAGACTGGTCCTGCTCGATGACCTGCTGAACAAAATGCTGCTCCCGGCGTCGAAGAAAAAGTTTTTTGATGAAGATAATGCCGATCCATATACCGACGAAGCCGATCAGAACGAAAAACCCCACCCACCAGGGCCATCCGAAAAAGAGCACGGCTCCGAACACGAGCAGCGCAACCAATACGACCAGCGTAAATATCAGGAAGTATTTTAAAATCTTAAGAATCAGCTGTTTCATTATGCCACCGTTTTAAGGAGACTGTCTCCGACATTGTCCAGAATAAAGCGATAAATAAAAAATAATCCGCCGAACAAAAGAATCGGAAAGAGAATAAAAGCGAGGGAGAACCAGGAGAAACGACTTCGCCCCGAGCTCCTTTGCTCCAACTGGCTCGCATCGTCGACGTAAGCTTCAGGAAAAAGTTCTCCCCGCTCCAGAGAAGGAATGCCGACGGAGCTGCCGGTCAGCAGTTTGAGATTCGAGGTTTTGACCTGGTCCAGCAGAAAATCATCCCCCTCATTGCAGTATTGGCCCTGAAACCCGAGCGCAAGGCATAGATAATAGACCTCCCGGACTTCTCGCTGGTGCGGACCGATGGCATTCAGCCTGTCGAAAAACAGCTCGCCGGCATCAGTCGTTTTGTAGTACACCAGCTGAAGCTGCTCCCCCTGCCATCGATTCCTTTCATTCCAAGGCGAACTAAGGATGGTTTCATCAATCCAGGCACAGACGGCAAAGCGAGCCAGATCATATTCCTCCCGGGAAAAACCTTCTTTTTCCACACAACGCTCGCTCTCGGAAACCATCCGTTGTATATCCGTCTTGACCTGATCGAAGGGGGGTTGTTTGGCATCCACCGTCTTCATCATGTACGCCACATAAGCGATTAATTCCATAAAACAATCGGTCAATCTCATGATCAGCTCCTTCCTACCACCATCAGCTCTACAGAAAGATCATCAGGGGCATCATCCCAGTACAAAGCGAGGTTCCGGTTCTTTTCCACCTGAGCCCATTTGTCGCTATGGTGGTCTACCTGAA
>JBKHDE010000062.1:0-21890 GCA_046541495.1 Desulfococcaceae bacterium
CGGGCAGGACCCTCCCTGGAGCAGCTGAACAAACGGGGCATATCTTCAATTTTGACTTGGTGCGTCTGGATTTCAGGTGTGTGTGATACCTACAAGGATTTTTGATAAGCAGGGATTTTCCCTCGCCATGGTTCATCCCTGCTTATCCGAAATCCTTGTCGTTCACGGATTCTTATTTTAAAACAGAGAGGAAATAGTCTATGAAAGATCTCATCGTATTCGAACTGGAAGACGGCACACCGGTTTACATTGAAAGCAAAGATCCCTCCAGCCGACCTCTGTTCTTTTACTCTTTTACTCTTTTTGCTTTTTGACCTTTTCTCTTTCCTTTGCCGCCGAAGGCGGCCTAGGAATTTTTTTGAATTTAAGAGATAAAATGAAGAAAGAAGTTGATGCGGTCACAAAACTGTACGATTTTATTCTCTATTTGATTCCAAAGTTGGAAAAATTTCCCCGCAATCAGAAATTTCTTCTCGGGGATCGCATTGAGACCACGCTTCTCGATACACTTGAACTGCTCATCGAAGCGGCTTACACCCGCCGGAAAACGGAGCTGCTCACCCGAGCCAACCTGCGATTGGAAAGGCTTCGCTATCTGTTGCGGCTCTGCAAGGATCTTAAACTGATCAACCTCAAAACCTACGAATACACCGCCAGATCCATCGACACCGTGGGCGCCTCGGTGGGCGGCTGGTTGAAATATACCCGACGTGGGAGAATATTTGGCCACCCTTCGCCTCAAGCTGCATCCGAAAAAATGCCAGATCTTTCGGGTGAAAGACGGCGTGCCCTTTCTCGGCTATCGGATCTTTCCGACCCATCGCCTGCTCGATCGGCGCAATGCCTTGGCCATGCGACGGCGGATGCGAAAAATGGCCCTGCAATACCAAAAAAGGGAGATTTCACTGGACAAAATCCAGCAAAGAATCCAAAGTTGGATCGGCCATGCCGCCCATGCCGACACCTGGCATCTGCGGGAACGAGTCCTGGGAGGGGTGGCCTTTCAACGGGACGGTGCCGAAAATGCTCCGGGGCGGCTCTTGGAACAACGATCGAGACAACGTCGCCCGGTCCAACCGCAACAGGAACAACCCGAACGAACGGAACAACAACCTGGGTTTTCGTGCGGCCAGTACTTGGATATTCAACCGTTTCGGCAGGATCGGGCCTGAACCTCGGTTTTTACGGAAACCGGGGGCGCGCCCGTCCAAGTCCAGGCGACGTTCCGGGTCGGTTTCAGCCGGCCGAAAGCAGAATCCTCCCCTTGCGGGTTGGTAGCCCTGGCGAACGCCCGCAAGGGGAATCATCATTGCCGCACCGCCGGCTCACCCCCCAACTGAATCATCACCGATGTCCCTTCCGGCAGTACCTCCACCACCGCCCCGGAATCGAGCATCTTTTCGGTCTCCATCACCGTGATCACGGCGTCGAGGGCTTCGGGGTCCTGTTTGGCGATGCTGTTCAGGGTGGCGCCCACCACATCGGGCCGGACGGAGGCGGCTTCGGCCATTTTCTGGGAGACCTTGTTGGCGGTCTGGCTCTTGATCAGGCCGACCCGGTTTTCGCCGTCCTGCTTCATGGCGCTGGTCACCTGGATGAGCCGCTTGACCACCTTTTCGGTGATGTTCTTGACCATGGCCTGGTCGGTGAAGGCGACCTTGCGGATGTAGACCGACCCCAGCCGGTAGCCCCATTTTTCCGACAGGGGCGACACCGTCTCCCGCACGGTGCGGCTCAGGGAATGGCGGTTTTCCAGCATCTTTTCCATCTCCAGGTTGCTCAACACCGAGATGGTGGCGCTGGCCACATTGGCCTCCAGGGAGCCTTCGGGGTTGGCGTTTTTGAAGAGATAAGAGACCGGATCGGTCACCTGCATCTCATACCAGATCCCCACCCCCATGGGCGTGCCCTCTTCGGAGTTGACCATCTGGTTGCGCAGATAATGCTGCCGCAGGGCGGTGTCGACGGTATACCGCTTGCCGAAAAACGGCAGCAGCATGGCCTTGGCCCCGAACAGGGAGATCGGAAAATGGAGCCCCGGGGTATCGATGGTACCCAGCACCTTTCCGAATAAGGTATAGACACTCGCCTCGGCCTCTCCCACCGTGATGTAGAGCCCCATTCGACGGCTGATCCCCAGCAGGATCGGAATGAAGGCGAACCCGATCAGAAAAAGGAAAAATATACCGGCCAGATCAAATCCCATGATCGTCTCCTCTCAATGGTATGTGGACAGGCCCCCGGATTCGGGAACCCGGAAATGCTACGCCTTGGATACCTTCACGATTCGGGAAGCCCGGTTCAGAAGCGGAACCTGCATGTTGCGCACGTAGGCCTTGAGCGCATCCGACCCGCCCTCTTTTTTGATGTTCATCAGGGTCCGGGCCAGCTCGTTCAGGGGCGCCACCTCGGCCTGGGCGTTGTTGGAGGCGATCTCCACGGCCCGGTTGCTCATGGTGATCTGCTGCTCCGCATCGGCCCGGGCGGTGGAGATATCGGCCGCCACCTGGTTTCGGGTGGAGTTGATGGCCGCCAGGGCCGAATCCACCTCCCGGGGCGGGTCGATTTCGGTGATCAGGGCCGCATCCAGTTCGATCCCGTATTTTTCCGGGGTGTTCCGGCACTGCTCCTCCATGTAGTCGTTCAAGAGCGGCAGGTTCTTTCGCAGATCATTGATGGAAACCCCTTCGGAGATGTCCACGCTGCCCGCCGCCTCGCCTTCCCCCAGATCCGCATCCTTGATGATCTGGGTCCCCTTGGGATCGGAAAAATTGGCGATCCGCTCCCGAAGCACCGAAATGAAAAATCCCATGACATGCTCCAGGGGGCTTTTGACGCCGAACAGATAGGGATAGAGATTGTTTTCGCTGACCCGGAACCGGATCTGGCCGTTGACCCCGGTGGTGAGATTGTCTTTGGTCACCGATTCCACCGTCTCTTGAGTCTTGGTGGGATCCCAGGTCAGATCCAGCCCCTGGGTGGAGACCTCCACCTTGTAGACCTTCATCCAGGGCCACTTGAAGTAGGGGCCGCCCGGCGGAATCGTTTTCAAGCGGGGATAATCGTAGCGCAGTTTTTCTTCCTCGCTCAAGGCCGACTCCGTTGCCGAGGATCCCCCCAGTTCCATGGTCTGGGCCTTGCCGAAGACGGTGAGCACCGCCCGTTCATTGGGGCGGACGGTGTAAAACCCGGTGATGACGCTTTTGTAGATGAAATAGAAAAGGACCCCTATTACGAACGCAATAAAACCCATGTGCCCCCCTTTGCTTGCGGTCAAAAAGAAAACAGCCGATCCGCCTATTCTTTATTCCTTATCCTATTTCCGGCATGGCCTCAAGCAGGTCTTCATCCACATCGATAATCTCGCCGTCCCGTTTGAAGGCCCGCTCCATCCGCAGGAAGATGTCGGACCGGGCCCGGCGCTTGAGGCATTCCAGATCGCCGATGATAAGCAGCTCCTTGCGGCACCGGGTGTGGGCCACATTGATGCGGTTGGGATTGTCCACAAACCCGATGCCGCCGTCGGTGTTGCTCCGCACGTAGCTGATGATGACCAGATCGCTTTCCCCGCCCTGAAAGCTGTCCACGGTGGCGATCCGGTCCTTCAGAAAGGTCTCCCATTTGGCTTTGGGCACCGGCCGGGGAAGGAGCGGCGCCACCGCCTCATAGTCGAGCAGGGAGCGAATCCGCCGGATCTGGCGTTTGTAGGGGGAGATGACGGAGATCTCTTCCGGTTCGTGGCGGGTCAGGGCCGACAGCAGCACGAATCGGCAGATGCGGGCTTCGCAGGGGTTCTCGATGCCGATGTGGCCCTCGTCGAAGACCACCGTTTCCCGGCGGACTTCATCGGAGAGCGTGCTGGTGCAGTAAAAGCTTAGGGTGGACGGCGGATAGGCCGCCCGGCGCCGGTGAAAGGGGAGGCGAAAATATTCGGCGGTGTCGCTGGTCAGCACCCGGGCATGATAGAACAGGGTGGAGGAGAACCGCATCAGCCGCGGGTTCTGGCACCGGTAGGTCCGCTGGAGCAGAATCAGCGGGGCCTGTCGGCTGTTCCGCAGCCATTCCAGGGCACCGCTGTCGATGACCGACCGGGTGCGGGCCGGCAGGTGGGGGTGTTCTTTTTCCAGGTCCTTCAGCACCTGATCGGAGAGCGGAAACGGCGGGAGCTGTTGCTGGTCCCCGAAAAGGATCACCCGTTTGCCCATGGCGGCGCAGAGCAGAAACTCGTCCATTCGGGTCATGCCGGCCTCATCGAACACCACCGCGTCGAACAGGCCCCGCTCCTGAAAATCCCGGGTGATGATGCGGTCGAAAATCCCCCGCACGTGGGTGGCGGCGTAAACCGCGCCGGCCCGGCCGCTTCGGGTTTTTTTAATGAAGGCGTCTACATTGTCGCCGTCCCCGGCCCAGCAGGCATCCCGAATACAGGCGTCCACCTTGTCGATGTAGCCGAACCGCAGCACCGGCAGATCAGTGACGGCTTTGCAGACATTGTCCACCGCGGTATTGGAGGGCGCGGTGACCAGCACCCGCAGCCCCTGTCGGCACAACTCCCGAAGCACCTCGGCCAGGACCCGGGTTTTTCCGGTGCCCGGCGGCCCCTGGACCGCCACCACCGGATTGGCCGGGTCCACCGCCGCTTCCCAGGCCCTCTTCTGGGAAAAATCCAGCAGACTCTCGGGCGCTGTACCGACGGTCTGAGCAGAGGGGGCCACCGATTCAAATCCCAGCAGGGGACGCAGAGCCCCGCGAAGGGTGCCGGGGTCATCCCGAACCCGGTCGTACAGCTCCCGGGTTTTGATCAGCAGCCGCTGCTCGGGCGGTTTGAGGGGGCGCAGGTGGTAACCGGCCAGTCCTTCGGTTCCTTCGGGTTCATTCCAGATGATTTCGGCGTAGAGGCTTTCTTCATCCATCAGCCCGATAACGCAGGTGCCGAGGCTGCCGCCCTCGTCGTCTCCGTGAATGGCCAGACGCTGGCCCTCGAACAGCGACAAGCCGGACACCCCGTCCAGCCGAATCAATACCCGGTCCGAGGCATCGGCGGCGACCACCCGGCATCCGGCCAGCGGCAGTCGAAATTCGCGCATGAGTTGGTCATTGAGCCGGGCCACGGTGAGCAGAAGTTCCATCTCCTGAACAATGGTCCAGTGGGTGCGCCGGGGCAGGGCGGTTTCCTCGGGGGTTTCCTCGACGGCGGGGGCGTCCTCCTGGGGTGCGGCGGTGCTGACCGCATAGGATTTTTCCATGGGCAGATGAATCTGGGAGGAGAGGTCGTCCAGGGCCATGTCCTGGGCCGCCTGGCGAATCCTCCGTTTGACCTCTTTGGCTGAAAACCGGCTGATGCGTTTGAGGAGTTTGGCATCATAGGAGGAATCCAACTGATCCAGCGCCTCCAAAAAGGTCTTTTTCTTGACCCGAAAGACATTCCCATTCGGGTTCCGGGCTAGAAGGAGGTGGATGACGTCATACATCACCTCCATGATCTCCCCCGGGTTGTCCGGTGTCCGGTGTTTGGGTCCCGGTTTCAGTTCCCGGAAGGTGATCTCGTTCTGTTGACATTCGACGGCGTATCGATGTCGGGACCGGTGATTTTCCGCGATCAGCTCCGGTCCCGGGGTGTCGGGGTTCCAAGTCAGGTAGACCAGATAGCGGCCTTTTTTCGGCAGCGACAGGGTTCGGTCTCCGAAGGTCAGTTTCGCGCTTTTGACCGGAAAGGGCCGGGGATTGCAGGTATTTTCCCACATTTCAAAGAATTTTCGGCTGCAGACCAGGTCCGGGTTCGAGGCCCCGAGGGACGCCATTTCGTCCAGAAGCCGCGCAATATGGTTCAGTTCGGTTTCCATAGAGAATAAGGGTGGGTTTTTTAGTGTGTTTAGAGAAAATTAAAACACCAATTATACCAGCCGGTCCATCAGAATAAAAGGGGAAACCGGTCTTTTAGAAATTATTTCCAAATCGATGCATCTGGACAGGCGGGGCCGATCCATGTAGGCTCGACTGAGACAGGAAAAGCGAACCCATTGGGGATAGGGCCGTTCTGCCCAAGAGGTTTTTACCCGCGAAAACTGAAAGGAGGCAAATCCGATGACAAAAATTCCCGCCCTGTTCATCTCCCACGGCATGCCGATCATGGCGATCAAACCGGGACCGACCCATGCTTTTTTGAAATCCCTGGGCCGGCGTCTGGTGCGGCCGAAAGCGATTCTCTGTGTATCGGCCCATTGGGAAGCGGTTCGCCCCCTGCTTTCGGCTTCTTCGGAACCGGAAACGATTCATGATTTTTACGGGTTTCCCCGTCCGCTCCATGAGATGAAGTATCCGGCGCCCGGTGATCCGGACCTGGCGGAAAATGCGGCGGACCTGTTAAAGCAGGCGGGTTTCGAGGCGGGGACAGACGGCGACCGCGGGCTCGACCACGGGGCCTGGGTGCCCCTGTCGTTGATGTATCCCGAGGCCGATATTCCGGTGGTTCAGCTGTCGGTCCAGAGCGACCTCGACGCGGCGCATCATTTCAAACTCGGCGAGGCGCTTCAGCCGCTTCGGGAAACGGGGGTTCTGATCATGGGCAGCGGCGGAGCCACCCACAATCTGGAGGAGATGTCGAACCATGCGGCGGACGCGGAACCGCCGGCCTATGCGGCCGCCTTTGACGGCTGGCTGGAAGAATCGGTCACTCGCGGCCGGTCGGACATCCTGATCCGTTTTCTTGAAGCGGGGCCGTCGGCTCGCAAAAACCACCCATTTCCGGCTGAGCATTTTCTGCCGCTGTTCGTTCCCTTGGGCGCGGCCGGGCAGGAGGCGCCGGGGCAATTGCTGCACCGGTCCTTTGCCTACGGCGTGCTCTCTTTGGCGGCGTACCTGTGGGAATAACCCAGCCGAATAGAAAAAGGGCGGCCTATTTTTTAGCCAGCCTCTTGGTCGCCGGACCATGCAGAATATCGCCGTCGGTCTTGAACCGGGAGCCGTGGCAGGGGCAGTCCCAGCTCTTTTCCGCGGCATTCCAGGTGACGTAACATCCCAAATGGGTGCAGACCGGAGAGACGGCATGAAGCACACCGGTTTCGTCCCGATAGGCGGCGACCCGGTCGCCGTCTTTTTTAACGATCTTTCCCACTCCCGGCGTGAGAGAGGATTCCCCCGAGGGCATCAGGGACATCAGGCGGTCCTGCACAAACCGCTTGCCCACGTTCATGTTTTCCATCCAGAAGGAACCGGCCGAGTGGACCGGGCTCATTCGGGTGGCCGAAAAAGTTTTGGCCCAGGGGTTTTCCTTTCCCAGAATCAGATCACGAATCAGCATGCCCGCAAAGGTGCCCCGGGTCATCCCCCATTTGCCGAATCCGGTGGCCACATAGACCCGGCCGGTGAACGGGTGCAGGTATCCGATATAGGGCAGCCGGTCCGCCGGCATGTAATCCTGGGAAGACCATTCATAGGCGATCTCCTGAACCTTGAACATTTTTTCAGCCCAGAATCGAAGGGCTTCGTAGCGCTTTCGGGTATCCGGGTCCTGACCGGTCTTGTGGCTTTCCCCGCCGATCAGCAGGAGTTCGCCCCCGGCCGCCGGAGCCACGGAGCGGATCGGATCCTCGGCGGTAATGAACATCCCGTCGGGCGCCGTCCCGTCGATTCGGGCGGCCAGAAGATAGGAGCGCTTGGGATAGTTGCTCGCAAAAAAGGCCCCCCGGTCCAGAATCGGCATCTGAGTGGCCAGCACCACATTCTCGGCTTTGATGCTGCCGCCGGCGGTTTTTACGGTTCCTTTGTCGACGTCCAGGACCCGGCTCAACTCAAATATTCGGCTGTCGTCCCCTTGAACGGCGCCTGCCAGGGCGGTGCAGTATCGGGCCGGATGAAACCGGGCCTGGTTGTCCAGCCGGATGGCGGCCTGAACGGCAAAGGGCAGGTCGGTCTTTTCCACGTAGGCGGCCGGCAGGCCCACCTTTTGGGCCGCCTCGACCTCTTTTTCGATGGTCGACACATGGTCGGACAATTCGGTATAGGTATAAGCCGGAAGACGCTGAAAATCGCAGTCGATCTCCAGTTCCGTCACGACGGCGTCGATCTGATCGATGGCCGCCTGATTGGCCTGGGCGAATACCCGGGCCGTTTCCTCGCCTTGGGAGGAAACCAGATCCGCGTAGATCAGCTGGTGCAGGCTGGTGATCTTGGCGGTGGTATGGCCGGTCACGCCGGAGCAGACCCGGTCCGCCTCGACCACAGCCACCTTGAGCCCCGCCTTTTTGAGGAGGTAGGCGGCGGTCAGGCCGGTGATGCCGGCGCCCACGACGGCGACATCGGCGGTGGTGTCCTCGGTCAGAGGCGGGTATTGGGTGGCGGGCCGTTCATGCATCCATAAGGATTCTTTGTTTTCAGCCATCTTGCGGTCCTTTCGTCGGTGGAGGGTGAAGCGCGATCGGACAACCCCTTCCGGTTAATTGCACTCATAGACGGCATCCAGCACCTCGGACACCGGAATCATCTCTTCAATGGCGGGATTGAACCGAGCGCTGCGGGAGAGCTGCTCGGCCCAGGCTACGGCGGCCCGGCCGCCCCAGGCATCGGGCGGTTCGCACAATACTTCCCGGGAGGTTCCCCGGTAAAGTTCGGCCTGAAAATCGTAAAATGATCCGTTGACATTGGTCAGCTTCAGGCCGCCCTCGGTTCCGTAAAAAGCCGCGCTGATCACCGCGTCCCGGCCGGCCTGAAGCCCCCAGGAGCAGGCCAGGGCCGCGGAAGGGCCGCCGCCGAAATCGATTCGGGCAACGGCGTAGTCTTCCACCTCCCGGCGGTCTCCCTGAACAGGTCGGCCTTTTTTGAAAAGGCGGCTGGTGACCCGGTCCACTTCGGGAAAATCGAGGGACCACAGCAGAAAATCGACCAAGTGAATACCGAGGTCGATGACGCACCCGCCGCCGGCTTCGGCCGGGTTGTAGTACCAGTCTTTGTCCGGGCCGTAGGCGTTGTGGAAAACCAGATCCACCCCGTAGATCTTGCCGATCTCCCCGGTCTGAATTCGTTTCTGGATTTCCTGAAAGGCCTTCACATGCCGGTAGCAGAGGTCGACCCCCAGCAGCCGGTCGGCTTTTCGGGCCGCTGAAATCACCGCCCGGGCTTCCGCTGCGTTTCGCCCGAGGGGCTTCTGACAAAAGACCGCCTTGCCCGCCTCAAGGGCGGCGATGGACTGGTCGGCATGCAGGGCGCTGGGGGTGGCGATGACGACCCCGTCGATATCCTCGGCCAGCAGATTCGCCATCTTCGGGACGATTCGGGTGCCGGGTACAGATTGGGCCGCGGTTTGGGCCGATTCGGCCACCGGATCCGCGATGGCACTCACTTGGGCGAGGCCGCTTTCGGCGACGGCTTCCATGCGGTGTCGGCCGATCCAGCCGACCCCTAAAAAGCCGAGCTTGGGCCGGATCTGAAGGGTTTCGGAGGAGAGCGTGGCGCTTGGGGTATTCGGAGAGTGACTTTTCAGAAACATACAACCGCCTTTATAAATCCCTCGGGCCGCTTCGACAGGGTTTCAAAGGCCTCACCGATCCGGTCCAGGGGAAAGGAATGGGTGAACAGGGGCGCGGGATCGATTTTCTTTTGAGAGACGGCTTCGGCGGCTTCTCGAATACCGCGGCAGTAGACCGCCGGGTCCCGTTCGTGGGCGTTGATGACGTCCAGGCCCCGCCAGTTCCAGGACTGCATGTCCACGGTTCGAAGCCCGTCCTGATGGTAGCCGGCGATGATCAGTCGGCCCCGAACCCGCACCATTCGGGAGGCCAGATCGAGGGTTTCCTGCATGCCCACCGCCTCTATGACCCGGTCGCATCCCTTTTCGCGGGTCAGTTCCATCACCCGATTCAGGGCCTTGTCTGAATCTTCCATCGACAGGGCTTCGGCGGCCCCGCATTCCCGGGCTACAGAGAGGGAAAAGGGGCGGCGGGAGACGGCTATCACTTTTGCACCGGCGCCTGTGGCCAGTTTCGTCAGCATGGCCCCTAAAAAGCCGATGCCGACGATGCCCACCACCTGTTCGGCTTCGATGCCGCTTCGCCGGAAAATATTCATGGCGCAGCCGAGGGGTTCGCCGGGGAACAATTGCTGATTCAATTTTTCGGGCAGCGGAACCACTGTGTCGGCATCCGCCGTATCATATTCGGCGTAGGCCTTTGCTGAGATCATGGCGACCCGGTCCCCGACCTGGAACCGCGAGACGTTTTTCCCGACCCGGTCGATTCGGCCCCATCCTTCATGGCCGGGCGCTCCGGGGTCGAACGGATATTCGAACCAGTCCCGTCCTTCCCAGACCGGCAGATTGGAGGCGCACAGACCGCACCCCTCCAGTCGAACCCGGACCTGGTCGGGGCCGGGCACCGGCATCGGCACCTGTCGAATACGGATGGTTTTCGGGCCTTCAAAGACGGCGGCTTTCATGTCGGTCATGCCGCCTCCCCCTGGCGCAGGTAACGACCGTTGACGTCAAATCGGGTTTCGGCCAGCCACCGGTATAGGGCTTCAATCCCCTTTCCGACCCCCACCGTGGGGGCCCATCCGGTGGCTTCCCGAAAGCGGTCGATATGGGAGACGTAATACCGCTGGTCCCCGGTGCGCCATTGGGAGAATCGCACCTCGGGTAGGCCGCCGTGAAGTGTTTTCAGACGGTCCAGCAGTTCCAGCAGGCTGAGGGTGTTTTCAGGGCCCCCGCCGATATTGAAGGCCTGCCCCGAAATACGGTTCATCTTTTTCTGGGCCGCCTGGAAAGCGTTCAGAAGATCTTCCACAAACAGCACATCCCGAACCTGCTTGCCGTCGCCGTACAGGGTCAGGGGCCCATCGGCCAGGGTGCGGATGATGAAATGGGCCACCCATCCCTGATCCTCGGTGCCGAACTGATGGGGGCCGTAAATGCAGCTCATGCGAAAGACCACGCAGGGGAGGGAAAAGACCCGGGTGTAGTCGAGTACATACTGATCCGCGGCCCCTTTGGAACATCCGTAGGGGCTGTGAAGATCCAGGGGCCGGTCTTCGGCCACCCCGGTTCGGCGCAGGGTGCGGTCCGCCGGTTCCACCCGGGTGGAGTTGGTTCGAAGCGGAATGTCTTCCAGAGCGCCGTACACCTTGTTGGTGGAGGTGAAGACCAGCGGCGGCGGATGTTTCATGGCCCGAAGGGCTTCCAGCAGGTTGAGGGTGCCTCTCAGATTGATTTCGAAATCCTCCATGGGATTGTCGAGGCTGGTGGTGACCGCCACCTGGGCTGCGAAATGGAAAACCTGTTCCGCCCGGCGGACCGCCTCCCGCAGAGAAAAGGGGTTTCGGACATCCCGGGCCAGTACCTGAATCCGTTCTCCGTGCCGCTCCCACAGCCACCGCAGATTGAGTTCCACACCGGGCCGGGAAATATTGTCGTAGATCAGCACCGGTTTGCCCTCGCTCAGGAGCCGATGGGCCAGATTGGTGCCGATGAACCCGGCGCCTCCTGTAATCAGAACCGGCTTTTCCCGCCGGGTTCGTCGGGGGAGCCGGGGGCCTTCTCCGAGGTGGGCGGATCTTTCCGGCGGACCCGCTTCCTGAATCAGTTCGAACAGATCGTTGACCCCGTCGATGCCCGAGTCGGCCCAGGTTCTGAAGAGCAGTTTTTCGGTGCCGTCCGCTTTGACCAGACCGAAGTGATAATGCTTTTCATCCTCATGGAACCCGTCTTGGTGGAAGGCTTCCGGATGGAGGTCATGAAGCCCGGACCAGTAAATCCGCCGGGCCGGGGTCGTAACCAGATGTCTGAAATGGGCCAACTGCCGGAATTCGTCATGGCGCCAGGTGGAATAGCCCGCCTCGGTGATCCAGATCTCCGGGGAATAGGGATGGTTATGCAGCACCGCCTGGACCCGGTCGAGAAGGTCTTCCTGTTTATGCCGGTCGAACTCCCGGGTGCCGAAAAAGCCGTGAATACCGACGGCGTCGATGTCGGCCAATGCTTCCCGTCGGCACATCAGATCCAGCCGGTTCTGATCCGTCGGCGCCAGGCCGCCCAGAACCGTCTTCTTGCCCCGCTGTTTCATCCAATGGGCGGCGGCGGAAATCATGTCGCAGAAGAAGGTCCGGTTCGGATCCATGCGCCAATCCCAGTCCTTGAGGTTGTCGGGCTCGTTCCAGAGTTCCACCCATTCGAAATGGTTCCCGTAGCGGGTGACCATCTGATCCAGAAAATCGGCATAATCCCGAGGATTGCCCGAGGGCGCGGCGGTATTGGAGGCGATCCCCGAAGACGGGGGCGTGTAGGTGAAGCAGGGCAGCACCTCCACCTCTCGGGACAGGCGCGGCAGCAGCCAGTCGAACCAGATATCGCTGTCGGGGGTGTGGGAATCGGCCCGGGAGATGCCGGTCCGCAGTAAATTCACCTGTAACCGCTTCAGATCCGACAGGGTCTTCTCGACCCGATCGTATTCACCGGGCCGAAACCACTCGACGATTCCGACGGGGGGTGTCGTATCGGCCGATGTATGGGGAGATGTCATATGGTGAGCCCCCTTTCTTTGAGTTCCGACGCCGCATATTCCACATGGTCGTCGGCGGTTCGGCCGTCGAGCCAAAGGGCCAGCGCTTCCAGACCTTCTTCCAGAGAAACCTGCGGGGTGTAGTTCAATCTGTTTTCGGCCAGGGAAATATCGGCGAAGCAGTGGCGTATGTCGCCGGCCCGGTACCGGCCGGTGATTTCGGGTACGATATCTTCTTTGCCCATGACCCGACCGACGGCTTCGGCGACTTCCAGAATGGTGAAGGCGCTTCCACTGCCGATGTTGAACACCTGATCGTCGGCTGTGGGGCTTTCCAGAGCCAGCCGGCAGGCCCGGGCCACATCATGGACGCTGACGAAATCCCGCTTTTGCCGGCCGTCTTCAAAGATCAGCGGCGGTTTGTCGTTCAGCAGGCGGGAGGAGAAGATGGCCAGCACCCCGGTGTATGGATTGGACAGCGCCTGCCGCGGGCCGTAGGTGTTGAAAAACCGCAGGGCGGTCACCGGTAACTGGTAGGCCCGGCCGATGATCAGGGCCATCTGCTCCTGGTCGTATTTGGTCAGGGCGTAGACCGAGGAGAGTGAAGGCCCCTTCTGCTCGGGGGTGGGCACCGGAAACAGCGGATCGCCGTTGAGGTCGTCGATCTCCCACCGGCCCTGCCGGTAGTGGTCCGGGGTGCGCTGGGTCTGGGTGTAGAATTCCCCGGACCGGGACTGGTACAGGCCTTCCCCGTAGATGGACATGCTGGAGGCCACCACCAATTTTTCCACCGGCCGTTCGATCAGTGCCTGCAACAGGGTGGCCGTGGCCAGGGTGTTGACTGCGGTGTATTTTTCGATCTCATACATGCTCTGGCCCACCCCCACTTCGGCGGCAAGGTGGCAGACATGGGTGACATCCTCCAAAGCCTTGCGAAGGGTGTCGATGTTTCGAATATCCTTGCGGATGAATTCGGCTTCCGGATTGAGATAGTCCGGCGGGCCTTTGATGGGGCCGTGAACCTGTGGGTTGAGGTTGTCTATAATCCGGACCGCGTACCCGCTGTTCAGAAGTTCATCCGTCACATGCGAGCCGATAAACCCGGCCCCGCCGGTGATCAATACCCTTCCTTTCATCATGAGAATGTCCCTTGTCCTCTATTCGTTTGGTTCAGGGGGTGGTTTCAGCTTTGCGATTATCCCTGAACTTTTCAAAAACGGGAGAATTTCACAATAAGGAGCACTCTGTATATTCGCGGGGGTGTTTTATGTATTTGGAAGCACGGGTATTTACACAACAATGCGCGGGGCTGCTCTGCCGATACTGAAATTACGGGGAAAAAGGGCGCCCCTTCACGGCGGACGCCCACCAGGGCGGAATCGGAGTGATTTGTATTCGGGAATCTCGACCCTTCGCTTTCCAAACGGATGTACCTTGGGAGACCATCCGGGCACGGGCCGGTATGATGCGCTGAAGGCGCCGGCTATCACCGCACCTGGCGTCCGGCTTCGGCCAGCAGGGCATCCAGGTCGAGGTCCGGGGAGGCGGTGATGTCCGCCTTCAGGACCCGTTCCATCAGCTTGAGGGCGTCCAGGTGGTATTCTTTTTTTTCCGCGGCCACGCAGTCCCGGGGCACCAGCACGCCGTAATCGTTCATATAGGCTTCATTGGCCGTAAACAGAACGCAGATATCGGTGGCCATGCCGGTGATGATGGTTTTGCGGACCTCCAGATACCGAAGCAGGGTGCGCAATGAGGTGGAAAAAAAACCGGAGTGCTTGGGCTTGAGCACAAAATAGTCCTCATCCGCCGGGCGGAGTTTTTCCACCACCGGTTTGCCCACCCGGCCTTCTTCGGTGCAAAAATCGATCAGCCGGTTGAAGTTGGAGCGCCACCGGCCGAAATTGTCGTTCACATAGATGGCCGGAATCCCGGCGGCATGGGCCCGCTCTTTGAGTTCGGCCAGGCGGTCGGCCATGGGCAGGGCAAAGGACAGCAGGTCTTCTCCCTTTTCAAAATCGAGAGGGTTGATGACATCGATCAGCAGCAGGGCCACCGGTGATCGGTCTTTTTCTTCATGGTGCAGGGGTTTCATTGGGCGCCTTCAACCGGAGCCGGTTTCCTTGAGGCGAATCCCTTGGTCTGAAATGTCGATGCGCCTTTGTTTGTAGAGCCCCCCGATGGTGCGTTTGAATTCCTTCTTGCTCATGGAAAACAGCCGCTCGATTTTGGCGGGGGAACTTTTGTCATGGCAGGGGATAAACCCCCCGGATGATTTCAGTGCGGCAAGAATCTTATCGGCGGAGGCGGAAACCGATCGATACCCCGGTTTTTTCAGGGTGAGGTCGATTTTTCCGTCATCCCGAATGCGCTGAACATAGCCTTGCCGCCGATCCCCGACCGCCAGCGGTTCAAATATCTCGCTTCGAAAGATCAAGCCGATATAGGCCTCATTGACCACCGCCATCATGCCCAACTGGGTGCGTCGAAACATCAGCAGCCGCACCTTGTCTCCCGGTGACAAATCTTGCGGATTCGGATCGCAGTGCCGGGCGATGCGGGTGGTGCCGTAGGGCCGCCCGGTGTCTTCGTTTCGGAGGATCCTGACCACATGGCGCTCCCCCACCTTCATTCGGGATTCCTGCTCGCTTCCGGGAACCAGCAGATCGTCCTCCTTTCCCCGATCCATGAAGGCGCCGAAGGGCTTGACCGATTTGACCCGCAGGAAGGCGAATTCCCCGTCTTTGGGTTCAGACGCCTGCTTCGAGGCCGATGCGGTCGCGGCTGATTTCTCCATAATAGGCTTTTCTCCCAGATAGACCACATGCCGAAATCCGCCTCGTCCGGGCCGATGAACCGTGGTCGTGAATCCGGCCGAACCGAGCCGGTTTTCAAACTCCGGATCATGGTTTTCACCCCATACCGCGAAAATGCCGCCGGGATTCAAGGCCGCCTTGGCGGTCTCGACGGCCTTGCGGCCGTAAAGCGGATCTTTGCGGGTATGGGTGTGGGCATAGGGGCCGGTGTAAAGGTCGAGAATGACGGCGTCATAGCGCTTTCCTTTTTTCCCGGCGGCGGTTCGAATCAGGTTCGCCACATCGGTGATTTCCAGCCTCACCCGAGGGTCGGCCACCGCGGCATCGGTCAGTACCGAGAGCGGCCCCCGGCACCAGTTCACCACCGCCGGGTTCAGTTCCGCCACCACCACCCGGGCGGTCGGACTCAGTTGGTCGAGCACCGCTCTCAGGGTATACCCCATCCCCAGCCCGCCGATCAGGACCCGGGGCCGGGGGTGATGCTTCAGGGGGCGGCAGGCGAGCCTGCCCAACTCCTGCTCGGAGCGCTGGGCCGAGCTGTTCATGAGGACACGGCCGTCCACGGTGATGAGAAAGTCCCGGTCTCCGCGTCGGCGGAGTTCCAGAGGACCCGCATCGGTGTCGACCGCGTCGAGGGTTTTCCAGGGATGTGCCATGTAAGGATTGCCTGTATCGGTAAGGATCAACACCCGGGCCGCGCTGTCTTTTGCGAGCGGCCCGGAATGAGGAATGGTTATTCGCCTTCGCCGGCGGTCATGCCGGTGAAGCCTTTGGAGTACCCGCCGGTGCTGGCGGAGGTGCCGGCGATCCGGGCCAGGTAGGCGGAGCCGAGTTCTTCGATATGGTTTCCGATATCGTCGAAATAGTTGAGATGTTCCTGTTCTTCATCGATAATGTCTTCAAAGATTTTCATGGTGGTGCTGTCGCCGTTTTCCCGACAGACCAGCAGAAACTGGTTGTATTTGTCCACCGTGTCGTCTTCCAGGCCCAGATCGCTTTTGAAGATCTGCTCGGGTTTTTCGCCTTTTTCCACCTTGTCGGTAAATCCGGCGACCGGCTCTCCCCCCAGTTCGGTAATCCGTTCGGCGAACATCTCCGCATGCCGCATTTCATCGATGGCGATCAGCTTCATGTTTTTGGCCAGTTCGCCGTAGTCCATGTCGTCGAGGTTGTAGTGATGGTTCATGTACTGAGAGATGGCATGGAGTTCCATTTCTCTGGCTTTGTTCAGTACTTCGATGACTTTGTTTTTTCGTTCTTCACGTGATGCTTCCACCATTTTCATCCTCCTGTATGCTGTGAGTGGGTTGAAAGTCGCAAGATACATCCTGCGACGACGAAACCGCCGGGCCGCCTTTTTGAGTTGACCGAAACGGCACCGATCGTTTTTCTGATCAATTTTCTGAAAGGGCCGTCTGCGCCGCCGTCCGGTGGTATCCTTTGAGGTTTTCCTTCATGGTCTGGTTCTCACTGATGAACCGGTCCATATCGGGGCCTGAAAAGCCTGCATCTTGAGCCGCATGCGCCTTCAAGACGGTCCACATGATGATCTTGATTTCAGCGGCGGCGATCAATCCTTCGAGTTCTACTATACGGCTCAATTCGGAGTAACGCAAGACGGCATCATTCAATTTAAGCCGGCCCAGTTTTTCCGCCCCCCAGGCGGCGATGTTTTTGACGGTCGACTCGGACCCGTCCATCTGATGAATGAAATGTTCCAGGGCGCTGTGTTCATTTTCCAGTCGTGGAATGGTTCTGCTCAAATAATCCCCGAGTTCCGTCCCTTTGTTGTTTTCGCGGCTCCGTTTGGCCAGTTCGATCATGGCCACGGACGCGGCCGCATGGTCGCTGAGGTAGGTGGTCAAATGATTTCCCATTCTCCGTCTCCTTATTATTGAGGTTGCGGGTGTGACCGGACGGCACGGCTGAACCATTTCGGCGGTCTGCGCCGGGTCCAGGTGGCGAATCGGCTTTTTTCTCCGATGTAAAAATTTCGGTAGGCCCGCACCGGGTCTCCCGGCACCTGATACTGCGCGTCCATGGCCTGGGCGAACTCGGTCAGGCCGATATCGGGAAGCGGCGGCGGTAGGAGGTCCCGGGCCACGGCGGCGGAGGCATGATCGGCCTCTTTTCGGTATCGGTATTTGAATTCGGAATTCAGTTGAAGCGTCAGTCGACGCAGCCATTTCCAGTTGGCCAGGGACCGGCCGGTCCAGAGAGTGCAGGGATGTTTCAAATGGGTGGGCCGATAGGGCGCCTGCATACCGCATTGAGAAGAGACGGTGCAGAGCATCTGAGTGGACTCCAGGATCATCTTCACCACATGCTGATCCGCGTGATATCGGGCGCAGGCGGGAATGTCTCGATCCAAAACGAAAATGTTCATGGGATTTGGAATCTTTACCCGCCGATCAGCGTAAAATAGGTCAGCTCCGGGGTGCAATTGATTCGGACCGGAATGGTGCTGAAACCGATTCCGCGGTTGACGTACAGCCGGTTTCCTTCATTGCCGAAATCCTCAATCCAGCCGTCGGCATGGACTTCACCCTGTGCAACGATGGACAGCCAGGTCCAGGCGGGCATATAGGGGAGCCGTATCTGCCCGCCGTGGGTATGACCGGCCATGGCCAGGGGGGCCTGCCCGGCCGGAATATCCTGAAAAGATTCGGGATTGTGCATCAAGACAATCCGCGGCGCGCCTTCCGGCAAATTCGAAAAGGCGTTCTCGATGCGGTCCTTTCCCGGGTAGTGGGGGCCGATGCCCACCAGGTAGAGGGGGCGGGTGTCCGTTTCCGTCGAACGGCCTTGGCGCTGAATCTCGACTACCTCGTTTTCTAAAACGGTGATCCCGGCCTCCTGAAGCGAGGTCGCCAACTGTTCCGCCACCCAGTCTACCTTGAGGGCGGATTTTGTTTCCATGGCAAAGTCGTGATTGCCCAGAACGGCGTATACCGGAATACCCATATCGATGAAGGGCCGAAGGATTTGAACGACCCGGGTGATTTCGCTCACAGCCGCGGTTTTTTCTTCCGACTCGTATTCGAGAAGGGCCTCGGCGGGGGGTTCATCCGCCTCGGTGGGATGATAAATAAAATCGCCCCCCAGCAGCACCGCCGCCGGTTTTTCCTTGATGATGCGAAGAACGGCCCGTCGGGCGGTATCCGGATTTCCGAACCAGATGCCGATCTGAATGTCGGTGATGAATGCGATGCGCGCGCCATTCCATTCATCCGGAAGATCGGGAATGGACACCTCGTATCGGGTTTCGTCGATGATTCGGGGTTCGATCAGGTTGCCCCAGAGGAAAATTCCCACAAGCAGGATGACCAGTGCGATTCCGATAATCTTCAGTAGTTTGCCCAATTCACACTTCCTTTTCTCGGTTGTTCACCCGGAATGTCTTCGCATATGCCTTCAAATTTAGAATTACAGCAAAGGCCATTGACCGACCGTTTCCGCCGCTTTACCGGCGCCGAAATGGTCTTTGAAGATATTGAAGTAGTAGGCTTCTTCTTTGCTGCGGATATTTGGATATACGGTCCGGGCCTCCTGGAGGGTATCGTCCGACACCTTTTCTTCAAAGATATTCAGCAGCGCATCGGCCGAGCCCGACCCCTGGGAAAATTCCTGCTTGTAGCGCCAGGTGATCACCTCCGGTAAAAGGTTTTCGTAGGCTTTGCGAAATATCCATTTTTCGATCTTTTCTTCTCCCGCCGTCCGAATCTTAAATTCCGGGGGAATGGTCAGGGCATACTGGAGCAGTTCACTCGAGATCAGCGGCGTCACCACCCGGATGGAATGGGAATAGTTCATGCGGTCGAGGCGCAGGGCCGCATTGTTGTGCAGATATCCGAGGCACTGCATCTGTTTCGGGAACATCTTCTCCGGTGAAAATCTTTTGAGATAGCCGTATCCGCAGAAGACCTCGTCCCCGCCTTCGCCGGACAGGAGCACCTCTATGCCTTCCGCCCGGGCTTTTTTGCTGATCAGAAAATTGGCCACCGAACTTCGCACCAGAGAGGGGTCGAAATGCTCCAGATAATAGATCACTTCGGGCAGGGCCTCGATGATCTCTTCGATCCCGATATACAGCTCCTGATGATCGCTGCCGATGAATTTGGCCATGATCCTGGCGTTCAGGATATCACTGCTTTCGCCCACGCCGATGGCGTAGGTGCGGAGGGGGCCACCGCCGCCGTTCGCCTTGACTGCCTCCGCGGCCAGCAACGAAATCACGCTGCTGTCCATGCCGCCGCTCAACAATGCGCCGGTGGGGTTTGAAAAATCGACATGGGCGTCAAAGCTCTTCTGAATGATACGACGCACATTCCCGCAGATGGCATCGATGTCTTCTTCGGACTGGGTCGGAGGGGTGTCGGGCAGGGCGGTAAAGGTCCGAAAGCGTCCGTCCGCATTCATGGCCTGACCCGCAGGAAACTCATAGACCTTCGAGGAAACGGTGATGATGGACTTCAGTTCCGTGGCCAGATAGAGGGCGCCCTGATCTTCGGCGTAAAACAGTGTTTTGATGCCGAGCAGGTCCCGGGCCGCCAGCAGCTGTGAGCCGTCGGTGATCACCAGGCAAAAGATGGTGTCATCCAGCTTGTCCAGCATGGCTTCGCCGTACCGGCGGTACAGGGTCAGCACCAGCCGTTCTTCCCGGAACGGGCCGTCCTCCACATCGTATCGGGCGGCGAGTTCCCGCCAGTTTCCGATCTGCCCGTCAAAGCAGAGGGTCAGGCCGTCTTTTCCGTCGCTGAAAGGGACTGTGGCATCCGGCGCGGCCCCGGCGGTATCGGCTCGCACGTAATTTTGCGCCAGAACGGCTTTTCCCACCGTCCTGGTGCCGGAAAGATACGGCCCTCGATGGGTCATTTTGCTGAACATGGTTTCCACTTTTTCCGGATGGGGCGTATTCCACCCCACTGCGATTCCGCTCATATGCGCCTCCTTTCGGCTCAGCCGATTTTTTCGGTGCGAATCGCCCGATTTCGTTCCCGGGGCGAATGTGTCAATTTTTATCATTACCCTTACTAATACCTGGTTTGCACCACTTCCATACGGAAAAGCATGTATTCGGGTGTTTTGAAACCCGGATTTTCAGGCAAAGGCGGATACGGCTGCCTTTCTCATCAACCCGCCCTTCATGGGGAGGGTTCCGTTGCGAACCGCAACAAAATGTTCTCGGGAAAAAATGTAAGCAGATCATACGCCTTCAAGAAAAATCTCTGAAAATTCGATTCAAATCCCCCAGGCCCAAATCAACCCCGGCACCCTTCGGGCCTTGGTGGAAGAATTCATCACCCGCGAGGGCACCGACTACGGAGCGGTGGAAGCCTCTTTAGAGAAGAAGGTGCAGGAGGTGATGGACCACTTAAGGACGGGCAATGTCGTCGTCGTTTTCGACCGATCCACGGAATCATGCAATATCGTGTTCGTCACGCACATATTCGGGCGGCACTCGGTCGGTCAGCCAGACGCCGTTTTCCGATAGATAGAACCGGTGGCCGGCCTGGTGCATGGCGCTTGCGTCAATGGTCAGCACCACCGGCTTTCCGTGTCGTCGGCCCACGTTGACCGCCGTGTGCCTGTCGGGCGAGAGGTGGACGTGCTGCCGGTTCCGTGGGTGAAGGCCGCTTTTCAGGATAGACTCGAGAAAGTGGGCTCAAGCCGATGGCTTCCGGTTTGTGGCGCAGGACGTAACTGAGAAACTTGCTGGTTTTAACCTGTCGCTTATTCACCGACCGTCACCGTGTCTTCGGCCATGATGATGCCGGACTGCTCCGACATGGCATTATAATACGACACGAACCGGTCGATCTCTTCGGCCTGCTGCTGTTTGAGATTCTGAGCCCATCGAAATCCGATGGGCTGGTACCAGAGATCGGCCTGAACCGTGAAAGGGCCTTTCCCCGAGTCGATGGGGATTCGGTAGCGGATCACATCCCCGCTGCCGATGAAGTCTTTATCCGGGTAGGCCGCTCCCTGCACCGCGATATCCGCCTGTGCGGTTTTCTTGTCGAACCCGGTGGGAAGCAGGCGGTTGTCTTTGACAAATCGGACGGCCGAAAGAAGGCCGGTGGTCACCTTGCCTTCAGGATCCACCATGATCGGCTCATAGATCTGGACCTGATCCGGATCATCGATTTGGGTGTAGTGCGGTTCAAACTGAGTGCGGTCCATGTCGTTGTCGTTGCCCTGAATGGAACCGTCGGGATTGAGCGCCCCGGATTCGAAGACAGTGCGTCCGGTCGCATCCGTGACCGCCAGATGGAGCCAGGCCCGCCGGGAGGGATTTTGCGGGGAAGTGAGATCTTGTCGGGAAGCCGTTTTTAGGCGGGGGTTTCCGGAGGAGTGGGAGAAAATCGCCGGCAGAATCAACAGAGTTAGAAATACCATCTCATGCCTGGCAAGAAGGGTAAAACGCGCAGGACATCTCAGCTCTGAAACTCCTACGCGCTTTTTGAAACTGCGTTTTTTATCTTCTGATTTTTCCCAACCCACGTGCAAAGCCGATCAGGCCGATGCCCAAAAGAAACATGGATCCGGGTTCAGGAATCGGAAGGTTTGAAGAATAGATTTTCTCTCC